>DAISJD010000004.1:0-75402 GCA_036821645.1 Aliidongia sp.
GGTCATGGGCGGGGAAAATCACAATAAGGCAACAGGCCCCCGCGCCGATGCGGCGGCGGGTGCCTGTTTGTAGCAACATGCGCCCCATGATGCCAGCGCCGGATCGGCATGAGACGATGCAGTCGGTTATTTCTGGTTTAAGAGACCAGTCGACACATCTTGGCTGCCCGTGGTTGATGTATAGCTAACAAGTTTTAGTTGTGTATCAAAATTAAAAGTAACAGTATCGGTTGTTGATTTTGCGCCACCCGCAAGCAATCCAACGACGGGAACAAAATTCACCGCGTTAGCAGAAGCCGACACATGCATGTAACTGATACTACTGGTTCCATCGGCGAGTTTCGTCATGGAGTCAGGTTTTCCAAGATCAGAAATAATCTGATCTTTGGTCGTAACACCATTCACATATTTTTGCGCTTGTTGATCTGTTACTTTGGTGCCAGATGACGCACAGCCTGCAACGAGGATCATGGTCAGAATAATAAACAGACGTTTCATATTTTTTCCTTCTGAATGGTGAAGGAAAAATATATTATAGGTTGATTTCATTTTCTAGATAAATTTTAAAATTAAATTACTATATTAGGCTGTATGAAAGAGCGAGATACAGCGTGTTTTAGTTGAATTTCCCACTAATTCCAAGTGATGGCGTGCGGCCCGACCGTCATCGACGCGGCCCGATACGCCGACCAGAACGGTCCGGGTGATATCGGCCGGGTCGCGCCCACTTTGCGACAGCGCCGAGACCGCCATGAGCCAAGGCGGTAGGGTTGGGTTATAGGCGGCACTTTCGATGACGGAGCCGGTCCAGATCGTGCCATCCGCATGGGCAAGGGCGATGCCGCTGGGGCAGCCGCTATAGGGGCAATAGGATCGCCGGGCGGCATCAAGGGCGGCGTGTGCGAGAGGGGCGTCTGCCGCAGACGGATCTTCGCAAAAGGCCAGATCGTGCATCTGTGCGGTAAACAGGGTATCCGTGACCCCGAGATCGGCGGGGCCGAACGCATCGGGTAGGAGTGTGCTCAAAAGAACGGGGGGCCTGCCGGGGCGAAGGATTTGGATCGTCCCGGCATCGGCGATTTCCTGCATGAATTGGCGGCAAAAGCCGCAGGGTGTCGCCGTGATGGCAAGGTGGGTAAGGCCGGTTTCGCCAGCACGATGGGCATTGGCAATGGCCGTCTGTTCGGCATGCAGGCTCATACCCAAGGTGCCGCCCCGTATTTCGAGGTTGGCCCCGGGATAAAGTGCCCCCGATCGTCCGACGGCGACGGCCCCGACCCGAAACCCGGAAATATCGGGCCGGGCCCGGCTTGCCGCCAAGGGCAGAAGATCGAGAGCCAAAGCCCCGAGATCGCCATAGCCCCGTTCCTGCACGAGGGCGGCGGCACCGGCTGGCGAAAGCCAAGTGCCGCCATCCTTGCGATCGAAGAGATCGCGGGGCGGCCTCATGGCGGTGAGGCGGGTTTTTCGGCCATCGGGCGGCTTAATTGGAAATTGCCGGGATTGCGCATCCGTCCGTACCAATCGCCGCCCATGCGCGCGATGAGGTCGAGCTTGTCCGGGTCGATGGCCCCGGCATCATCCAGGACTTTGGGGTCGAGATGGGCCATCACCACCTCGCCGAAAATCAAATGGCAGGATGGGTGGTCGTCGGGATAGGGTTGGATGCGCCGGGCGATGCATTCGAAACTGATCGGGGCTTCGCTGACGCGGGGGGCCTTGATCTTGACGGATGGGCGAGATGCAACGCCGCAGCGGTCGAACTCGCTAATATCGGGGCCATAGCCGAACGAGGTCTCGTTCATCTGATCTTTGAGGGCAAAACTGATCAGATTGACGGTGAAATCGCCGGTTTCGGCGATATTGCGCACCGTGTCTTTCGGGACCTCCCCATCGGGCAGGCTGGCCGAGATGATGAGGGTCGGCGGGCGGCCCGAAATCATCTGAAAAAAACTGAACGGGGCGAGGTTCTGGATCCCACCCGCCCCTTGGCTTGCGACCCAGGCGATGGGTCGGGGGGCGATGGCCGCCGTCATCAACAAATAGGCCGCGCGGGGACTGAGGTCGGTTACGTCGATTTCCACCCAAAGAACTCCTGACGGCGGTGCTATCAGCGTGACGGGCGGTCCAGTCGTGCGGCTGAACCGCCGAGGACGCTAGCGGGGGGGTAGGGCGGCAAGATGGGCCAAGATCGCCGCATGGCTCATGATGCCGTTTTTCAAGCATTTTACTTCGAATTTCTCATTCGGACTGTGGATCCGGTCGTCATCGAGGCCAAAGCCGACCATGATCGTGTCGAGCCCCAAATGATCCTTCATCCAACCCACGACCGGTATCGACCCACCCATCCCGATGAGGGCCGCATCCTTGTGGAAAATATCCTTGAGACCGGCTCGTGCCGCCCGCATGAAGGCGTTGTCCGACGGCACTTCGATGCCCGGCGACGAACCGAAGCACGCAACGTCCCACCGGCAGTCGGGCGGCGTGCGGGCATCGAGGAAATTTTTGATTTCATGCAGGACGAGGGCTGGATCTTGTCCCGGCACCAGACGACAGGAAATTTTGGCCGAGGCGTGGGCAGGGATCACGGTCTTGGACCCGGCCCCCGTATAACCGCCCCAAATCCCATTGATATCGCAGGTCGGACGCGACCAGATCCGTTCCAAAACGGTGCGTCCGGCCTCGCCGACCGACCGGGTGAGGCCGATTTCACCCAAAAACCCGGCTTCGTCGAAGGCGAGATTGCGCCATGCCTCGGATTCTTCCACCGGCAATTCCCGCACATCGTCGTAGAATCCGGGGATCTGGACCACGCCATGGGTATCGTGCAATTGGGCCAGCACCCGGGTCAACGCATTGATCGGATTGACGACGGCCCCACCATAGAGCCCGGAATGCAGATCCCGGCGCGGCCCATGCAACGTCACTTCGATATAGAGCATGCCGCGCAGGCGATAGGTGATGGCCGGCGTATCGATGTTCCAGGCATTCGTGTCGGTGACGATCGCCATGTCGGCGGCGAGTTCATCGCGGTTGGTGCGCAGGAAATCGGGCAAGGACGGGCTGCCGGTTTCTTCTTCGCCTTCGAGCATGACCGTCACCTTGACCGGCAGGCCGCCCGTCACCTTGGTCCAGCCGCGAAACGCTTCGAGAAAGGTCATGACCTGGCCCTTGTCGTCCACGGCACCGCGCGCCACAACACGTTTGCCGTGTTTGGCGTCGATGATCGCCGGCTCGAACGGCGGGCTATCCCAGAGTTCGAGGGGATCGGGCGGCTGAACGTCGTAATGACCGTAATAGAGCAGATGGGGGATATCCGGTCCGGCATGGGCCGGACCCGGGTGGTGGGCGACCACGACGGGATGACCCGGCGTCTCGCGCAGGCCCGCGTCAAACCCCATCCCGGCCAGTTCATTGACCAACCATTGCCCGGCACGGCGCGTCTCGTCGCGATAGGCGGGATCGGTCGAGATCGATTTGATCCGCAGGAAATCGAGATACCGGTCCAACGCGCGATCGAAATCGCCTTCGAGATGCCGTAATACCGACTCCACTGGTTGCATATCCCTTATCCTTTGCCCATCAAGATCGCAGCGCTTATCGACAAGAAGCATGCCCCAGCCGAAACGCCAGGAAAAGGGGGACAGGTGCGAGCCCCGATCATGCCTGAACTGATCTTGATGAGGGGGTTGGCGTTCGGGGTCGGCGTTGCGCGTGTTGCATCGTGGCCTGCCATAGGCTAAAACCCGCTCCGGCCTTGCTGGCACGGGGATCGTCCCGTCGGCAGCGATGGCCCAGAATTTCCCCAGGCCCCGGATACAGTGTGGAGACGGCAAATGGCCGCTTATCAATATATTTATGTGATGAAGGGTCTGAACAAGGCCTATCCTGGCGGCCGCGAAGTGTTCAAGGATGTGTGGCTGTCGTTCCTGCCCGGTGTGAAAATCGGGGTTCTGGGCCCGAACGGTGCCGGTAAATCGACGCTCCTGCGCATCATGGCCGGTGTCGATAAGGAATATAACGGCGAAGCCTGGGCTGCCGACGGGGTCAAGGTCGGCTATCTCCCCCAAGAGCCGGAACTGGATCGTACGCTCAGCGTCAAGGAAAACGTCATGCTGGGCCTTGCCCATGTGAAATCCTTGCTGGACCGGTTCGAGGCCATCTCCGCACGCTTTGGCGAAGAGATGAGCGATGATGCGATGAACGATCTCATCGCCGAACAGGGCGAGTTGCAGGAACAGATCGATGCTGTGAATGGCTGGGAATTGGAACGGACCATCGAAATTGCGATGGATGCGTTGAATTGCCCGCCGGGCGATGCGTCGGTCGAAAAATTGTCCGGTGGCGAAAAACGCCGAATCGCTCTCTGTCGCTTGTTGTTGCAACGGCCGGATCTGCTGCTGCTTGACGAGCCGACCAACCATCTCGATGCCCATTCGGTCGCCTGGTTGCAGCGGTATCTGAAAGATTACGAGGGTACCGTGATTACGGTCACCCATGATCGCTATTTTCTGGATGAAGTGGCGACGTGGATTCTCGAAGTGGATCGCGGCTGTACCTTCCCGCACGAGGGCAATTATTCTTCGTGGCTGGTGGAAAAGCAAAAGCGCCTTGAATTGGAAAACAAGACCGAGGTTGCCCGTCAGCGGGTGATCGCTAAGGAATTGGAATGGGTTCGCGCCAGTCCCCGCGCCCGTCAGGCGAAATCGAAGGCGCGCGTTCAGGCGTACGAGGCGTTGGTGGCTCAATCGAAAGAAAAGGCCCCCGATACGGCGCAGATCGTTCTGCCGCCGGGACCGCGTCTCGGCGATCTGGTCATCGAGGCCAGCCATATCAACAAGGCGTTTGGCGATCGCCTGTTGATCGAAGATCTGTCCTTCCGCCTGCCGCCCGGCGGCATCGTTGGGGTTATTGGGCCGAACGGGGCCGGTAAGACGACCCTGTTTCGCATGATCACTCAGCAGGAAACACCGGATACGGGCGATTTTCGGGTGGGGGAAACGGTCAAGCTCGGCTATGTCGATCAATCGCGCGATGCCTTGCCGGCCGACAAGACCGTGTGGGAAGTGGTCTCGGACGGTCAGGACGAAATCGATCTCGGCCGCCGCAAGATGAATAGCCGCTCTTATGTGGCGCTGTTCAATTTTAAGGGCGGCGATCAGCAAAAGAAGGTCGGTCAACTATCCGGCGGTGAGCGCAACCGCGTCCATATCGCCCGGATGCTGAAGGCTGGGGCCAATGTCCTGCTGTTGGACGAGCCGACCAACGATCTCGACGTGGATACCTTGCGTGCCCTTGAAGATGCCTTGGAAGAATATCCCGGTTGCGCCGTGGTGATCACCCATGATCGCTGGTTCCTGGATCGGTTGGCGACCCATATTCTGGCGTTTGAAGGGGATGCGAAGGTCGTTTGGTTCGAAGGCAATTATCAAATGTACGAAGCCGACCGCAAGCGGCGGTTGGGCGTTGATGACGATCAACCCCATCGGTTCCGGTTCAAACCCCTGACCCGCGGTTAGTGACCCGGGGGCGGCCTCTGCCGGTTTTTGTCGAGGCCGCCCCTTGGGTCATCCCGCAATCTTTGATGCGACGATCACGACAAGGGCCCGATTCGGATGGATCGGGCCTTTTTTATGCCCTCTTGTTTGGGTGAATTTTTTTGACGGCAATCCTCGCGCGAGGGGCGATCCGATCAAGAGGTCAGCAATTCGTTCTGCAATTTGCGGCGCATTGCATCGGCAAAGCTGTGGATGCCATTGGCAACGATCGTGAAGGCCCCTGGGCCGCCGATCACGTACTCCGCGTAATAGAGGTCGAGCGACGGTTCTTCGGTAATGATGGGCAACCCGTTGATCGTGATCCCGGCCGCGACGACCTGATCGCGTGCTTCCGAGGCGGGGATGCCGATATTGCTGATGCCGTCACCGGAAATGTCGATGATTTTACGCCTTGCCGTGAAGGGGAGTTCTTCGAGGAGCGTTTTGGCGTTCAGCAGCGCGCTGCCGATACCGGTCAGGCCATTCGATGTGCGATGGAGTGCACGGATCCGCTTTGCCATCCGCTTGGCATCCTCTTCGGTCGCGATCCGCACCCAGTCGATCACCGGAAATTGCCGGTCCGGGTCGGAAAACTCCATGAGTGTAATGGCAACCGCCCCTTCTGGCCCTTGTCCGATCCCTTTGATGAGGGTTGGGTTTTCCAAGGCGGCCGCAATACCGTCCAGTTGCAGAACATACCGGCTATGGTCGACACTGCGCGACACATCGACGGCAAGCACCAAAGCCACATCGACCCGCTCGGCCCGCAACGGCGGGGCCTCGGCGGACAAGGGGCCGACACTGACGATGAAGCCAAGAGCGGCGAGCGCCATCTTGGGTGCGCTACGGAAAATCGGGCGTATCAGACTGGAAAAACCCATTGTGATCATGAACCTTTATGGCGTCCTGGTCAGTTCATAGAGGGCAATTGCGGCAGCATTCGAGACATTCAGGCTTTCAATGGGGCCTTTCATGGGCAACTTTGCGACAAAATCGCACTTCTCGCGCGTAAGACGCCGCAATCCATCGCCTTCGCCGCCCAGAATGAGGGCAATCTTGCCCTGCAAAGCGTGACTGGCCAAACTGCGTTCCGCCGTCCCATCGAGGCCGACGACCCAAAAACCCGCTTTCTTCAGCATTTCGAGCGCACGCACCAAATTCACCGTCCGCACGAGCGGGATGGTTTCGACCGCCCCGGACGCACTTTTGGCCAAAACGCCCGAAACATCCGGCGCATTGCGATCGGGAACGACGACGCCAAGCGCCCCGAAGGCGGCGGCAGAGCGCATGATGGCCCCGACATTATGGGGATCGGTGACTTGGTCCAACAGAACGACGAGGGCGGATTCGGTATCGTTCCCGATCACACGATCGCACAGATCTTCGATAACAAGTTGCTTTAAGGGCTTCACTAAGAGGGCGATTCCCTGATGGACAGCACCGGGCGGCAGGAGCCGGGCAATGTCGTCGCGGGACGAAAGATCGGGCGTGTGGTGGAGATCCTGGTCGGTTTCGGCAAATTTCGTCTTAAGGGAATCGGCGGTTTCCGCCGTTGCGACCAACCGAAGAATCTTCCGTTCAGGATTCGCTAGTGCTGCTTCCACCGCATGGGTGCCCCATAGCCAATGCGCGCCATGCGGGGCGCTTGACGAGATCTCCGCCCGGTCTAGCGGGCGGCTGGCATGATGCGAATTTTCCGTTCTATGGGGACCATTCTCTGTCAAGTGCTGTGTTCTGGTCGATGGACCCCGTGTTTTTTCAAGGGAACTCGTCGGTTTTGGCGTGGAAAAAGGCTTTGGCCCCCGCGTCTTTGAGGGGGATGCAGGACGTGATGGGCCATTGCCGGGGGTGGCAGAGGGGCGTTTCGACATGATGGGATCGCCTTAATCGCGCTAGTTTCTGCCTCGCTCATAAGCCGTTGCGCCGGACTTGTATAGAGGGTGTCGGGTTAAAACAGGATCAGGGAAAAAAATACGGTTGACTTTACGCCAGAAATTTTCATAGTGCGCTCCTCCGTTGCGCCGGAAAGTCGCTGGGGTAACAGGGGAGGGGTGGCCGAGCGGTCAATGGCAGCAGACTGTAAATCTGCCGACTTAATGTCTACGTTGGTTCAAATCCAACTCCCTCCACCATTACCCGGACTGAACGGCAAACGCTGCGGGGCCTGATCCAGCGGATCGGTGACGGCCAGACCTCACTTGGGAAGTTTTGGTCAGGGCGTCCAAATCCACCGGCACTCGGGCGGGTGTAGCTCAATGGTAGAGCTCCAGCCTTCCAAGCTGGCTACGTGGGTTCGATTCCCATCACCCGCTCCATCCGCAGGGTATCAAAAAAGAACTGTTTTTCATTGGGTTTTTTGGGTGCTTTTACTCAATCTTTGACCGAGCGGATGAGGCGTCAGATAAATGGCGAAGGCGAAATTTGAGCGGAACAAGCCGCATTGCAACATTGGGACGATCGGTCACGTTGACCATGGCAAGACGTCGTTGACGGCAGCGATTACGAAGGTTCTTGCTGAGACGGGTGGTGCGACGTTCACGGCGTACGATCAGATCGACAAGGCGCCGGAAGAGCGTGCGCGCGGGATTACGATTTCGACGGCGCACGTTGAGTACGAGACGTCGAACCGCCACTATGCGCACGTTGATTGTCCTGGTCATGCCGACTATGTGAAGAACATGATCACGGGTGCGGCGCAGATGGACGGGGCGATTTTGGTCGTTTCAGCGGCTGATGGCCCGATGCCGCAAACGCGGGAACATATTTTGTTGGCGCGGCAGGTTGGCGTTCCGTCGCTTGTGGTGTTCATGAACAAGGTCGATATGGTTGACGACCCTGATCTTCTTGAGCTTGTCGAGCTTGAAGTTCGGGAGCTTTTGTCGAGCTACAATTTCCCGGGCGACGATATTCCGATCGTGAAGGGATCGGCGTTGATGGCGCTTGAAGGCAAGAGCCCCGAGATTGGGCATGATGCGATCCTCCAGTTGATGGCGGCGGTTGATGCGTATATTCCGCAGCCGGAACGTCCGAAGGATCGTGCATTCTTGATGCCGATCGAAGACGTGTTTTCGATTTCCGGTCGCGGCACGGTTGTGACCGGGCGTGTTGAGCGTGGGATCGTGAAGGTTGGCGAAGAAGTTGAGATTGTTGGCCTGAAGGCGACGGTCAAGACGACGGTGACCGGCGTTGAAATGTTCCGCAAGCTTTTGGATCAGGGCGAAGCTGGCGACAATATCGGTGCGTTGTTGCGCGGTACGAAGCGTGAAGACGTTGAACGGGGCCAGGTTTTGTCGGCGCCTGGTACGATCAAGCCGCATACGAAGTTCAAGGCGGAAGCCTATATTTTGACGAAGGAAGAAGGCGGTCGTCATACGCCGTTTTTCACGAATTATCGTCCGCAATTCTATTTCCGCACGACGGACGTCACCGGGATGGTGAGCCTTCCTGAAGGTGTTGAAATGGTGATGCCGGGCGACAATGTGGCGATGGATGTCGAGTTGATTGCGCCGATCGCGATGGATGAAGGCTTGCGCTTCGCCATCCGTGAAGGCGGCCGCACCGTCGGTGCCGGTGTCGTCTCGAAAATTATTGAGTAGCATGATCGCATAAAGACGCGTATATAGGGCGCCCCGTCGGTTTGTTCAGCTTTCCGTTCTGGATTGAGGGCACATCGTCGGGGCTCTCTTGGCGTAAGGTGATGTAGGAGTGTAGCTCAATTGGTAGAGCACCGGTCTCCAAAACCGGGGGTTGTGGGTTCGAGCCCCTCCTCTCCTGCCATATGACAGGGTTTTTAACCCCCATATGGAAATTACCGATATAAGACGGCGAAGAGTAATTGCGACGGATACCGCGGGTATCCATTTGATGAGTTGATCTAGCGCCATGGCAAGACCGAGTCCCATAGAGTTTGTGCGGCAAGTACGCGAGGAAATCGCGCGGGTCACGTGGCCTTCACGCAAAGAGACGGTATCTTTTACCATCTTTGTTTTCATCATGGTTATCCTCTCTGCGATATTTTTTCTGGTCGTCGATCAAGTCCTTTCGCAGGCTGTGCGGTTTATTTTGAGTCTGGGGGCCTGACTCCATGAGTCACAAGTGGTACGTACTGCACGTCTATTCAGGCTTCGAGAAAAAAGTTGCCCAGTCGATTCGTGAGCAAGCGGATCAAAAAGGCATGTCGGAGATGTTCGCGGAGATCCTGGTTCCGACGGAAGAAGTGATTGAAGTAAAGCGCGGTGCCAAGGTTGCGTCGGAGCGTAAGTTCTTTCCGGGTTATGTCCTGTTGAAAATGGAACTGACCGACGATACATGGCATCTCGTCAAAAATACCCCGAAGGTCACGGCGTTTTTGGGTGGCAAGGGGTTGCGTCCAGCCCCGATCACGGAAACCGAGGCCCTGCGGATTATGCGACAGGTCCAGGATGGTGTCGACCATCCGAAGCCGTCGATCAGTTTTGAGGTCGGGGAACAAGTTCGGGTTTGCGATGGCCCCTTCACATCCTTTAATGGGGTGGTCGAAGAAGTTGACGAAGAAAAGGCCCGTCTTAAAGTTGCCGTGTCGATTTTTGGACGTGCGACCCCGGTCGATTTGGAATATTCACAGGTGGAAAAGCTTTGATCTGATGCTTGCTCGTACCTGAGGCAGATTTGCTTCCTGGTGGATGAGCGTGGCAGCTGTCGCTTTTCAAACTCAACAGTTTAAACCTTGCGGGAGGCTCGCCAAGCCGCACCGCATCAGCCCAGCTAAAGGGGACTGAAGCAATGGCAAAGAAAATCGTCGGCTATGTTAAGCTGCAAGTTGCAGCTGGCAAAGCAAACCCCTCTCCGCCGATCGGCCCCGCCTTGGGTGCACGCGGTTTGAACATTATGATGTTCTGCAAGGAATTCAATGCCCGTACGGCCGGTATTGAGCCGGGCACGCCGATTCCCGTAGTCATTACGGCATACGGCGATCGCTCGTTCACATTTGTGACCAAGACACCACCCAATACCTACTTCATCAAGAAGGCGGCGGCGGTGGATAAGGGCTCGCAGACCCCCGGTAAGGGAGCCAAGGCCGGTAAGATCACAATGGATCAGATCCGCGAGATCGCCTTGAAGAAGATGCCTGATCTCAATGCAAAAGACCTAGAAGGGGCCTGTAGCATGCTGGTCGGTTCCGCCCGTTCGATGGGTCTTGAAGTCGAAGGAGCCTGATCATGGCATTTATCGGAAAGCGGTTGAAGACCGCGCGCAAGCTGGTCAATCGTGATACCGCCTATACGCTTGAGGAAGCCGTTTCCATTATCAAGCAAGGATCGACGGCGAAATTCGACGAGACGGTCGAAATTTCTATGAACCTGAATATCGATACGCGTAAGGCTGATCAAACCTTGCGCGGAACGGTTCTGCTGCCGCACGGTACAGGTAAGGTTTTGCGCGTCGCAGTCTTTGCGCGTGGTGACCGGGCGAAAGAAGCCGAAGCTGCCGGTGCGGATATTGTCGGTGCCGAAGAATTGGCCGAGAAAATTCAGGCCGGACAAATCGAATTTGACCGCTGCATTGCAACGCCGGACATGATGGCGTTGGTCGGGCGTTTGGGCAAGATTTTGGGCCCGCGCGGCTTGATGCCGAACCCAAAGCTTGGCACCGTGACCATGAATGTCGGCGAAGCCGTCAAGGCTGCTAAGGGTGGTCAGGTCGAGTTCCGCGCCGAGAAGGCTGGTATCGTTCATGCCGGTGTCGGCAAGGCCAGTTTCATTGATCAGAACCTTGTTGAAAATGTTCGCGCCTTCGTTTCTGCCATCAATCGGGCAAAGCCGTCAGGGGCTAAGGGCACGTACATCAAGAAGGTTTCTTTGAGTTCGACCATGGGCCCCGGCCTTCGGGTGGAAATCTCTACACTGGTGGGCGAGTAATCGTCGATCAGGTCTCGAGCGGATGGGATAGATCGCAGGATCTTGCCATCGGTTTCGAGAAATGTGGGCTGAGAGACAAGGCTTTCCCCTGACGGGGCCGTCCGGTTGTTTCAGCCTGCAAACCTGTCCGAGATTGCTGGTATCGGCTTGGTTCTGCCGGGTTGGTCTAAGGGGTGCCGAGTGCACCCTCCAGCATGAGATGGGAGTACCGAATCCGATGCCGTTTTTTTGCAGGACGCAAAATTGGCGGGCACGGCCGAGACTTCTGGGACAGGCGAACTGGGGATAATGGGCATTTCCGCCCATTAGACCCTCGTGCAACAGCCCTTGGTGCGGGTTTTTCGTCGTTCTGATGAGAAGCCAAGAACGCCACAAGGGCATTAGGTCGGAGACGAGCAGTGGACCGGTCATCAAAAGAAGAACTGGTCAGCAGCCTGCATGAGGCCGTTTCGGCGACCTCCTGCCTGATCGTAGCGCACCATAACGGCCTTGATGCCGCTGAGGTGACGGCGTTACGGCGTCAGATGCGGGATGCTGGTGCTAGTTTTAAGGTGACGAAAAACCGGCTCGCGCGTCTCGCCCTCGCAGGCACGAAGTTCGAGCATCTATCGCCCTTGTTCACAGGTCCGACGGCAATTGCCTATTCCAAGGATCCTGTGGCAGCGGCGAAGGTAGCGGTCGAGTTCGCCAGCAAGAACGATAAGTTGAAAGTCATCGGGGGTGGCCTCGAAAAAGTTCAACTGACTCCGGACGGCGTCAAGGCACTCGCGACCATGCCGTCGCTCGATGAGCTGCGTGGCAAGCTGATCGGCTTGCTGCAAGCCCCGGCGGGCAAGATTGTTGGTGTGCTGCAAGCACCCGGCGGTCAGCTTGCTCGTGTGCTCAATGCCTATGCGACCAAGGGCGAAGCCGCCTGAGCGTCATTGTCAACCCAACGTGTTTTAAGTTTTCAGGAGTTTTATCATGGCCGATCTCGCCAGGCTCGTAGATGAGCTTTCCAGTCTTTCTGTTATCGAAGCCGCTGAACTCTCAAAGCTGCTCGAAGAAAAGTGGGGCGTTTCCGCTGCAGCCCCTGTTGCTGTTGCTGCCGCGGCCCCTGCCGCTGCCGCTGCTCCGGTTGAAGAACAAACCGAATTTAACGTGATTCTCGTCGATGCTGGCGATAAGAAGATCAACGTTATTAAGGAAGTTCGTGCCATTACCAACCTCGGTCTGAAAGAAGCCAAGGATCTGGTTGAGGGCGCACCGAAGCCGGTCAAGGAAGGCGTTTCCAAGGAAGAAGCCGGCAAGATCAAGAAGCAGCTTGAAGAAGCCGGTGCAAAGGTTGAGGTTAAGTAATCTCGGGACGAGGATAATTTCAGATGGATGCTGCGCAGCGCTACGGCACTGTGTAGGATCTATTTCCTGATGACGAGCCTAAAGAGCCGGGGGCCGCACCTATGCGGCTTCCGGCTACGGTCGTTTTTCCCGATCTATGCGGTTTTCGCATGGAATGATGCGCTAAAAAAGCCTCATCATTCCACAAAAGCATGAAAGTTTTCGCGCTGTGCATAGCGTTTCGATGCATGGCCGATCAAAGAAGTGATCCTTGTCGGGCATTTTGGTGGCGATGCCACACGAAACCGATGCCGGGTAAGGAGAGGGGTGAAAGGGAACCGGGTTGTCCTGTTAGGGGGCAGCCGACGTCCAGACCAACGCCGACTGCGCAGTCGGCGATCAAATGACGAGAGGCATTCATGGCTAAATCCTTCACCGGTCGCAAGCGCATCCGCAAGAGCTTTGGGCGGATCCCCGAAGTCGCACCGATGCCAAATTTGATCGAAGTGCAGAAAAGCTCCTACGATCATTTCTTGCAGATGGGGGTAAGGCCAGAAGAGCGGCAAAGCGTCGGTATTCAGGAAGTCTTCAAATCGGTCTTTCCGATTAAGGATTTTTCCGACCGTGCTCAGCTTGAGTTCGTGCGCTATGAGCTTGAAATCCCGAAATACGATGTTGAGGAATGTCAACAGCGCGGGATTACGTTTGCAGCACCGCTCAAGGTCACATTGCGTCTTGTCGTCTGGGACGTGGATGAGGATACGGGTGCCCGTTCAATTCGCGATATTAAGGAACAAGACGTCTATATGGGCGATATGCCCTTAATGACGAAAAACGGTACGTTCATCATCAATGGTACCGAGCGCGTTATCGTCTCACAGATGCATCGCAGCCCCGGCGTTTTCTTTGATCACGATAAGGGCAAGACTCATTCGTCCGGCAAATATCTCTTTGCGGCCCGTGTCATTCCCTATCGGGGGTCTTGGCTCGATTTCGAATTCGATGCCAAAGATCATGTCTATGTGCGCATCGATCGGCGTCGGAAATTGCCGGCGACGACCCTGTTGATGGCGCTTTATGACGAGGCGACGCAAACCTATCTGGATGAATGTGCGGCGGCGGGCGTTACCCCCGATCGCGCCCATGTGACGGGAATGTCGAAAGAAGAAATTCTGCGTTTCTTCTATGACATCAATAATTTTGTACGCACCGCCAATGGCTGGTCGACGGCGTTTGATCCGTCCCGCTATAAGGGGGGTGGCAAGCTTGCCCATGATCTGCGCGATGCGCGCACGGGCGAGGTGCGGGCAGAGGCCGGGTCCAAAATGACTCCGAGACTTGCCCGCAAGATCAAGGAAGAGGGGTTGGAAGAAGTTCTGGTTCCCGATGAGGAATTGGTTGGTCAATATTTGGCCCAGGACGTCATCAATCCCGTGACTGGTGAGGTTTATGCCGAAGCGGGTGATGAACTCACCCAAGCCTTGCTGTTGCAATTGACCAATCTTGGTATCGAAGAATTGCCGGTTCTCTCGATTGATCATCTGAATGTTGGCGCTTACATGCGCAATAGTTTGATGATCGATAAGAACCAGACCCGTGAAGATGCGCTGATTGATATTTATCGTGTCATGCGTCCGGGTGAGCCGCCGACTTTGGAAACGGCTGAGGCCTTGTTCAAGGGGTTGTTCTTCGATATCGAACGTTACGATCTCTCGTCCGTCGGTCGCGTGAAGATGAATTCGCGCCTGAACCAAAAGACGGAAGATACCGTTCGCGTGCTGCGCAAAGAAGATATTCTGGCCATCCTGCGGGTTTTAGTCGATCTCAAGGATGGGCGTGGTGAAATCGACGATATCGATCATCTGGGTAATCGGCGGGTGCGGTCTGTCGGCGAATTGATGGAAAATCAATATCGCGTCGGTCTTTTGCGGATGGAACGGGCTATTCGCGAGCGGATGAGTTCGGTCGAGATCGATACGGTTATGCCTCATGACCTGATCAATGCAAAACCGGCGGCGGCGGCGGTTCGAGAATTTTTCGGCTCCTCTCAGCTCAGCCAATTTATGGATCAAACCAATCCCCTCTCCGAAATTACGCACAAACGTCGTCTTTCGGCGCTTGGGCCTGGGGGATTGACGCGCGAACGAGCCGGCTTTGAAGTGCGCGACGTGCATCCGACCCATTATGGCCGGATCTGTCCGATTGAAACGCCGGAAGGTCCGAATATCGGTCTGATCAATTCATTGGCGACCTATGCTCGGGTAAATCCTTACGGTTTCATCGAGAGTCCCTATCGCAAGGTGGTCGATGGTCGAGTGACGGACGAGGTGATTTACCTTTCGGCGATGGAAGAAGGACGTTACGCGATCGCCCAGGCCAATACGCCCGTCGATGCTGATAACCGTGTCATTGCCGATCTCACCAATTGTCGCAAGAACAGCGACTTCGTCATGGCGCGGCCGCAAGATATCGATTTCATGGATGTTTCGCCGAAGCAGTTGGTTTCGGTCGCTGCCGCCCTCATTCCGTTTTTGGAAAACGACGACGCGAACCGAGCCTTGATGGGTTCCAACATGCAACGTCAAGCCGTGCCCTTGGTGCGTGCCGAGGCGCCGTTGGTTGGAACCGGTATGGAAGAGACAGTTGCGCGCGATTCGGGCGTGACCATTATTGCAAAACGATCGGGCATCGTCGACCAGGTTGATGCAACCCGTATCGTGATCCGCGTCACCGAATCAGACGCAACAGAAGCTGGCGTCGATATTTACAATCTTTTGAAGTTCCAACGTTCAAACCAAAATACCTGCATTACCCAACGCCCCTTGGTGCGCGTGGGGGATCGGGTGGTTGCCGGCGATATCATCGGCGATGGTCCTTCGACTCAGTTGGGTGAGTTGGCCCTTGGTCGCAATGTGCTGGTCGCCTTCATGCCCTGGAACGGGTACAACTTTGAAGATTCGATCCTGATCTCGGAACGGATCGTGTCGGACGATGTGTTTACCTCGATCCATATCGAAGAATTCGAGGTGATGGCCCGCGATACCAAGCTCGGTCAGGAAGAAATCAGCCGCGATATCCCGAATGTGGGTGAAGAGGCGTTGAAGAATCTGGACGAGGCCGGGATCGTTTATATCGGTGCCGAGGTCAAGCCGGGTGATATTCTGGTCGGCAAGGTGACGCCAAAGGGCGAAAGCCCGATGACCCCGGAAGAAAAACTTCTCCGGGCTATTTTCGGCGAAAAGGCATCTGACGTACGCGATACGTCATTGCGCTTGCCGCCGGGCGTTGCCGGAACCGTTGTCGAGGTGCGCGTCTTTTCACGCCGTGGCGTTGATAAAGACGAACGCGCCCTTGCGATTGAACGGTCGGAAATTGAACATTTGGCCAAAGATCGCGACGATGAGCGGACAATCATCGAGCGGAGCTTCTATGCGCGCTTGAAGGAACTTCTAACCGGTCAAGAGGTCGTATCGGGCCCGCGCGGGATGAAACCTGGTGTGGTCATCACCGACGAAGTTCTAGCGGATCATTCGCAAAGCCAATGGCGTCAGATCGTCGTGCGCGACGATGCGGTCATGGTGGATGTCGAAGCTTTGAGACGTCAGATCGATAAATCGAACCAAGTTCTACAAGAGCGGTTCGAGAATAAGGTTGAAAAGCTGCAGCGCGGGGATGAATTGCCGCCGGGCGTGATGAAGATGGTCAAAGTCTTCGTTGCGGTGAAGCGTAAGTTGCAGCCAGGCGATAAGATGGCGGGACGCCATGGGAATAAGGGCGTGATTTCTAAAATCATGCCGATTGAAGATATGCCTTATTTGCCCGATGGCACCCATGTGGATATCGTGCTGAATCCACTGGGCGTGCCTTCGCGGATGAATGTCGGTCAGATTTTGGAAACGCATTTGGGCTGGGCTTCGGCTGGTTTGGGACGCCAGGTAACGGCCGTCCTTCAGCAGGTTCAGAAATCTGAAGATCTTCAGCCATTGCGCGATGTTCTCGCAGAAATCTACACAAGGCCGGACGATATTGGGGTCGTGAGTGCTATGGGACGCGAAGAGCTGCTCGAACTTGGGCATAATCTTCGGCCTGGCGTTCCGATGGCGACGCCGGTCTTCGACGGTGCGCGCGAAGAAGATATTTGCCGTATGCTGGCTCAGGCTGGGCTCGACCAATCGGGCCAAGTCACTTTGATCGACGGGCGTACGGGCGAACCGTTCGATCGTAAGGTCACGGTCGGCTATATTTATATGCTGAAGCTCCATCATCTCGTCGACGATAAGATCCATGCGCGGTCGATCGGCCCATACAGCCTGGTGACCCAACAACCCTTGGGCGGTAAGGCGCAGTTCGGCGGGCAACGGTTCGGGGAAATGGAAGTTTGGGCCCTTGAGGCCTATGGTGCTGCTTATACGTTGCAAGAAATGTTGACGGTGAAGTCCGACGACGTTTCGGGACGCACCAAGGTTTACGAGGCGATCGTGCGCGGTGACGATAATTTTGAGGCGGGTATTCCCGAATCATTCAATGTTCTCGTCAAAGAATTGCGCTCGCTTGGGCTCAATGTCGAATTGGACCAGCGCTAGTCGATCCGTGTACCGGCTCCCCTTGCGGGGGGCTGGGTTTTATATTCGTTGATGCGGGGGTCGCCCAGTTGTGGTGAGACCCGCATCAGACGGCAGATGAATCAGTCGCATGGCTCATCCTGCTTACGGTCAGGCGTTTGGTGGTGCGGTCGGGAACCCAAGGTTGGTTTTTATCGCATTCCGGATAGCTTGTGGCACAGAGTCACCAGGAGAACCCGTTCATGAACGAGTTGATGAACATCTTCGGCCAGGTCAGCGGCCCGCAAAGCTTCGACCAGATCCGTATTTCTATCGCGAGCCCGGAACGAATTCGTTCCTGGTCGTTTGGTGAGATCAAGAAGCCGGAGACGATCAACTACCGCACCTTCAAGCCAGAGCGGGACGGCCTGTTTTGTGCTCGGATCTTCGGGCCGATCAAGGATTACGAATGCCTGTGCGGTAAATATAAGCGGATGAAATATCGCGGCATCATCTGCGAAAAATGCGGTGTTGAAGTCACCTTGTCGAAGGTGCGGCGCGACCGTATGGGCCATATCGAACTGGCCTCGCCGGTAGCCCATATCTGGTTTTTGAAGTCGCTGCCGAGCCGGATCGGTTTGTTGTTGGATATGACGTTGAAGGATCTGGAACGGGTCCTCTATTTCGAAAACTATGTCGTCACCGAACCCCATATGACCCCGTTGAAGCTGCACCAGCTTTTGACGGAAGAGGAATATATTCGGGCGCAAGACGAATATGGGGAAGAAAGCTTCGCGGCGAAAATCGGCGCCGAGGCGATGAAGGAAATGCTGAGCCAAATCAACCTTGAAGAAGAGGTTGAGCAGCTGCGCGTCGAATTGCGGGAGACGAGTTCAGAGGCGCGGCGCAAGAAATTGGTAAAGCGCCTCAAGCTGGTAGAAGCCTTTATCGAGTCGAATTCGCGACCGGAATGGATGATTTTAGATGTGGTCCCGGTGATCCCGCCGGAATTGCGTCCGTTGGTGCCGTTGGACGGTGGCCGTTTTGCCACGTCGGATCTCAACGATCTCTATCGCCGTGTCATCAACCGGAACAACCGGCTAAAGCGCCTTATCGAATTGCGTGCCCCCGATATCATCGTGCGCAATGAAAAGCGTATGTTGCAGGAGGCGGTGGACGCCCTTTTCGATAATGGGCGGCGCGGTCGAGTGATTACAGGGGCCAATAAGCGCCCCCTGAAGTCGCTCTCGGATATGCTGAAGGGCAAGCAAGGTCGCTTCCGTCAGAACTTGCTCGGCAAGCGCGTCGATTATTCCGGCCGTTCCGTGATCGTGGTTGGCCCAGAGTTGAAACTCCACCAATGCGGCCTGCCGAAAAAAATGGCCTTGGAGTTGTTCAAGCCCTTTATCTATTCAAAGCTTGAACTTTACGGCTTGGCCTCAACCATCAAAGCAGCCAAACGGATGGTCGAAAAGGAACGTCCCGAAGTTTGGGATATTCTGGAAGAGGTGATCCGCGAACATCCGGTTCTCTTGAACCGAGCACCGACCTTGCATCGACTGGGCATCCAAGCGTTTGAGCCGACTTTGATTGAAGGCAAGGCAATTCAGTTACACCCGCTTGTCTGTACGGCCTTCAATGCGGATTTTGACGGCGACCAGATGGCCGTTCACGTACCCTTGTCGCTTGAAGCGCAGCTTGAAGCACGCGTTTTGATGATGTCGACCAACAATATTCTGTCGCCGGCCAACGGTAAACCGATTATCGTTCCGTCTCAGGATATCGTGCTCGGACTTTATTACATCACGCTCATGCGCCCTAACGAAAAGGGCGAGGGTATGGTGTTCCGCGACATGGCCGAAGTTCAGCAAGCGCTCGATTTCAAACAAGTCTCGCTGCATGCCAAGGTTCGGGCGCGGGTTCCTGTTGTGCGTGACGGTAAGCGCAGCATCCAAATCGTCGAAACGACCCCTGGTCGCGTTCTGATGACCGATATTTTGCCGAACTCCAACAAGCTCGGCTTTGATCTCGTCAATAAGCTCTTGACCAAGAAGGAAATTACCAACGTTATTGATATGGTCTACCGCCATTGCGGACAGAAGGAAACAGTCATCTTCTGCGACCGTCTGATGGCGCTTGGCTTCTATCATGCGTTCAAAGCCGGGATTTCATTCGGCAAGGATGATCTGATCATACCGCCGGCCAAGGTCGATTTGGTCAATGGTGCGCAAGACAAGGTGAAAGAGTACGAACAACAATACCTCGATGGTCTGATCACCCAGGGTGAAAAATACAATAAAGTGGTTGACGTTTGGTCGAACTGCACGGAAAAAGTCGCTGAAGAGATGATGAAAGTCATCAAGCAGAATGTTCCGGGTAAGCCGATCAACTCGGTTTGGATGATGTCCGATTCCGGTGCGCGTGGTTCTGCGGCGCAAATCAAGCAATTGGCCGGTATGCGTGGTCTGATGGCGAAGCCGTCGGGTGAAATCATCGAAACGCCGATCATTTCAAACTTTAAAGAAGGCTTGACCGTTCTCGAATATTTCAATTCGACCCATGGTGCACGCAAAGGCTTGGCCGATACGGCTTTGAAGACGGCCAATTCCGGTTACTTGACCCGGCGCTTGGTCGACGTGGCGCAGGATGCCATCATCATCGAGCATGATTGCGGCACGACCAAGGGTCTGCTGATGCAGGCAGTCGTTGAGGGTGGCGAGGTGATTGCCCCGCTTGCCGATCTCATTTTGGGACGCGTTGCTGCCATCGATATCCGCGACCCCCTGACCGGCACTGTCTTGGTCAAGGCGGGTGAATTGATCGTCGAAGAAACGGTTGATCGGATCGATAGAGCTGGTATCGATAGTGTTACGATCCGTTCCGCTCTCACGTGTGAGACCCGCATTGGTGTTTGTGCCCTCTGTTACGGGCGCGATCTTGCCCGTGGGACGTTAGTCAATATCGGCGAAGCCGTCGGCGTCATTGCCGCGCAATCGATCGGTGAGCCGGGCACGCAATTGACCATGCGTACATTCCATATCGGTGGTGCGGTGCAGCGTGGGGCAGAAGTTTCCTCCGTCGAAGCCGCCTTCGATGCGAAGGTCCGCATCAAAAATCGCAATGTCGTTGTGAACACGTCGGGAATTCCCGTTGTGATGGGGCGGAACTGCGAAGTAACGTTGTTGGATGAGGCTGGCCGTGAAAAGGCGCGTCATCGCGTTCCATATGGTGCCAAACTGATTGCGGATGATGGGGCGATGGTCTCCAAGGGCCAAAAATTGGCCGAGTGGGATCCGTACACGATCCCGATCATCTCTGAACGGGACGGGTTCGCGCAGTATGTCGACCTCATCGAGGGTACATCGGTGCGTGAGGTCGTCGATGAAGCGACGGGTATTGCTTCAAAGGTCGTTATCGACTGGAAACAACAAGCGCGCGGCAATGATTTGAAACCTCGCATTACCTTGCGTGATGAGCAGGCGAATATCCTGCTTCTGGGTAATGGCTTGGAAGCGCGTTATTTTATGTCCGTCGACGCGATTCTCTCTGTCGAAAATGGCGCTATGGTGCGTGCCGGCGACGTGCTGGCGCGTATTCCGCGCGAATCTTCAAAAACACGCGACATTACGGGTGGTTTGCCACGCGTTGCCGAGTTGTTCGAAGCGCGTAAGCCGAAGGATTTCGCGATCATCAGCGAGATTGATGGGCGGGTCGAGTTTGGTAAAGACTATAAGACGAAGCGCCGCATTCTCGTCGTACCGACGGAGGAAGGGGCGCAACCCGTTGAATATCTCATCCCGAAGGGAAAGCATATTTCCGTTCAGGAAGGTGATTATGTCGTCAAGGGCGATCTCTTGATGGATGGGAATCCAGTTCCCCATGATATTTTGAGCGTCATGGGTGTTGAGGCACTGGCAACTTACCTGGTAAACGAAATTCAGGAAGTTTACCGTCTGCAAGGGGTTAAGATTAACGATAAGCATATTGAAGTCATTGCGCGTCAAATGCTTCAGAAGATTGAGATTGATGAGCCCGGCGATACGACATTCCTGGTCGGTGAGCAGGTTGATCGTAGTGACTATGATGTTGAAAATAGTAAGGTTGAAGCACAAGGCCTGCGCAGTTCGAAGGGGCGTCCGGTTTTACAAGGGATTACCAAAGCGAGCTTGCAGACCAAGTCCTTCATTTCAGCCGCATCATTCCAGGAAACAACCAGAGTGCTCACCGAAGCCGCCGTCTCCGGCCGGGTCGATGGCTTGGTTGGTCTCAAGGAAAATGTGATTGTCGGCCGTCTCATCCCAGCCGGTACGGGCAGTGTGATGGCACGGTGGCGTGAACTTGCGGCCGAGCGCGATCGTGAATTGTCTGATCAAAACGAAGACAATGTGGCGATTGCGTCAGAGTAAAGGCGGATAAAGCGGGTATTGGTGGATCGAATCGACCAATACCTGCATATCTATGGAGTCGTCACTGAATCTGTCAAAACACTATCAAGCGATGACAGTTCAGCGAAGATTGCATGATAGCCTATTGTAATATGCTTGACCTTAGGGTGTGGGCGAGATAAGTTGCGCGGGTTTTCCGAGCTGGCTGTAGGCGCGCCATCCTAAACGCGGCTTTTTGTTGAGATGTTCATGGCGCTCACCAGATGATGAGATTTGGTGTTCTTCGACCGTGAGTTTTCGTGTGTTTGGGCGCGGCCCCGAAAATTCGGGCAGCGACGCCCGGCTTTATACGCTTTATGACGAGGTTCTTACTGGAATGCCGACCATCAACCAATTGATCAGGAAGCCCCGGGCGCCTCAAGTGGCGCGCAATAAGGTGCCAGCCCTTGAGGCTTGCCCGCAAAAACGCGGCGTTTGTACCCGTGTCTACACGACGACACCGAAGAAGCCAAACTCCGCTCTGCGTAAGGTTGCGCGTGTTCGTCTGACCAATGGGTTTGAAGTCACCAGCTATATTCCCGGTGAAGGGCATAATTTGCAGGAACATTCCGTCGTGTTGATCCGGGGTGGTCGTGTGAAGGATTTGCCCGGTGTGCGGTATCACATCATCCGCGGTACTTTGGATACGCAAGGCGTCAAAGATCGGCGTCAGCGTCGTTCGAAGTATGGTGCAAAGCGGCCTAAGTAAGCCTCAGTTTGAGAAGAAGGGAATTCGAGCATGTCGCGTCGTCGCGCTGCGGTTAAGCGGGAAGTTTTGCCGGATGCAAAATTCGGTGATATTATTTTAACGAAGTTCATCAACTGCTTGATGTACGAAGGCAAAAAGTCGGTCGCGGAGCGTATCGTCTATAACGCCTTCGACAGAATTAGCAAGCGGACTGGTCAAGATGCGTTGCGCGTATTTCATGATGCGCTGCAAAATGTTCGTCCTGTTATTGAAGTCCGTTCTCGTCGTGTCGGCGGTGCCACGTATCAGGTGCCGGTCGAAGTGCGCTCTGATCGTAGTCAGGCTTTGGCGATTCGCTGGTTGATCGGATCTTCACGCGCGCGCAGTGAGAACAGCATGGAGGAACGTCTTTCTGGTGAGCTTCTCGATGCGTCATCCAACCGGGGTGCTGCCGTGAAGAAACGGGAAGACACGCATCGTATGGCGGATGCAAACAAGGCATTCTCACACTATCGTTGGTAATGTGATCTGAGAGGGGTTTGGTACTCGTGCAGTCGCAGGCTTACGTTCGGAATATTGGAATTTTGGCCAGCCTTGATGCTGGGCGGACGACCACGTCTGAACGTATTCTCTCTGTCACGAGTCAAAACCCCATAGCCTCAGGATCGTTGGCTCTTGATTTGGCGCGCCCTATTACCCAAACGTCGGCCGCAACGAGCTGTCATTGGGGAAAGTATCGGATCAATCTTGTCGAACTGCTGCCGATCGGTCGTAACCACGACGATCGCGTTTTGGCGGTACTCGACGGTGTCGTTCTTGTTCTTGATGCGGAAACGGGCGTTACGACGGAAATTATCGAGGCGCTGAGACATCTCAACACCCTGAAGATTGCGACAGCTATTTTTGTCAATAAACTTGATCGTGTCGATGCATCTCTCGAAGCGATAGGCGTGGCTCTTGAGACGGCGTCCGTAGGCAAGCCGCTTTTGCTGCAGGTTCCGGTTGGTGGTGGCACAGGCTTAAACGGCCTCGTTGATCTGATCACCTTGCGGTTTGTATCTTGGCAAAAGGGCAGTTTTGACAGTTCGGGTCAGGTTGGTCCAGTGCCGGAACCCTTATCGATGGTAGCCCGTCGGTCACGGCAGGCGCTGTGTATGGCCGTGGGCGCATCGGTGGATGGTGATGCTTACGCACTTCGGCAAGCAGTTTCCGAATCTGTTGTCACGGATGGGGCTATCCCCGTGCTCGCCGGGTCTGCATTTCGTAATCGTGGGATTGAGGGGCTTCTCGACGCAATCGTTGATTATTTTCCGGCCCCTGGTACGGCTCGGTTTAATATAGTCAAGGTTGAAGGTGCCAATGACACTTCATTATCAACCGTAGATGAACCCTTTGTCGGCTTTGTGTTTGATGCGGTCGACGATCTAGGGGGTGGACGGTATACATTCGTTCGGATTTATTCTGGCGTTTTGCAAAGGGGTGGTTTTTTGTTGAACCCCATCTCAGCTACGCAAGAACGGATTGATCGGATGGTGCGGTTACTCGCAAACAAGACTGAAGAGATCGACCGGGCGGAAGCTGGTGATATCATCGCTCTTGCAGGACTTAAAAACACAGAAGCGGGCGATACATTGTGTGATCCGACCGCTCCTGTCATCTTGAAGCGGCTGTCGGCTGATAAAGCCCATCCCAAAAATGTTTGATTGGAGATAATTGCCATGGCGAAGGCGAAATTTGAGCGGAACAAGCCGCATTGCAACATTGGGACGATCGGTCACGTTGACCATGGCAAGACGTCGTTGACGGCAGCGATTACGAAGGTTCTTGCTGAGACGGGTGGTGCGACGTTCACGGCGTACGATCAGATCGACAAGGCGCCGGAAGAGCGTGCGCGCGGGATTACGATTTCGACGGCGCACGTTGAGTACGAGACGTCGAACCGCCACTATGCGCACGTTGATTGTCCTGGTCATGCCGACTATGTGAAGAACATGATCACGGGTGCGGCGCAGATGGACGGGGCGATTTTGGTCGTTTCAGCGGCTGATGGCCCGATGCCGCAAACGCGGGAACATATTTTGTTGGCGCGGCAGGTTGGCGTTCCGTCGCTTGTGGTGTTCATGAACAAGGTCGATATGGTTGACGACCCTGATCTTCTTGAGCTTGTCGAGCTTGAAGTTCGGGAGCTTTTGTCGAGCTACAATTTCCCGGGCGACGATATTCCGATCGTGAAGGGATCGGCGTTGATGGCGCTTGAAGGCAAGAGCCCCGAGATTGGGCATGATGCGATCCTCCAGTTGATGGCGGCGGTTGATGCGTATATTCCGCAGCCGGAACGTCCGAAGGATCGTGCATTCTTGATGCCGATCGAAGACGTGTTTTCGATTTCCGGTCGCGGCACGGTTGTGACCGGGCGTGTTGAGCGTGGGATCGTGAAGGTTGGCGAAGAAGTTGAGATTGTTGGCCTGAAGGCGACGGTCAAGACGACGGTGACCGGCGTTGAAATGTTCCGCAAGCTTTTGGATCAGGGCGAAGCTGGCGACAATATCGGTGCGTTGTTGCGCGGTACGAAGCGTGAAGACGTTGAACGGGGCCAGGTTTTGTCGGCGCCTGGTACGATCAAGCCGCATACGAAGTTCAAGGCGGAAGCCTATATTTTGACGAAGGAAGAAGGCGGTCGTCATACGCCGTTTTTCACGAATTATCGTCCGCAATTCTATTTCCGCACGACGGACGTCACCGGGATGGTGAGCCTTCCTGAAGGTGTTGAAATGGTGATGCCGGGCGACAATGTGGCGATGGATGTCGAGTTGATTGCGCCGATCGCGATGGATGAAGGCTTGCGCTTCGCCATCCGTGAAGGCGGCCGCACCGTCGGTGCCGGTGTCGTCTCGAAAATTATTGAATAAGAAGACTGGAAATAGGCGTGTAGCGCCTAAAAAAAGCAAAAAGGGTCCCGATTGCACCTATATTTGTGCGAACAAATTTAAACGCAATCAAAAGGATCGGGATGGGGGCATAATCGTAAGATCATGACCCCCCTCTCCCACGCAGTAAACGGAAGATGTTATGGACAGTCAAAGCATACGTATCCGCTTGCGTGCCTATGACCATCGCGTGCTCGATCAGTCGACCAGCGAAATCGTCAATACGGCAAAGCGGACAGGGGCACGGGTTCGCGGACCGATACCCTTGCCAACAAAGATCGAGAAATTCACGGTAAACCGTTCTCCGCATATTGATAAGAAGTCGCGCGAACAGTTTGAAATTCGGACGCATAAGCGCGTTCTGGATATCGTTGACCCGACACCGCAAACGGTTGATGCGCTCATGAAGCTTGACCTCGCCGCAGGTGTTGATGTGGAGATCAAGATCTGATCATGCGGACCGGTCTTATCGCCCAAAAATTGGGCATGACACGAATTTTCACCGAGGATGGAAACCATGTTCCGGTTACCGTCTTGAAGGTTGAATCATGTCAGGTCGTTGCAGTGCGTCGCCTTGAGACGGATGGCTATACAGCTGTTCAACTCGGTGTCGGTTCTGTTAAGGCAAAAAATGTTTCTAAAGCCGAGCGGGAACGCTTTGCAAAGGCAAAAGTTGAGCCGAAGCGCAAGCTGGTCGAGTTTCGCGTCAGCGAAGACGCTTTGTTGGATGTCGGTGTGGAATTGTCTGTCGAGCATTTTCTGCCTGGGCAATTCGTCGATGTCACAGGAACGACCATCGGTAAAGGTTTTGCCGGCGTTATGAAACGGCATAATTTTGGCGGGTTGCGCGCAACCCACGGTGTTTCCGTTTCGCATCGTAGCCATGGTTCAACCGGCCAACGTCAAGATCCTGGCAAAGTCTTCAAGAACAAGAAGATGGCTGGCCATATGGGCGTTGAGCGCGTTACGACCCAGAACTTGAAGATCGTAAGCACCGATGCGGAGCGTGGTTTGATCCTGATGCTCGGTGCTGTGCCCGGTCATGAGGGCGGTTACGTGATGATCAAGGATGCGGTGAAGCGCAAGCCGCCGGAAAACCTCCCATTCCCGGCTGCGCTGCGCACGGCACCGGTCTCGGCTGAGACCGAGGCGACGAAGGGCGAGTGACAATGAAGCTGTCCATTAAAAACCTGGACAACCAGGAAGTCGGCTCGATCGAGCTTGACGAGCAGGTCTTTGGACTGCCGGTCCGCAAGGATATCCTGGCGCGTATGGTCAATTACCAACTCGCCAAGCGTCGTGCCGGTACTCACAAGACCAAATTAATCGGTGATATTGCTGGAACCACGAAAAAGCCGTGGAAGCAAAAGGGAACCGGACGTGCCCGTCAGGGCAGCTTGCGGTCGCCGCAGTTTCGCGGTGGCGCAGTCATCTTTGGGCCGCTCGTGCGCAGTCATGCGTTCGATCTGCAAAAGAAAGTACGCAAGCTCGCCTTGAAGACGGCTCTTTCCAGTAAACTGGCGCAAGGCAAACTCATCATTCTTGATCGTGCGACGATCGAAACGCCGAAGACAAAAATCCTGGCGGAACGATTCGCTCAATTGGGTTGGAATAATGTGTTGTTGATCGATGGTCCCGCCGTCGATGAGGCTTTTGCCCGTGCAGCACGGAATTTGCCGCTGGTCGATGTCCTGCCCCAGCAAGGGGCGAATGTTTACGACATTCTGCGTCGCGATACCCTGGTGTTGACCGAAGAAGCCGTAAAGCATCTGGAGGCTCGCCTGAAATGAGCAGATTTCGTGTGATCGAAAGTGCTGTCCCGGCTGTGCCGGAAGAGCGTATGTACCTCATCGTTCGCTCGCCGGTTATTACCGAAAAGGCGACACTTGGCTCTGAACATAACCAAGTGACGTTTCGCGTGCCGCTTGATGCAACCAAGCGCGAAATTAAGGTCGCGATTGAGACCCTGTTCAAGGTTAAAGTGACGGCTGTCAACACCTTGCGCACTCTTGGCAAGACCAAGCGCTTCCGGGGCAAGCTCGGCAAGCGCAGCGATGAGAAAAAAGCGATGGTAACCCTCGCCGAGGGTTCCAAGATCGATGTGACGACGGGAATCTAAGGCCATGGGGCTTAAGACTTACAAGCCGACGACACCGTCGCAGCGCCAACTGGTTATTGTTGATCGCCGGGAACTCTGGAAGGGTGATCCGGTTAAGCAACTGACGGAAGGTCTGCGCAGCCAGGGTGGTCGCAACAACACGGGGCGCATTACGATGCGCCACCGGGGTGGTGGACATAAGCGCCGCTACCGTATCGTTGATTTCAAGCGTCGGAAATATGATGTTCCGGCTGTTGTTGAACGGTTGGAATATGATCCGAACCGGACAGCGTTTTTGGCATTGATCCGTTATGAAGACGGTGAGCTTGCCTATATCCTGGCGCCTCAACGCCTTAATGTCGGCGACACAGTTATTGCTGGCAACAAGGTCGACGTGAAGCCTGGGAACGCGATGCCAATGAAGAACATGCCTGTCGGCACCATTATCCATAATGTGGAAATGAAGGCTGGTAAGGGTGGTCAATTGGCACGATCCGCAGGGACCTATGCACAACTTGTTGGGCGCGATCAAGGTTACGCTCAATTGAAGCTTGCATCGGGTGAGTTGCGGATGGTCCGGGGAGAATGCATGGCAACGATTGGTGCTGTGTCGAATCCCGATCAAAAAAATATCGTCATTGCCAAGGCTGGGCGCTCACGTTGGCTTGGTCGCAGACCAAGCGTTCGTGGTGTTGCCATGAACCCGATCGACCATCCGCATGGTGGTGGTGAAGGACGCACTTCAGGGGGGCGCCATCCGGTTACCCCATGGGGTAAGCCTACCAAAGGCAAGAAGACGCGGCATAACAAAGCGACCGACGGGCTTATTATCCGTCGCCGCAACGCGAAGTAACGGAGACTCGCTGTGGCACGTTCCGTTTGGAAAGGGCCGTTTGTTGACGGCTACTTATTGAAGAAGGCAGAGAAAGCTCGGGCCTCTTCCCGCAACGAGATCATTAAAACTTGGTCGCGTCGCTCGACGATATTCCCGCAATTTATCGGGCTCACCTTTGGTGTGTATAATGGCCATAAATTCGTGCCCGTTATGGTCACGGAACATATGGTTGGTCACAAGCTCGGTGAATTCGCCCCAACCCGGACCTTTTATGGTCATGCGGCTGACAAAAAAGCGAAGAGGGGCTAAAAGACCATGAGCAAGCCTCAGGCACCACGAAAAGTTGGTGATAAGGAAGCGATGGTCTTTGTGAAGGCTATTCGCTCGACGCCGCGTAAACTGAACTTGGTTGCGCAATTGATCCGGGGTAAGGGCGCTCAGGCCGCACTTGCGGAGTTGACTTTTTCGCATCGGCGCATTGCTGGCGATGTCAAGAAAGCTTTGCAATCGGCAATCGCTAATGCTGAGAATAATCATCAACTTGATGTTGATCGCCTCTATGTCAAAGAAGCGACTGTGGGTCGCGCTCTGGTCATGAAGCGCTTTCATGCCCGTGGACGCGGGCGTGCAGCACAGGTGCAAAAATTCTTCAGCAACCTTACCGTCGTCGTCCGTGAACGGGACGAGGAGCAAGCGTAATGGGTCAAAAAATCAATCCCATCGGGCTTCGGCTTGGTATTAATCGGACGTGGGATAGCCGTTGGTTTGCGCGTCGTGATTATGGATCTTTGCTCCATGAAGATCTGCGTCTGCGTAAATACTTGATGAACCGCCTCAATCAGGCCGGTGTTAGTCGTGTTATCGTTGAGCGGGCAGCTAAAAAGGCTCGTGTAACGATTCATACGGCGCGCCCTGGTGTTGTCATCGGCAAAAAAGGGGCTGATATCGAGAAGCTTCGCGTTGAAGTCGGCAAGATGACCGGCAGTGAAGTTAGCTTGAATATTGTCGAAATTCGCAAACCTGAACTTGATGCAAAGTTAATTGCTGAAGGGATTGCGCAACAGCTCGAACGGCGTGTTGCTTTCCGTCGTGCTATGAAACGGGCCGTTCAGTCTGCGATGCGTCTTGGGGCACAAGGCATTCGGATCAACTGTTCTGGGCGTCTTGGCGGTGCTGAAATTGCCCGCATGGAATGGTATCGTGAAGGTCGCGTGCCATTACATACATTGCGTGCCGAGGTCGATTATGGCATTGGTAGAGCCAAGACGACTTATGGGATTTGCGGTGTTAAGGTTTGGGTCTTCAAAGGTGAGATCCTCGCACACGATCCGATGGCCAGCGAAAAGCGCGCTGAGCAATTGAATAGTGGCGAGCGGTCGGATCGTTCGGAACGGCCCGATCGTCATGACCGTCAGGATCGTGACCGTGACCGCGGAAATCGTGGTTAAATCAGACCGTAATGGTTGAAAAGGGCGGGTTCGGTTTGTCCCGAGCCCGTTACTTTTAGTTTTGCAAGAGGGCATTGACCCATGTTGAGTCCGAAGCGGACCAAATACCGGAAGGCGCATAAGGGGCGCATTCATGGTTTGGCGAAAGGCGGTACGGAGCTGAATTTCGGCGCCTACGGTCTAAAAGCAGTCGAGCCGGGTCGTATCACGGCACGGCAAATTGAAGCGGCACGTCGTGCCATCAGTCGGCATATCCGTCGCGTCGGTCGTGTCTGGATTCGCGTATTTCCAGATGTTCCCGTTTCATCTAAGCCTGCCGAAGTCCGTATGGGCTCTGGTAAAGGGACGCCGGAATTTTGGGTATGCCGTGTGAAGCCGGGTCGCATCATGTTCGAACTTGATGGTGTGCCGGCGGAAACGGCAAAGCTTGCTTTTGAGCTTGCGGCCGCAAAGTTGCCGATCACTGTTCGATTTGTCGAACGTATTGGTGGCGAGGAGGCGTAAATGAACGCGCAAGAACTGCGGTCTAAGACCAAAGACGAGTTGAAGAACGATCTGTTGGTGCTGCGTAAGGAGCAGCTCAATCTTCGTTTTCAAAAAGCAAGCGGACAGCTTGAGAATACCGCACGTGTGACCCAGGTTCGTCGCGATATTGCGCGGATTAAGACGGTACTCCATGCGCGTGCTGGTTCGGTGGAGTAGTTAAAGATGCCGAAACGCATTTTACAGGGCCTCGTCGTCTCCGATAAGCAGGACAAAACCGTTGTCGTGCGTGTCGAGCGGCGTGTGATGCACCCTGTGTATAAGAAGTTCATCACGCGGTCGAAGAAGTATGCGGCCCATGATGAATTGAACCAGTACAAGGTTGGGGATGTCATTCGCATCCAAGAATGCCGCCCCATTTCAAAGAACAAGTGTTGGGAAGTTTTGTCAGAGACATCTGCCGAGACTCCTGCTCTGGGAGCATAAAATATGATTCAGATGCAAACCAACCTGGATGTGGCCGACAATTCAGGGGCCCGCCGGGTGCAGTGCATCAAGGTGTTGGGTGGTTCCAAGCGTAAAACGGCGATCGTTGGCGACATCATCGTTGTTTCTGTGAAAGAAGCCATTCCGCGCGGCAAGGTGAAAAAGGGCGATGTTCATCGCGCCGTCATCGTGCGCACTGCCAAAGAAATTCGTCGCGTTGACGGAAGCTCGATCCGATTTGATCGCAACGCTGCTGTGTTGATCAATAAGCAGGGTGAGCCGATCGGAACGCGTATCTTCGGGCCTGTCACGCGTGAGTTGCGTGCCAAGAAGTTCATGAAGATCGTCTCCTTGGCACCGGAGGTGCTCTGATTATGGCGATGAAAATCAAGAAGGGCGACAAGGTTGTCGTGATTGCTGGCTCCGATAAGGGTAAGGCTGGTGAAGTTCTCCGGGTGATTCCGTCTGAGAACCGTGTCGTTGTGCAAGGCGTTCGGTTGGCTAAGCGCCATACTAAAGCGACTCAGACGACGCAAGGCGGCATTATCGAAAAGGAAGCGCCGATACACGTTTCCAATGTAGCCCATATCGACCCCAAGACGGCCAAACCGACCCGTGTCGGATTTAAGGTCGCCGAAGATGGTTCGAAGGTCCGCTTTGCCAAGCGGTCCGGCGACGTCATCGAACGGTGAGGTGAACCATGGTTGTGCGCTTAAAAGAAGTTTATAACACCACGGTTCGTCCGGCGTTGATGGCAGAATTCGGGTACAAAAACCCGATGCAGTTGCCGCGCCTGGAAAAGATCGTCATTAATATGGGTGTTGGTGAAGCTGTTCAGGATTCAAAGAAGATCGAAGCAGCCGTGCGCGATCTAACGTTGATTGCTGGACAAAAACCCGTCGTCACTCGGGCAAAGAAATCGATCGCGACGTTCAAAGTACGCGAAAATATGCCGCTCGGCTGCAAGGTCACTTTGCGCGCTGACCGCATGTACGAATTTCTTGATCGTCTGATCACGATTGCCTTGCCGCGTGTCCGCGATTTCCGCGGCGTTAATGGTAAGAGCTTTGATGGTCGTGGCAACTATGCCCTGGGACTCAAGGAGCAGCTTGTGTTCCCGGAAATCGACTATGACAAAGTTGATGCCACGCGTGGGATGGATATCGTGATTTGCACTTCTGCGAAAACCGATGCCGAGGCGAAAGCCTTGCTCCGGGCTTTCCAGATGCCGTTCATCAACTGAGCGGACGGAGAAGAAAAGATGGCCAAGGTAAGCTCGGTCCAAAAAAATAATCAACGTCGCCACTTGTCTCAACAACTGCGTGCAAAGCGTGCTGCGTTGAAAGCGCTCATCATGGACCGTTCGGCACCTGCCGAGGAGCGGTTTGTGGCGCAATTGAAGCTTGCGGCTTTGCCGCGGAATTCTTCTCAGACAAGAATTCGTAATCGGTGTGAACTCACCGGTCGTCCGCGCGCGTATTATCGTAAATTTAAGCTCTCGCGTATTGCTTTGCGCGAACTCGGTTCGATCGGCCAGATTCCTGGTCTGGTCAAGTCGAGCTGGTAAGGGAGACGAGCCATGACAATGAGCGATCCCTTAGGGGATATGCTGACCCGGATTCGCAATGCGCAACGGGCCCGCTCCGCAAATGTGAAGTCACCTGCCTCGCGCGTGCGTGCCAGCGTTCTCGAAGTGCTGCGCCGTGAAGGTTATATCCGTGGATATACCCGCCAAGACTTAAGGGCTGGTGTAGCTGAATTCACAATTGAGTTGAAATACCTTGATGGTGAGCCGGTAATCAAGGAAATCACGCGCGTGTCAAAACCTGGACGCCGGATTTATTCCAAGATTGCCGATCTGCCAAAGGTCTATAACGGCCTTGGTATCGCCATTCTTTCGACGCCCCGTGGGGTTATGTCGGACGCCGAGGCACGCGTCGCCAATGTTGGCGGCGAAGTGCTCTGCCGTGTGTTCTAAGGGTGGATGATCCATGTCGCGCATTGGTAAAAACCCTGTCATCGTGCCGAGCGGTGTTGAAGTTAAGATCATTGATCGTATCTTAACGGCAAAGGGAAAACTCGGTCAGTTGAGTATGCCGCTTTCTACGGAAATCAATGCGATTCTGGAAGATGGTAAGGTCGTCGTCACACCGGCGTCTGAAACCCAGCGTGCCCGGATGTTCTGGGGTACGACACGGGCCCTTGTGAACAACCTGGTGACGGGTGTCTCCCAGGGATTCAAGGTGACTCTTGAAATTACGGGCGTTGGTTATCGTGCTGCGGTTCAAGGCAATGTTCTGAATCTGCAGCTCGGATATTCGCACGACGTGTTGTTCGAGATTCCATCGGATGTCGCGATCGTTTGCGAAAAGCCGACGACGATCACTGTTTCGGGTGCCGATAAGCAACGGGTTGGTGCAGTCGCCGCCAAGATCCGTTCGTACCGTAAACCTGAACCCTATAAGGGTAAGGGTATTAAGTACTCGACCGAAACCATCCGCCGCAAAGAAGGCAAGAAGAAGTAAGGATCCAGACGATGTTGACCTCGAAGGACCTATTTCTACGCCGGAAGCAGCGGGTTCGTACCCGTCTGCGGCAAGTGGCCAACGGTCGGCTTCGGCTTTCCGTTTTCCGGTCGTCGAAGCATATTTATGCACAAGTTATCGACGACGCTGCGGGTAATACCGTTGTGGCAGCTTCCAGTGTCGACAAGTCGTTGAAAGACGGTTTGAAGACCGGTGCCGACAAGGCTGCTGCCGAAGCTGTTGGTAAATTACTCGCCGAGCGCGCGGTCGAAAAAGGCATCACGCATGTGGTGTTCGATCGTGGCGGTTACTTGTTTCATGGCCGGGTGAAAGCCTTGGCCGATGCGGCCCGTGCGGCCGGACTGGATTTCTGAGGAAAGGCCGTCAATTATGGCACGTACCCCCGGTGAAGGTCGCAGTGGCGGCCGCGGGCGCGGAAACGAAGCTGAGCGTCAGCCTCGCGAGCGTGAAGAGAGTGAGTTGGTAGAACGGCTTGTCGGCATTAATCGTGTCGCGAAAGTCGTGAAGGGTGGCCGTCGGTTCGGTTTTGCCGCTATTGTCGTCGTCGGCGATTCGAAAGGTCGCGTCGGTCATGGAACGGGGAAGGCGCGAGAAGTGCCGGAAGCGATCCGTAAAGCCACCGATCAGGCCCGTCGTAACATGGTGCGCGTCCCGCTTCGTGAAGGTCGGACGTTGCATCATGATATCGAAGGCCATTATGGTGCAGGTCGCGTCGTCGTGCGTGCGGCGCAACCGGGTACCGGTATTATCGCTGGTGGTCCTATGCGCGCTATTTTTGAAGCCCTCGGGGTTCAGGATATCGTTGCGAAGTCCGTCGGTACATCCAATCCGCACAATATGATCAAGGCTACGTTTGAAGCTTTGAGCCGTGTTGCCAATCCGCGCAGTGTTGCCGCCCGTCGTGGTAAGAAGGTGGGTGATCTGTTGGGGCGGCGCGGTGATGCCGAGGCGAGGGAGTAAGCCATGACCGAGGGGAAAAAAACCCTGGTTGTGACCCAAATCGGATCTCCGATTGGTCGCCAGGCATACCAAGAAGCCACCCTAAAGGGCTTAGGTTTGAACAAGCTCAACCGGACACGTGAATTGGAGGATACACCCTCCGTTCGCGGTATGATTGCTGCGGTGCAGCATTTAGTTCGGGTCGAAGCTGAAGAATAATGATCTCCAGTTCCCGGCATCTTTTGGATGCCGGGACAATAGGGCGATGAAAATGAAACTGAACGAAATTTCGGATAATCCGGGATCCCATTACAAGTTCAAGCGTTTGGGTCGCGGCATCGGCTCCGGTAAAGGCAAAACCAGTGGCCGTGGCGGTAAGGGGCAAACTGCACGTTCTGGCGTTGCGATCAATGGCTTTGAAGGTGGTCAGACACCATTGCATCGGCGTATGCCCAAGCGCGGGTTCAACAATATCCATCGCTTGACCTATCAAGTTATCAATATCGGCCGGTTACAGGCTGCCGTCGAAGCTGGTAAGCTCAAGGCTGGCGATGTTGTTTCTGGTGCTGTCCTTGTCAATTTGGGCATGCTCTCAAAGCTTGACGATGGTGTTCGCCTCCTTGGGAAGGGGACGATTTCAACGCCGCTTACCCTTGAGGTTGTCGGTGCATCTCCGGCTGCCGTCACTGCTATTGAGGCGGTAGGTGGTAAGGTTGTGATTATCGGTCACACTGAAGCGAAAGAAAGCCCGGTTGCTTAACGCAGTCGGCGTTTTCATCACTTGCTGACTTTTATGTCAAAGGAATAAGCTCGATGGCGTCAGCCGCCGAACAACTTGCCGCTAATGTGAATTGGTCTTCATTCAGCAAAGCTACTGAATTGAAGAAACGCCTGATGTTTACCTTGATCGCATTGATCGTGGTTCGCTTGGGCACTTACATTCCAATTCCCGGTATCGATCCTGGTGCGCTCGAAATTTTGTATAAGCAAAATTCTGGCGGATTGCTGGGTATGTTCGATATGTTGTCTGGCGGCGCGCTCGGCCGTATGACCATTTTCGCTTTGAACATAACGCCGTATATTTCGGCATCCATTATGGTCCAATTATTGACCGCCGTTGTTCCTTCTTTAGAAGCCATGAAAAAAGAAGGTGAAACCGGTCGTAAAAAAATTAATCAGTATACCCGTTTTGCAACGGTGATCTTAGCCATTCTTCAGGGTAGCGGCATTTCATTGGCGCTTGAAAATATGACCGTTCCGGGTGGCGTGTCTGCTGTGATTGACCCTGGTTTGTTTTTTCGTTTGGTCACTATCCTAACACTTCTGGGCGGTACGATGACCTTAATGTGGATCGGTGAACAGATTACCGCCCGTGGTGTTGGAAATGGAACATCCTTAATTATTTTTTCCGGCATTGTTGCAAATCTTCCCTCCGGCCTGCGGTCCCTATTTGAATTGGGTCGTACTGGGGCCATTTCTACACCTTTCTTGTTATTTTTTCTTGTGATTGCCGTTGGTGTCGTGACTTTCATCGTGTTTATGGAGCGCGCTCAACGACGTCTTCTTGTTCAATATCCAAAGCGTCAGATGGGAAATAAAGTTTATGGCGGTGAGTCTTCCCATCTTCCGTTGAAGCTGAATACTGCCGGCGTAATACCCCCTATTTTTGCCTCGTCGCTTTTGCTCTTGCCGGCAACTGTTGGCGGTTTTTTTACAAGTTTCGGTGCGACAAATGTCATGTCTGTCGTTACGACATATCTTTCACATGGAACAAAGCTTTATATGCTTCTCTATGTGTTGATGATCGTTGGGTTTTCTTTCTTTTATACGGCAATTATTTTTAATCCGACGGAAACTGCCGACAATCTTAAGAAATATGGCGGGTTTATTCCTGGGCATAGACCCGGAAAAAGTACGGCCGATTATCTCGATTATGTTTTAACGCGCCTCACGGTCTTAGGATCTGCTTATATGGCTCTTGTGTGCGTGTTGCCTGAGATACTTGTCTCTCAATATGCCTTACCATTTGCCTTTGGTGGTACAAGCCTATTGATCGTTGTTAGTGTTACAATGGACACGGTCGCTCAGATTCAGTCTCATCTTGTGGCGCACCAATATGAGGGGCTGATCAAGAAGTCAAAGCTCCGTGGGAGGCGTTAATGAAAATAATTCTCCTGGGTCCACCAGGTGCCGGAAAAGGTACGCAGGCCAAGCATTTAGAGCAATCTAAGTCGATTGTTCAGCTATCAACAGGCGATATGTTGCGTACCCATATTAAATCAGGGACTGAATTAGGCCTGCGTGCAAAGGCCATTGTTGATCGGGGACTGCTGGTTTCTGACGATGTGATGATCGACATGATCAGAGATCGTATCCAGCAAGCAGATTGTCAGAATGGCTTCATTTTGGATGGGTTTCCAAGAACGGTTGCCCAAGCCGAGGCTCTCGATTCGATGCTCGAGTCACTTGGCTGGAAACTTGATGCTGTTGTCGAGATGGTCGTTGATGAAGCGATTTTGACGGAACGTATCATCGGAAGGTTTAGCTGTGCCGCATGCGGTGCAGGTTATCATGATAAATTTAAGCCGACTCGGGAGAATGGCGTCTGCGATTCTTGTGGTGGCCGCGATTTTATCCGCAGAGATGACGATAAAGCCGAAACCGTTGGTAAAAGACTTGACGCCTACCGTGCGCAAACAGTGCCAATTTTGCCCTATTATCAAAAAAAGGGCGTATTGCACCAAGTGGATGGCATGGCTGATATGGATAAGGTTGCAGAGTCCATCGATAGGGTGCTACAGGGGTACTAACTTCAGTCTGTTCGCAGATTGACGGCATCTTTCCGTTTCATATACTGCGTGCTCTCTCTGTCACCACCCCGGTGAATTGAGTGCCCAGTGATCACCTTGAGGAGTCGACGACGTGGCGCGTATTGCTGGCGTCAATATTCCCAATCAAAAACGCGTAGTCATTGGCCTTACCTATATTCATGGGATCGGGCCTACCACTGCCGTTAAAATCTGCGGAGAGATCGGCATCCCGGCGGAGCGCCGCGTGCACGAACTCACCGACGATGAGATCTTGAAGATCCGTGAAGAGATTGATCGTACATACACGGTGGAGGGTGACCTTCGCCGCCAAGTGGCGATGAATATCAAGCGTTTGATGGATCTGGTTTGCTATCGCGGCCTGCGTCACCGTAAGGGATTGCCGGTTCGGGGTCAGCGCACCCACACCAACGCCCGTACCCGCAAGGGCCCCGCCCGGCCTATCGCCGGTAAGAAGAAGTAACCGGCTTTAAGCTGTAGCAAGGTCAAGGACTGGTCATGGCAAAAGCGGCCGCACCCGCACCGCGTCTTCGTCGTCGCGAGCGCAAAAATATCACATCAGGCGTCGCACATGTGAACGCCTCGTTTAATAACACTGTCGTCACCATAACGGATGCACAGGGCAATACCATTGCTTGGTCTTCGGCCGGGACTCAGGGCTTTAAGGGGTCGCGTAAATCGACGCCTTATGCGGCTCAGATGGCGGCCGAGGATGCTGGCCGTAAGGCCATGGAACATGGCATGCGTACCTTGGAAATCGAGGTGAAGGGGCCTGGGTCAGGTCGCGAATCTGCCCTGCGTGCTCTTCAGGCCGTCGGTTTCTCCGTTACGTCGATTCGCGATGTTACCGCGATTCCGCATAATGGTTGCCGTCCGCCAAAACGGCGGCGCGTCTAACCTTGCTGCCGGGCCGTCGGTGCGTTGTTACGCATCGACGCGCTTTAGCAGGTTCGTCATCGGGGATCGGCACGTATGGGATCGCCGGTGCTTTTTTGCGCCGCGCGGTCTTAGCGTTTTAACAGTCCGCACCCCTGTATCGTTCAGCGATCTTGGGTGCTGCGGCACCGTTGGGCATGGGGTTCACTCGTGATTCAAAAAAATTGGCAGGCCTTGATTAAGCCAAAGCAGCTCCAGGTCGAACTTGGCGATGAGCCAGCTCGTTTGGCTACGGTGGTTGCAGAACCGCTTGAACGTGGTTTTGGTATTACCTTGGGCAATGCCCTGCGTCGCGTCTTACTTTCTTCGCTGCAAGGGGCGGCGGTTACGGCGGTGCAGATCGAGGGTGTGCTGCACGAATTCTCATCGGTGCCGGGTGTGCGCGAAGATGTGACGGATATGATCCTGAACATCAAGGGGCTTGCCTTGCGCATGGGGGGCGATGGTCCAAAGCGCATGCGTTTGAAGGCGACGGGACCTGGAGAAGTGCGCGCCGGTCAGATCGAAACGGGTCATGATATCGAAATCATGAATCCAGATTTGGTGCTGTGCACGCTGGACCAAGGGGCGAAACTGGCAATCGAGTTTACCGTCGAAAGCGGTAAGGGTTACGTCGCTGCAACGCAGAACCGCCCCGAGGATGCCCCGATCGGGTTGATTCCGGTCGACGCCTTGTTCAGCCCAGTTCGCAAAGTTTCTTACAAGGTTGAGCCGACGCGCGTTGGGCAAGTAACCGATTACGACAAGCTTGTTTTGTTGATCGAAACGAATGGCGCTGTTTCACCGGAAGATGCTGTGGCCTTGGCTGCCCGTATTCTGCAAGATCAGCTCCAACTTTTCATTAATTTCGATGAACCGCGTCTCGCTGCCGAAGAGTCCCGTCCGGCTGAATTGCCGTTCAACAAGAATCTTCTGCGCAAAGTGGATGAATTGGAATTGTCGGTTCGGTCAGCGAATTGCCTCAAGAACGATAATATCGTTTATATCGGCGATCTCGTCCAGAAAACCGAGGCGGAGATGTTGCGGACCCCGAATTTTGGGCGTAAGTCTCTCAATGAAATCAAAGAAGTATTGGCTCATATGGGGCTTCATCTTGGGATGGAGATTCCGAATTGGCCGCCGGAAAATATTGAAGAACTGGCAAAACGGCTGGAAGAACCCTATTAATCCTGTCGTTGCGTGTGACTGAAATGGCCGTCGCCTGAGCGACGTACCGTATGATCCTTGGTATGATCTGCGGGTAAGAGGGAGTTAAAAATGCGTCACGGTATGAGCGGTCGTAAATTCAGCCGCACTTCGTCCCACCGGAAAGCCATGTTCGACAACATGGCGGTGGCCCTGTTAAAGCACGAGCAAATCACGACGACTTTGCCCAAGGCAAAGGACCTGCGTCCGGTCGTTGAAAAGCTGATTACGCTCGGCAAGCGCGGCGGTTTGCACTGCCGTCGTCAGGCGCTTGCTTCGTTGCAGGATACCGGGATAACGGAAAAGCTGTTTACGACCCTGGCGGAACGCTATGCGGGGCGTGCCGGCGGTTATATCCGTATCCTGAAGGCCGGGTTTCGCTATGGCGACAATGCGCCGCTCGCCGTCATTGAATTGGTTGACCGCGATCCAGAAGCCAAAGGCCAAGATAGCGGCCCGGTGATTGAACAAGACGAGCAACAGGCTGCTTAAGGCATTTCGTCCGTCTTTTTTGAGCAGATGGATAGATGATTATGGTGGACTAAGCCCGAATGCGGTGTGCGTTCGGGCTTAGTTTTTTCCACATGTATGCACGTTTTTCCCTGTACCATTATCGACTTATCCTGGTGGACTTGGCTGGCCTAGTCGCCTCGAAAAAAATGTGAAGTGTTTCGCTTTGACGCGTTGTTTTGCGCGTCCTGTAGGCCTTTGAACAGTGTGTCGTCTTAGGCGGTTGCACGCTGTTTCTGATCCGATGGATTTGGCTGTCATGGGTTCCAGTGATCTTTTTGGCGATGAGGAGCCGGCCTCGGCGGGTGTGACCAATGGGTTTCGTCCGCTTGCTGAACGGTTACGCCCGGCAAGCCTGGGTGACGTGATCGGTCAGGACCATCTGTTGGCCGCTGAAGCGCCGCTTGGGCGCATGTTTCGCTGCGGCAAACTGGCCTCACTCATCTTATGGGGGCCACCTGGATGCGGTAAAACCACCATCGCCCGATTGCTTGCTGAGTCGACCGACTATGCGTTCGATCAGATTTCTGCGGTTTTCTCTGGTGTTGCCGACTTGCGTCGGATTTTTGAAGCGGCGCAGAAACGGCGACATCAGGGAAAAAATACCATTTTATTCGTTGATGAGATCCATCGTTTCAATCGCGCGCAACAGGATGGTTTTTTACCCTATGTCGAAGAGGGGGTTGTGACGCTGATAGGGGCGACTACCGAGAATCCCAGTTTCGAACTGAATGGCGCCCTGTTGTCGCGCTGTACCGTGTTCATCCTGAACCGTTTGGATCAGGCAAGTCTCAGCCTGTTAATCGCGCGGGCGGAACGGGTGCTCGGACGGCCTTTGCCTCTCACCGACGAGGGGCGGGTTGCCTTAACTGCGATGGCTGATGGCGATGGACGGTATTTAATTAATATGCTCGAAGCCTTGAGCCTTTTGCCGATGGATCAGCCGCCCCTGGATGGATCGGCCCTGCCGCGCTATGTTCAACGACGAGCGGCCCTCTATGACAAGGGACAGGAAGCACATTATAATCTGATTTCAGCACTTCATAAGTCCATGCGGGCGTCCGATGTTGATGGGGCACTCTATTGGTTGGCGCGAATGATGTGCGGGGGCGAAGATCCTCTCTATATCGTTCGTCGATTGGTACGCTTTGCAAGTGAAGATGTCGGTATGGCGGATCCACAGGCCCTGGTTCAGGCCTTGGCGGCATGGTCGGCGTTTGAACGATTGGGTTCACCCGAAGGTGAATTGGCGATTGCCCAGGCCGTCGTCTATCTGGCGACGGCACCGAAATCGGTCGGACTCTATCGCGGCTTGACAATGGCGATGACTGCGGCACGGCAAAGCGGATCGCTCATGCCGCCGATGCATGCGGTGAATGCACCGACCCAGTTGATGAAACAGCAAGGCTATAGCGACGGTTATCGGTATGATCCTGACGAACCTGATGGCTTTTCCGGGCAAAATTTTTTTCCGGATGCCTTGCCCCGCCGACGATTTTACGAGCCCGTTGAACGTGGCTTCGAGCGAGAGATCCGTAAACGGTTGGATTATTGGGAAAAGTTGCGGCGGTTGAGAAATGCCGAGCCGACGCGTGAGGGAGATATTGAATGACAACCGTACGCTTGATCGAAGTGGCGCGGCGCGAGGCGGATTTACGTTTGGATCGGTGGTTCAAGCAACATTTTCCCGGCCTTTCCCATATTCGCCTCGAAAAATTGCTGCGCACGGGCCAGATCCGCGTTGATGGCGGTCGGGTTAAGGCGGCGCATCGTCTCGCACCTGGGATGATTGTGCGCGTGCCACCATTGGATGAGCAATCGTTAAAAGGCGATGCGCCACCCCGGCCGACGGGGCCACGGATCGTGAAGCCGGCCGATGCGGAAAAATTGCTGGCCTCGGTTCTCTATCGCGATGACGCGGTGATCGCTATCAATAAACCCCATGGGCTTGCGGTCCAGGGCGGCACCAACATGACAAAACATCTCGACGGGATGTTGGATGTCCTGCGGTTTGACAGTGATGAACGCCCGCGTTTGGTCCATCGTTTGGACAAGGATACGTCTGGTGTCCTGCTCTTGGCGCGGACCGCCCAATCGGCGGCTTGGTTGGCGGAGGCGTTTCGCGAAAAAACCGCCCGCAAGATCTATTGGGCGGTCGTGGCGGGTGTTCCGCGCCCATGGCAGGGGCGGATCGATCTTGCCTTGGCGAAGTCATTAGTCGGCAAGGGCGAGAAAATGGTCGCCAATGAAGAAGACGGGCGCGATGCCGTCACCTACTATACGGTGATCGAGAATGCTGCGCAAAAGGCGGCGTGGCTTGCCCTGCTGCCGGTTACGGGGCGGACCCATCAATTGCGCGTCCATTGTGCCACGATCGGAACCCCGATCGTCGGGGACGGGAAATATGGTGGGGATCATGCGGATCTTTCGGGCTTGCCCCAGGGGCGCAAGTTGCATTTACATGCCCGCAGTCTCACCATCAAGCAACCGAATGGAAAGCTGCTGACCGTGACGGCCCCCTTGCCGCCGCATATGCAGGATACGTGGGGGTTTTTCGGGTTTGCGCCGGAACCGGAAGGCGACCCGTTTGCGGCCTTGGAGTTGGATTAGAATGGGCGTCGATCATTTCTTGGTCGTTTTCGACTGCGATGGGACGTTGGTTGATTCTGCCGCCGGGATCGTTTCCTGTATGCAGGGCGCGTTCCAGCGTAACGGGCGCACGGGTCCTGCGGCCGAGGCAATCCGTCAAACGGTCGGTCTACCCCCTTTGGCGGCGGTGGCTTCCCTCTGTCCCGATGCAGGCCGGGGTGAGCAAGAGTCGATCGTTACCGCCTATAAAGAACTCTATGTCGCCTTACGCGAATCGGATGCTCATGAAGAACCGCTTTATCCCGGCACCGTGACGGCCCTCGATCGTCTGATTGCCGCCGGGGCCGTATTGGGGGTTGCAACCGGCAAGGGACGGCGCGGACTTGCCAGCACCTTGGCACGCCATGGAATTACCGATCGGTTTGTGACATTGAAGACGGCCGATGATGCGCCGGGCAAGCCCAATCCCGATATGTTGCTGCATTGCTTGGCTGAAGCCGGGGTTGCGCGCACGCGTGCCGTTATGGTTGGGGATACCAGCTTCGACATGGCGATGGCCAAGGCGGCCTGCGTATCGGCCATCGGCGTCACTTGGGGTTATCATTCTGCCGAGATGTTATGCGAGGCGGGGGCGGCTGCCATTGCGCGCGATTATGCGGCTGTGCCGGGGTTGGTTTTGGATCTTCTGAAACGGGGTTAAGGGATGAAACGGTTTTATCAGACGGTCGATGTGGCCAGTGTCGAGGGCGGATTTGGCGTTTTGCTCAATGACAAGCGTCTGAAGACCCCTGGGAAACGCTCCTTTATCCTGCCAAACTTGGCTCTTGCGGCGGCGATTGCCCAAGAATGGGCGGCACAAGGGGCCGAGATCCGGCCAGATACGATGCCGTTAATGAAATTGGCGAGTACGGCACTCGATCGGGTGATCGACCATCGCGATAGCGTCGTTGCTGAGACTGCCAACTATGGGGCGAGCGACCTTCTTTGCTATCGCGCATCGCATCCCGACGATCTCGTCGCGGCAGAGCAGGCGGCGTGGCAGCCATGGCTTGATTGGGCGAGCCTGCGCTTCGATGCCCCACTGTTGGTGGGTCGCGGATTGACCCCTATCGTGCAACCCCTATCCAGCCGAAATGCGCTGAGAGCGGTCGTGGACGGCCTTGATCCCTTATCGTTGACGGCTGTGGCCGATCTGACGGCGGCGACCGGTTCGCTTATTCTGGCATTGGCAGTTTGGGATGGAAAGATCGATGGGGCAGAGGCGCACCGTCTTTCCGTGTTGGATGAATTATATCAAGTCGGTCGATGGGGCGAGGATGATTTAGCCACGGAGAGACGGTCTGGGGTTGCGCGCGATATTGATGCTGCCGTGCAGTTTCTTGTTTTATTAAAGAAATAAAGTAAATCTTATTTGAAAAAGTCAGAAAAATTAGACTTATTTGGTAGTAATTTTTTTGTAAAAACTGAAAAATGCTTATAATATTGCAGTTATTGATATTTTGTAATATTTTATAAATAATAATGAAACAAATTTTTCACAAAAATCGATCTTGCCAGAAATCGGGAAAGGCGCTAATAACTATGCATGCAGACTACTTTTGATATTGATTTTTTTTAATGATTTGACGCTAAGTCATTGTGATAAAACGATGTGGATTTTTTAATTTAAATCACGCAGTTGAAAAATAAATAAAATATACTTCTTTGAATTTTAAAATCTATATTTTTTACGTACTTACATGGTTGGCTGGAGAGTTGATTCTTAAGTTTAATATTTGAAAATATTAAATGAAAACTCTGATTGTCATATAAAATTATTTGTTAGCGGATATACATCCTGTTGTCCGCAGGCATTTCGCCAATAACTAAAAAAGAGAAAAAAATGGAACAATCTGTTTTTTCCGTTGTTGACACAACAGAAGTTGAAGAATTCGGTGCATTGGAGCTGTCGGTTGATGGTTCTCTCGCATCGATCTCTATTTCTTCTTGCTGCTGCTGCTGCTGCTCAAACGCCAATTAACTAGCGTTTAGTATCGGATGGGACGGCCATATCGACGATATGGCCGTCCTATGGCCCACTCGGTATTTGGCGACGGAGCTGTCGATGTCAGGCGTTCATTATATCCTTAACACGACGATCGAGATCGTACGGGTTGGTGCCGACAAGTTTAATTTCGTCACCCCAGAGGGCAGTTTCGCCGTACGCGACGCATCTGGATTGACGCTGGAAATCGTCTCGACAGCCCATAATCCCATTAATGTCGATGAATTTATCTATAACTTAAGTGATCGATTCTTAGTGCCTGCCATTGAGGCGACCCTTAAAGCCCTTGTTGAAAAGAAAATACTCCTGCCGACCGATCGGGCCAAGGACTTGGACCCAGCCCTGATCATGCAGTCTTATCAGGCGCGCCAAACCCATCTTGACAAGACGATGCGCTTTGATATGCCGGATCCGACGGCATGGCAGATCTTCGTTGCGGGGGAAGGGGCGTTGGCGCACAGCCTGACAGCGGCCGTAACGGATTTAGGGATTGACGCACGTCCTTATGATGATGAGAAACGCGCTGCAATTGGCCCTGCCAGTCTGATCGTTGCGGCGGCTGATGCAGAGGATTTCGAACTCTTGCGTCACATTAACAGACGGGCCGTCTCTCTTGATGTGCCGGTCCTCTCTCTATGGCTCGATCGCCATGTTGTGCGGTGCGGCCCGCTAACCCATCCGCATGCAACGGCCTGTTTCGAGTGTTACTACCATCGGGTTCGTTCAACCCGTCGGTTCACCGCCGAATTTGATGCCCGTGCCGAAGGGGTGATCGCCAGCCCGAAACCCAGTCGGGTTTCATTGCATTGGGCCGTTGCCGTCGCCACGTCGCAGATCGTCGGGTTTGTTGCCGGTACCCTGCGTGACAGTCATTTAAGCCCGATGCGCGAAATCAATACGTTACGTTCGGAGATCAGGACCAGCACGCTTTTGCGGCTGCCGCGATGCCCTGTTTGTGGGGTGGCCAATACCGAAGCCCGCCCACCGGAAGAAGTGTTCCATCATGCGCTCGTTCGTCGCGTCTAAGACTATGACGTTGCTTTCCCCTTTGGATCATCTGGTGCGCGTGCGCGACGCGATGGTTCACGAGCGTCATGGGCTGATCGCCGCTCTATACGAGCAAAATGGTTCGACCGAGGTGCCCGGCCTCTACGTCTTCAATGCGATTTCCCATAATTGCAACTATTTCCGCCACAATGCGCCGCATCCCGGTCGGGGGATGTCGGCAGGGTCGGGCGCCGCCTTTAATCGCGCTGCCGCCCTGTGGTCCGCCTTTGGCGAGGTGGCGGAACGTTATGCCGCGTCGATCTATGATCCAATGACGGTAAATCAGGCGCGAGCCGATGGTCTGGGGGACCAAGCGGTCGATCTTGGGCGCTGTATTTTCTTTTCCGACGCTCAGTACGAGACCCCTGACTTTCGGTTTCACCCGGCGGATCGGTCCGTCATGCGGGGGTGGGTCGGTGCGGTCGATCTCGGGACGGCCCGGTCGCTCTTGGTGCCGGCGACGTTGGTCTATCTCGGCGCGGATATCAAAGATCGGGCGGAAGAGCTGACGCAAAGTACATCCACCGGCCTTGCGGCAGGTCCGAATGCGGCCTTTGCCGTGGCACGCGCCTTGTGCGAGATAATCGAACGGGATGCCTTTGCAAGCCTCTGGCAATTAGGGTTTTCGCCCCCATCTCTGGTCGTTGATCCGGCAACCAGAGAACGCCTTGATCCCGGTGTGCGCCATGCCCTTGAAGAGGGGCCATTGCAGATCCATCTTTGGTCGATACCGACGGATCTCGGTGTTGCAACGATCCTGGCAATGGCCGAGAACCGGGTTGACGGCGTGGTGGCCGTTGGGGCCAGTACGCATCCCGATCCGGTAAAGGCCATCGATAAGGCTGTTATTGAAGCGTTGCACGGTTTTTTATGGGGGCGGCAAAAAATATTGAGCGGCGAAATCTTACCGGGCGAGGATGATGATTTTACGGACCCGCAAGAACATTTGGCTTTCTATCTGAATCCGAAACATCGCCCGAAACTCGATTTTTTATTTAACAATACAGAAAGCGTCAGGGCGGACCACCTGCCGCATCTGCGCTGTGATACGGCTGGTCTCGTCGATCATGTGACGCGCCGTGGATTTCAGGTCATCGCCAAGGATGTGACGACCCCTGATCTTGCCGATTTGGGTTTTTGCGTCGTCAGAGTGATCGTGCCCGGCCTACAGCCACTCTTGTTCGGTCGCCGTTTGATCAGTGAGGACGGGCGTCGCTTGCAACAGCATGCGCGCTTTTGGGGGGTGGATCCTCTTCGTGCCTACAATCCGGCACCCCATCCATTCCCCTGATCCTCAGTCTGCGCATGCGCGGTTCTTTCCTCTCAAGGTGACGTTATGACCCACGATGTCCTACAATCCCTTGTTCCGCCGAAACCGCTGGCCAGCGAGTTCGATCTCGATTCCGCCGCCGAACAATTCCACGAATGCACGAAATATCATCGCAGGACATTTTTTGGTCAGACACTCGATATTGCTAAATTTTTATTGAACCCGCTCTATATCGCCCGTGGGGCTGCGGGATTTACCGACTATACCGCCCATCCGATCCTCGATCTGCCGACCCCGCAACCCCTCGATGCGGCCTTGGGCACCGTGTTGGCGGAACGGCGCAGCCTACGCGCCTTTAAACCGAGTTTAACAGTGGCGCAGCTTTCATCCTTGCTTTGGCATGCGCTGCACGTGAATCACACGGCGACGAGCAAGGCGGCGCCGAATGTCACCCTGAATTTTCGTCCTTACCCATCGCCGGGGAATCTGAATAGTCTCGAATTCTATGTGTTTTTGAATCAGATCGACGGGGTATCCCCGTCGATTGCCCATTATGATTCGAGAGCGCATCGTCTTAGAATTTTGAAAAACCAAGATGGCAAGGCTTTTTCGCGGGTTGAAATCAAGACGGACGAAGGCGGCATCGAAACGCCGCTTTCTATCGTCGTTGCCATCGTACCGCAGAGGATGACGGCAAAATACGGAGCGCGCGGCTATCGTCTTGCCTTGTTGGAGGCCGGTCATGCCTCTCAGAATATTGCCTTGGTCGCCCAGGGTTTGTCTTTAGGGTCGCTTGTTTACGCTTCCTATTATGACGATGAGCTTGCCGATTTATTGGGATTGGATGGCGTGACGACAACGATTGCATCGACGCTCCTCTTGGGAGAGCCTGCATGATCGACCGATTGCAAGCGGGGGACGATGCCGGCAACGCTCGCGTCCCGGCGGATCAGCGCCTCGCCCTTGATCCCTATGATTTGTCGGCCTTGGCCGAAAGACTGTTGGATCATCTTCATGCCGGGCGGTTCCCGGCGGCACAAGCGGCGCTCAATCACCTGATCAGCCTGCGCGGCAGGCTTTTTACCCGTCGCTTGCTCGGGCAATTGGTTCAGCAAGAACGCCGCTTGGTCAAAGAGGCAGGGATTTTCTTCTGCGATCCGCCACCAGCCGGGTGCCTCGTTCAGGATATCGTCGCGGCGTTGGACGCAGGTTCCCATTTCTTTGACGCAGAACGTCCTATCATTCTCGTACATTGTACGGAACAGCTCAACGGGATCTTCTTAACCCAAAGAGAGTTTCCTGGTTTTGCCGTAATCTCGATTTCGGCCCGGTCGCCGCGCTTTCCAAATGAATTGCGCGCAACAATTTTCCATGAAATCGCGCATGCCTTTATGGTGTCTGGCTCTTTGTTTCTCGATGAAGGGTTGGCGACGTTTTTTGCGGCACGCTTTAGCGGCGGATCCGAAGTTTTCCCGAGATCGGATGCGGCAGGTCCGAAGACGATCGATCGTCCGTTGCGAAGCTTATTGTCGGCGCGCGGCGAGGATGGAATTCTGTTCGAGGGCAGCGACGTCACGGTCGAAGAGACCGGGTCTCTGCGGATGCGGGCTGCGCACTTTATCGGACGGCTCTACGAACGGTTGGGGATGGCGCAGCTGAAAATCTTGTTCGATACGCTGGCCCGCCATGATGATCCGGCCCAAACCGCCCTGCTGATTGAGCAGGCGATCGGGGTTCCGTTGGAGTCGATGGAGCCGACGAGCGCAGTGATCGCCGATGAGGCGGGTCTCTGCGCCGACGGCCATGCCGCCATCTGTGCCGCCTGGCAGAGCCGCACGCTCGCGCCTCTCGACAGGGTGATCGAAGCGGTGCGGGCGGCGACTGGTACCACCCGTTCGCCGGCCCTATGTGAAGTGCTGGTCTCCGCCTTGATCGCCGAGGCGCGGATCCTTGCGGGGCAAGGTGAAAAAGTTGCATCGGAAAAACTGGCCGAGATTGATGCGCTGTTGGCGCAGCTCGGCCGGGATGGGCTTGCGAGCGCCCGGCTCTGGACCCTGAAAGGTCACCGCGAGGCGCTGCAAATTCTGATGGTCAAGCCGAACATGGTGCGGGTCGGACTGGCGGCGCAACGGGCGGCCTTTGCCTATAGTAAGGCATTTGCCCAGACGCCCGACGATCCGGACCTGCTCGTCAATATGGGGTTTATCGAGATACAAACGCCGGAACAATATGGCGGGAGCAAGGCCAAAGGCTTGGATTTGATCAGAAAAGCGGTTGGTCCCTCGCTTTACGGTCAACATGCCTTATTTGTTTTGGAACGATTTGGCGTCGCAACGACCCCGGAGGCGTCGATTGAGACCGCCGTATCGCAAGAGGCGGCCCCCGCCTTCGCGGATCACCCACCCCTGCTCACTGTTCGGGGCGTGGCGGCAACGGTGAAGGCGTTTGCCCTGTCGGTCGACGCTCTCGATCTTCAGGCGGGGGAACAAGTCGCATTCGTCGGGCCGAATGGGGCCGGTAAAAGCCTGTTGATGGAGGTGCTCCTCGGTCTGAGACCGCGCACGGGCGGCACCATAACGGTGTGCGGCCATAGGATTGAGGAAGTGATGCGCCATCCGTCCCTGCGGCGTGCGATCGGCACGCAATTGCAGGATGTTCAGATGATGGCGAATTTGCGTATCCGCGAATTGGTCGGTTTGCACACCAGTCTTTACGGTATGCCGCAAGCGGCGATAACCGAAGCCCTCGGCATGGCGGAACTGTTGCCGCTGCAACATTACATGTTGTCGCGGGGGCAAAAGCAGCGCGTACAACTTTATCTTGCGCTTGCCCACGATCCCGACCTTGTGTTTCTGGACGAACCAACCCTTGGGCTTGATGAGTGGCATGCCCGCGCCCTGCGAGGAATTTGGCGCGCACGCGCGCTGCGCGGCAAAGGGTCTGTCATGATTTCTCATGTGGCCGCCGATCTCAGACACGCTGATCGGATTCTGTGTCTCGACCAAGGGGCCGTGCGGGATATGGGAACGCTCGATGCGCTGATTGAACGGCATGTCGGGTTGTTTCGGGCGTCGATCGCCGGGGATTTGCCGCCAACGCTTCAAGCCGATTATGCCGCCCTTTCAGGCTTGCAGCGCCTTGAGACGGATCAGAACGGGCATGTCGTACTCTATGGCGGTGCCGGGTTCGATCTGGCATTCCGGGGGTTCATCAACCGTCACGCCATTACAACCTTCAGTCTCGAACCGACAAGACCAGAAGATTTTCTGGCCCAGATGAGCCGGGGATAATCATGGCACCGTTCTTTTTTCTGTTGCGCAACGAGACGGCTTTGTTTCTGCGCGGCAGGCTTGCCTTGTTCTGGACCTTGGCTTTTCCTCTCTTGCTGCTGGTCATTCAGATGACGTTGTTCGGCGGCAGCAACACCCTGGGATCGGTGCGGATCGCGATCGTCGATCCGAGCCAGACCGCGGTCAGTGAAGCCTTCGATCGCTTTTTCGCCGAGGCACTCACCCGTCAAAGCGTGATGCATGCGACGGTGGACATCGTCGCTGTCCGTCCGCAAGGGGGACGCTACGATGCCGTTATCAGCGTGCCCGAGGCCGTGGGCGATCTCGCGGGGCGCGGCCAGACGGTGCCGGTGCGCTATCTGCTGCGGGACCCTGGCAGTCCGTCAGCCAGTGCACTGCTCGGGATGCTGCGCGGGTTGACAGATGCCTATAATTTTGAAGTCACCGGGGCGAAACCGGCTTTCAGCCTGACCCGCGACGGCGAACAGCCGCTTGCGACCGGCAACCCCTATAGTCTCTTTCTGGTCACGGGGCTTGCGGTGATGGTGATCCTCTCGACCTCTCTCATGGGCTTTGCCGTCCCCTTGGTCGCAGCGCGCGAGGGGGGATTGTTCAAATTGTATCACGTCTTTCCCGTTTCGCCTTTGGTTGTCTTGGGCGCATGGTGGCTATCTCGTTTGATCATAGCGGTCGCGACAAGCCTGCTTTTATTTTCTGTCGGCGTTGTACTTTATGGAATGCCATTAATATACTCCCCGGTTGCATTGGCGGCAAGTTTGACAATGCTAATTCTGGGGAGCAGTGCGTTCCTATCTTTTGGAATACTCGTATCGAGTTTTGCACAAAACCTTGCCAGTGCGACGATGTTGGCAAACCTTTTGTACTTTCCCTTGCTCTTTACTGGAAATCTTATGTTGCCTACGGGCAATTTACCACCAGCAGTACAGAATATTATCCAATATTTACCGGTTAATGCTCTCGCGGCCTCTTTACGGCATACATTAAGCGGTCACATAGATCCTGTATTCGACGGTATCACGGCTGGCTTGATGCTGGCGATCACCGTGGCGTGTTTTGCCATTGCAAGTCGTCGTTTCCGTTGGGTTCCTGAGCGATGAGTGTGGACAGTCCCTCGGCATTTGCCGGCATAGTCTGGGAACCGCCGGTTTTACGAGATGGGCGGGTCGGTGCCTTCGTACCCGATGCCGATCGGCTGCCGAGTTTCGTGCCCGCATTGCTGCCTGTGGCGGTTGATCGATCGAGGGTCAATCCGGCCTTGGCGTCGGCCGCGAATGCCTTGTCGGATCTGGCCCGGTGCTGCCGCGCGCGCGCGGCAGACGGCCCGTCGATCCGCCGGGCCGTCAATGGGATCGCGCCCGTAGCCCTGGCCCGCGATGGGCTTGGGTCGAAACCGACCGAACAGGCGTGGCGGGACCGTCGTCAAGAAGAACGGATCGCCGATCAAGCGATCGCCGAGGCACTGGCTTTGCCGAGACTCACGCAAGAGTCGCTGACGGGCTTGCATGCAGTGCTTTGCGCCTCGACGCCGGCCGCCCTGACGGCATGGGTTCAGCCGGGGCGGATCCGCACCATGCCCGCCTTCATGGTGACTGACCAAGAAGAGATTGCGATGGTCTTTGCGCCTGCGGGCGATCTTGGGCCGCTTTTGCGGAATCTGATTGCATTCATCGAATGGGAGGCCCCGACGGCAGAGGACATGCTGTTGCAGGCGGCCATGGTGCATCAACAAATCACGATGATCCATGCCTTTGCCGACGGGAATGGCCGGATAGCGAGATTGGCAAGTGAATATGTAGTTTTAAGATTTTTTTCAAATATAAAACTATTTCCAATGGAAAAAATCTTTAACGAAAACAGAAATGAATATTGTAAATTACAATTAAATGTAATAATTAATGGATTTTGGGAGGAATGGATTTGTTTTTTTAGTCAATCAATCGAAAAATTATCGATCTTAATTCAAAAAAACTTGGAGTTACTATGAGCAAATTAAGAACTTACTTATGTTCATTGGTTATTTTTATGTCAATGGTCGGTGCGGCATGGGCGGCCGATGTGACGGTCACAGTGACGAATACGATCAATAATCGCGGCCATCTCTTGGCGTCGCTCTGCGACAAGGAAGGCTTTCCGGCAAAATGTACGCAGCGCATGCGGGTCGCGGCTGTCAAGGGGGCTGTGGTTTTGAGTTTTAAGGGCGTTCCTCCGGGGACCTATGCGATTACGGTCATCCACGACGAGAATGACGATGGCAAATTGAGCTTCGATGCGGCCGGGATTCCGATCGAAGGTTATGGCTTTTCCCGCGATGCAATCGGCCGTCGCGGTCCGCCGAAATTCGAGGATGCGGCTCTTACGGTCGAAGAGGGTGCGAATGCCTTCGATATCACCCTTGTCTATTGAAGACGGTCCGGTCTCCATGCAGACCCCGCACAATCACAAATCCGTTGGCCTGGTCATCGACCGTCTGTCGAAAAGTTATACGCTGGGCGGCAGCTGCGTGCAGGCGCTCGATGACGTGTCGTTCACGGTTCCAGACGGCGGCATCATTGCCGTATCCGGCCCGTCCGGCAGTGGAAAATCGACCCTGTTCAACCTGATCGCCGGGTTTGACCGCCCCGATTCCGGCCGGATCCTCGTCGGTGGAACCGATGTGACGACTGTGGCCGATCGGGATATGGATGGGTTTCGCAACGAGACGCTCGGTTTCATTTTTCAGCGGTTCAATCTCCTGCCGGTTCTATCAGCCCAGGAAAATGTCGAACTGGCCCTGTTGCCGCGCGGGCTCGCGCGTGCCGAATGCCGATCCAGGGCCGAGGCGGCTTTGGCCGCCGTCGGACTTGCCGCGCGCAGGCACCATCGACCGGATCAATTATCCGGCGGACAACAGCAGCGGGTCGCCGTTGCCCGCGCCCTTGTCGGCAACCCGCAATTGGTCTTGGCCGACGAGCCGACGGGTAATCTCGACGGGCGGAGTGCCGGAGATATCTTGGATTTGATCGCAACGTTGCATGCAACCTATCGTACTTGTTTTTTGATCGCAACCCATGACCCGCGTGTGCTGAAGGCGGCCCATCGGGTGATCACCCTCACCGATGGTCGGTTAAGCGAGGGGGGCACCCACGCATGAGGCATTATACGGCCATGGCGGTGCGCAATGTGCTGCGCAATAGCCGCCGATCCTTGTTCGTCGGGGCAACGGTTGCGATCGGTGCTTTTGCCTTGATGGTGTTTGTCGGCTATATGGCAGCGACGGCGAGTGCCATTCGGGAAGTAACGATCCGGGGTGGTGTCGGTCATTTCCAGATCGGCCATCCGGGACAATTCGACGGGGCGGGCGAGCGTCCGCTGCAATTCGGTCTGGAACCTGCCGATCGTCAGAAGATCGATGCCCTGACGGCGCAGGATCCGCGCATCCGCCGGGTCGTGCCGCGTCTTGGATTCGGCGGCCTCATCTCGAACGGCGATCAGACCCTGACCTTTCAAGGCAACGGGGTACAGCCCGATCTCGAACAGCAGACGTTCGGGGCGTTTCAAAATATCGAAACGGGCCGAAGGCTGAGTGCCAAACCGGATGATCGCTATAGTGTGTTGTTGGGCAAGGAATTGGCCCGTCGTCTGGGCGTCGCCTTGGGGGATGGCGTGACGGTCCTCACCAGTACCGCCCATGGGGCTATCAATGCCATCGACCTCACCGTAGTCGGCCTCATTGCAACGGGCGTCCCTGAAAGCGAGCTCTATCTCGTCCAGATGCCGATCGCCACCGCCCAGGAGTTATTGCGAACCGACAAGATCGGTTTGCTGTCGGTCTTGTTGGAAAAGACCGATGACACCGATGCGGCGATTGCCGATTTCGCACGGGCAGAGCCGGGTTTCGAGGTGCGCAGTTGGCGGCAACTGAACCCGCTTTTCGATCAGATCGTCGCCCTTTATCGCAATCAGTTCATCGTGTTCGGCGTTATCATTGCCATTGTCGTGTTTTTGAGCGTCGGTTCCATGACCCTGACCAGCATCATGGAGCGCAGCCGGGAAATCGGGACATTGCGGGCGATCGGGATTTCCGGGGCGAAGGTGCAGCGGATTTTCATGATTGAGGGGATCATCATGGGCGGCATGGGGGTCGTGATGAGCGGCATCCTTACAGCGTTTGTGATCTTCGTCGTGAATGAGAGCGCCATTCAATTGCCGCCGCCGCCCGGCCGCAATGTCGGCGTCCTCCTCCATCTCAGTTGGAGCCCGGAATCCTTTCTGGCGATCATGTCGGCAATGGTGGTCTTGTGCGGGTTTTCCGCGTGGTTGATCAGTCGTCGCGTCGCCCGGATGAAAATCCTGACCGCCCTGTCTTCTCTTTGAGATCAAGGAAAACCTATCATGTCTGTGCGCACGCTTATCGCCTTGTCGTTGCTTTTTCCGGTTGTTGCGGCGCATGGCGCCGATCTGCCGGATACGGCAACGATCATCCGGCATGTCGATGCGTTGCGACAGCCCAATGTCGCATCGGTCGGGGATGTGAAGATCACCCCCTATCGCAAGGGTATCGCCGACGAGCCGTCCCTTTATACGCTCTATATCGATGGTCACGGCAGCAACCTTTTGAAAGCCTTGAGCCTTGACCAACGGGGTCAGAAGTTTTTGACCAACGACAAAGGAATTTTCTTTTATGCCCCACGCACGCACCGTGCTGTGCGTCTTACGCCACTTCAATCTCTGCGGGGACAAGCCTCAATCGGCGATATCACGCGCCTGCATTTTGCCGACGATTACGAGACGAAATTGGCCGATCCGGCGCGGGAAACCGTGGATGGCGAAGCCCGGATCAACCTGATCCTGACGGCGAAAAACGATCAAGCGACCTATGGTATGATCCATCTTGCGGTGCGCGAGGCGGATCTTTCACCAGCGCAAGCAGCCCTTTTTGCCGCCAGCGGCCGTTTGTTGAAGAAAGCGATCTACAGTGCGCCCGATAAAGCCCATGACGGGTATATCGCCAGCGTGCGCTATATCGATGCGATCGACAATAACAAGGAAACATTGGTCGAATCGGGTAAAGCGGAACCGACGAACTTGCCTGCATCGATGTTCAATCCCCGGTCTCTCGAAGAATGATCCTGCGCCGGACGGGGGGGCGTCGGCCGACAGGCCGCACGGGTCTCATCGTGTTGTCTTTATTTTTGTTCTGCCCGGTCCACACGGCGCAGGCGGGCGAGGATTTCAGCCTGGGGGGGTTCGTGTTGGAATCCCTCGGGACCAGCGGAATTCGACAAAGTGCGGTTAATCCGCGCAATTTTCTGGGGATTGCACCCGCCAATCAGGAAACGGCCTTGTCCCTGACCGGGGCGGGTGACGGGTTTACCCTGCGCATCCGGGCGAGTGAGAATGCGCGGTATCGAACGCGGGTCGATAGTGCCGATCGCATTCAAATCAATGAATTGAACAAGATCTTTACGCTCGACGACGGGCTTACCCTGTCGATCGGTAAACGGCTTTTGACCCTCGACCAATCCTTCGTCACCCAGCCGCTCGGTTTTTTTCAAAAGCAGGCGGATCTAACCGATATCACCGACGAACAGGGTCGGGCGCAAGGATTGCCGATGGTGGTCTTGACCCGCGTAACCGACAATGCGTCGGCAACCCTGATTTACAGCAACGATTTCGACACGGTGCCCGACGGTTTCAATCGGGGAACCCGCCAGATCGCCTTCAATTACCGCCAAGAATTCGACGATGCCAATGCCTCGATCACGATCCGCAAGGCAACCGGGGAATCGGTTGGGCTCGGCCTGACGGGCAGTGCGACTTTGAGCGAGGCACTCGGGGTGTATGGTTCGTTTTATGCGGCTGCGGGGACCAACCGTCCGATCTTGGCGGCGCTCGTCGGGCGGCCATTCTCGTTCAATACGATACAGGCTTTCGGGTCGTTTCGCGCCAATAACAGTGTCGTCTATCCCCGTTTTGCCGCCGGTGCCACCTATACGACCGAGGATCAAACCACGGTGATGGCCGAGTTCGGTTATGACGGTCGCGGTCTTTCGGGACGGCAGTATCAACGGTTTTTGAACCTGATCCAGTTCCATCGCGCCGGTGGGGGCAGCCCGCGCACGGCCCGGCTGGTGGCACCCAATCTGGCAACCGATTCTCTCACCCTGCGCTCGCTCGGGGCGGAACGTACATATCTCTATCTCAGTGTCAGTCGTTCGCTCGATGATCTGACGCTCAGTGCTTCAAGTTATCTCGGTCTTGGCGATTTCAGCCGAACCCTCACCGCGTCGGCGAGTTATCGTTTGACCCAACGGTTGGAGGCGGTCCTGACCTCGACCTTCATCGATGGCAACACTCGGTCGGAAAATCGCCTGTCACCCGTCTCAGACACAGTGACGACACGTCTGCGTTACAGTTTCTAAAGATAATCCATCTAAAAATAGGAGATAATAAATGTTAAAAAAAGACAAATTTATTTTTAATATTCATCCAAGATCTTTAGGAAAAATAAATTTTACTATGAAGTGTGGAGATTGTGATGTCGTACCATTTATTAGTGAGAGCGATAATTTATTGGTCATTGATTTATCATTGGGCGCTATCATGCCGCATCATGCGGCTGTCGAGATTTGCGATCAATTAAAATTAGAAAAAATTAATAATTCCGATCTTTCTCAGGGTTTGCGCGCATCGCTGACAAAATCCATTACCAGCGTGATCGGCGTTTTGATTGATGCGGAGACGGCGGGCTATCAACCGATCATGACGGCACTCGCCTATGCGGCGCGCGTGTTGCCCCGGCTCGCCGTCAGTCCGCAGCCGATCCATCTGGTCGTGATGACACCGCGAGACGGCAGCGCTATGGGCGAGGAAAACGAGTGGTTCCTGCAAGCCTTGGCCGAACAGTTGGGCGCGCGGTTGATCCTGACGGGGTACGGCCCGATGGTTCCGGATCTGCCCGATCATTGGTCGGTCGCTGTCGAGAAAGCGCCCGCCGAGGACCTGGAATCCCCGTATGCGGCAGCCGCCGTTTATGGCGCACCCGGTTTGATCGGTGCCGCGGATGTGGCGGCACTCTGTCCCAATGGGCCCGATGCGTATGGTCTCATCCGTCTTGCGGGGGGTGCCTATCTCGTGCCCCCCTTGGCGCGGGCGATAATGCAGGACCCTGCTACGGTGCTGCCGATCATCGGGCGACAGGCGGTCACACCTTGGCTGCGCGGCTATGCCGTATCGCGTTGCGGCAGACAAGAGGATGTCCCATCGTTGATCGCACTCGGCTGGTCGGCCGTCGGCGAGGGTAGTTATGCGGTTGCGCTTAAAATCCTCAATGCGACCGTTGACCTCGTCGATCATCCCATTGCAAAAGCGCAAGTCACGGTGATGACGCAAGGGCTGCGGATCGGGATGGAAGATTTCGTCACGGCCGCAGCCGCACCGGTGCCGGCAGAGACATTGCCGAAGAAACTGCGGGGGCAGCTTCTGCAACATAAGGGGTGGGGCCTCGTCATGTCAGGTCATGCCCATGAAGCACAGCCGTTTTTCCGCGAAGCCGTCGCCTTGTTGGAAACGGAACAGCCGACATTTGAATATCTCTATCTGATGAATATTTATGCTTTGGTTCATTTGCGAACCGGGGACGAAGAGGGTGCCTATGCAATTGAAAAAACCATCGCACGGCATCTCGAGGCAATGCAGAACCCCGATCCGCATCTCGTTTATATCAATTGTATGAATACGGCGCGCATCCATCTGCGCCGCCGCGAGATTGATGCGGCGGACCGTCTTTTCAAGCGTGCCTTCGATTGGACGCTCGGCCTGCGGTCTCTCACCGATCATTTGACCTGTCAGATCTATCAGGCGCGTCTTGCCCATTTGCGCGGACAGCGGGATTTGGTGCAACGACACACCTTCAGGGCGGCATTATTCTGGCTTGCCGCACCAATGCCCGAAAGCGTGTCGTTGCGGGCAGCCCGGTTGTTCTTGAACTACACGGTGCCGCCACGGCATTCATGGGTGGATGGGATCAGCCTGGCGCTGACCCAAAAATTGGCCGAAGCCTACGGCATCGCGCCACCACCCGTTGGCGAGGATGTGCCCACTTTCGTGATGCTGGATCCCGCATCGGGTGTGGATTGGACCGTCATTGGCCGATGCGATGGTACTTTTCTGGCTGCGCAGGATGAGACTGTGCCCTGCCAAAGCGCCCCCGGATATCGACAATTGCAGGCGTTGGTCCATTATTTGATCAAAGACGATCTTGCGGCTGCGGGGCTTGAGGCCGCGCGCACGATCGCAATCGATGACCGGCTTGGCTATGATTTGGCGGAAACGATCGATGAAGTGCGGGAAACGGCATTGAGGGCGTCTTGCGAGACCGTGTGGTTCAACAAAAAACGGATCAATGGTGTGGAAGAACAGCAGCCCGTGACATTGGTGAAGAGCGATGGTGTTTGCGGCTTCGACCTGGACGGGCACCCGCATACCGTCAGTTTCTCGCGCTATCGCCAACCCTGTGCGATTGATGCGGATCAGGGGCGGCTGTTGCGTTTGATCGCCGATCGTCGGCACGATGTGGGAAGCCTGTGTGCGGCCCTGGCGATTGATCAGGACAGACTGAACGGGACGATCAGGCAATTGGAAAAATTGGGCATCGTACGTCAAGTGGTCGGCGCCTAGCAGTCATGCGCGGTGGTGGGGGCGGTGATGTGCCCCCACTGCTTGTCGGCTCGGCGAAAAACGGCGTGAAGGAAAATATAAGTGCACATATTGCCCAAGCGATTACCCATCGATAATTTTCGTATCCTGCCGGATTTTCTGATTATCGGTGCCCAAAAATGTGGGACGACCGCCCTTTTTGATTATTTGTCCGAGCATCCACAGGTTAAGCCGTCGATCGTGAAAGAAGTCCAATTCTATGATGTCAATTATGCCAAGGGACTAGAGTGGTATAAGTCACATTTCCCCAATCATGTTCTGCCTGATTTCTATGGAACTCAGCTATTCAGATCTTGGATTACGGGCGAAGCCTCGCCTTATTATCTAAGGTCGTATGCGGCCCCACGGCGTCTCGCCGCGGTTTGTCGTCAAAGCGGGAAACGACCGAAATTGATCGTCCTCTTCCGTGATCCTGTGATGCGGGCATATTCGCATTATCAAATGTCGCGAATGCAGTATGGTGTCGAGGATCTTTCATTTATCGATGGGCTTGCCGCTGAAACCGAACGATTATCCGGGGAAGAAGAAAGGGTGCGCCTCAATGAAAATTATACGAGCTTATCAGATGTGCTTTTCGGCTATAAGCGGCTCGGCCATTATGCAGAACAATTGGAGCATTGGTTCGAGTTTTTCCCCAAAGAGTCGTTTCTGATCGTTCAGAGCGAGGATCTGGCAAGACATCCCAGTCGGGTATTCGGGCAAGTGTGTGAGTTCCTTAAATTAAGATCTTGGAAACCAAAACAATTTGAACTGAAGAACGCACGACATTATCCACATCTCGAGGCGGCGGCGCACGAGACACTCAAAGAATATTTCAGTGAAAAAAACGAAAAACTATTTTCATTGATCGGACGACGGTTTGATTGGTCATAATCTTCGTTCGATGCGTATCAGCCAGTCCCATTGCATCTTTAAAAACGCCGGGGGTCAAATTTTCGTCTGCGCGCAGTAAAAAATTGTTTGGCCCAGAGATTTTCCCATCTATAGACAGCCGTCTACTAGCATGATCGCTCAGATGGTGCTATCGCAGATGTGGGGTGCCGGATCGCGGCACGGGTGGTTGCGTGCGCCGATGCGCGTGCGCCGAAGAGGTAAGATGAGGCCATGCAGGATATCTTCCGCCGTCTGATGGAAAAACGCCAGGCAGCCCAGTTGGGCGGGGGCCAGCGCCGTATCGATGCACAACATGCCAAGGGAAAACTGACGGCGCGCGAACGGCTCGACATTCTGCTCGATCCGGGCAGTTTCGAGGAATGGGGTATGTTCGTCGAACATCGATGCAACGATTTCGGCATGGCTGATCAAAAAGTGCCGGGCGACGGGGTCGTCACGGGCTACGGTACGATCAACGGTCGTCTCGTTTTCGTCTTCAGTCAGGATTTTACCGTATTTGGCGGGTCCCTGTCGGAGGCCCATGCCGAAAAGATTTGCCGGATCATGGATCAGGCGATGAAGGTCGGGGCCCCGGTGATCGGGCTCAACGATTCCGGTGGGGCGCGGATTCAAGAAGGTGTGGCCTCGCTCGGCGGTTATGCCGATGTGTTCCAGCGCAATGTGTTGGCCTCGGGCGTGGTGCCGCAGATTTCCTTGATCATGGGGCCTTGCGCCGGTGGGGCCGTCTATTCGCCGGCCATGACCGACTTTATTTTTATGGTCAAGGATAGTTCCTATATGTTCGTCACAGGGCCGGACGTGGTCAAGACCGTGACCCATGAAACCGTGACCCAGGAAGAATTAGGTGGGGCCGTCACCCATACCACGAAATCGGGGGTGGCCGATCTTGCCTTCGACGACGATGTCGATGCCTTGCTCGAATTACGCCGGTTCATGGATTTCCTGCCTTCGTCCAACCGGGAAAAAGCCCCGCGCCGCAATACGGTCGATCCGGTCGATCGGATCGACACCTCGCTCGACACCTTGATCCCAGCCAATCCGAACAAACCCTACGATATGGCCGAACTCATTCACAAGGTGGTGGATGAGGGGGATTTCTTCGAGGTGCAGCCGGGCTATGCCCGCAATATCATCACGGGTTTCGGCCGTCTCGACGGTCAAACGGTAGGCATCGTCGCCAATCAGCCGATGGTCCTTGCCGGTTGCCTCGATATCGACAGTTCGAAGAAGGCGGCGCGTTTCGTGCGGTTCTGCGATTGCTTCGAGATTCCCTTGGTGACCTTCGTCGATGTGCCGGGCTTCCTGCCGGGGACATCCCAGGAATATGGCGGCATCATCAAGCACGGGGCGAAACTGTTGTTCGCCTATGCCGAGGCGACGGTGCCGAAAGTGACCGTGATCACGCGCAAGGCTTATGGCGGGGCCTATGACGTGATGAGTTCCAAGCATTTGCGCGGCGATGTGAATTATGCGTGGCCGACGGCGGAAATTGCCGTGATGGGACCCAAAGGGGCCGTCGAGATTATTTTCCGGGGCGATATCGGCGATACGGCGGCGATTGAGGCCCGAACCGAGGAATATCGCGAAAAATTCGCCAATCCCTTCGTCGCCGCTTCGCGCGGGTATGTCGACGAGGTGATCCAGCCGCGCTCGACCCGGCGCAGAATTATCCGGTCCTTGGCGATGCTGCGCGATAAGAAGCTTACCAATCCTTTGAAAAAACACGATAATATTCCGCTTTGATCCGAGGGTCCGGCAGGCCGTCCGGTGCCGGGCCGATGGATGGGGCGGTTGTGCGTGATTGAGAAACCCGAACGCGGGATAAAGACGATGTTCAATAAGATCCTGATTGCGAACCGTGGCGAAATCGCCTGTCGCGTCATCCGCACCGCGCGCCGTCTTGGTATCAAGACGGTGGCGGTCTATTCCGATGCCGATGCCGAGGCGCTGCATGTCCGCGAGGCGGATGAGGCCGTGGCGATCGGCGGGTCGTCCGCCGCTGATTCCTATCTGCGCATCGACCGGATCGTTGCCGCCTGCCAACAGACCGGGGCCGAGGCGGTTCATCCCGGTTATGGTTTTCTGTCGGAACGGGCCGCCTTTGCCGAAGCCTTGTCTGCGGCGGGGATCGTGTTCATCGGTCCCAATGTCCACGCCATCGGGGCGATGGGCGATAAGATCGAATCGAAGAAATTGGCCGCTGCCGCCGGGGTCAGTACGGTGCCCGGTTATTTGGGCGTCATTCCCGATGCCGAAGCGGCAGTCGGCATTGCCCAGGAAATCGGCTATCCGGTCATGATCAAGGCCTCGGCCGGTGGCGGCGGCAAGGGGATGCGCCTTGCCAAGTCCGATGCCGAGGTGCGCGAAGGGTTTCGCTCGGCCACGAACGAAGCGCGGTCTTCGTTTGGCGACGATCGCGTCTTCATCGAAAAATACATCGTCGAGCCCCGTCATATCGAAATTCAGGTCATGGGCGATGCCCATGGATCGGTCATTCACCTGGGCGAGCGGGAATGTTCGATCCAGCGCCGCCATCAAAAAGTGATCGAAGAGGCACCGAGCCCGTTTTTGGACCCCGCCACCCGGGCCGCCATGGGGGCGCAGGCGGTGGCCCTTGCCAAAGCCGTGCAGTATCAATCGGCCGGGACGGTGGAATTCATCGTCGATCGGGATCGTAATTTCTATTTCCTGGAAATGAATACCCGGCTTCAGGTCGAACATCCGGTGACGGAAGAGGTGACGGGGCTCGATCTCGTCGAACTGATGATCCGGGTCGCGGCGGGCGAGCCCTTGCCGATTACCCAGGACCAGGTCACCCTGACCGGGTCCGCCCTTGAGGCGCGGGTCTATGCCGAGGACCCGCTGCGCAATTTCCTGCCGTCGATCGGGCGTCTTACCCGGTATCGCCCGCCGACGGGCGAGGGGGTCCGGGTCGATACCGGGGTCTATGAAGGGGCGGAAATCTCGATGTTTTACGATCCGATGATCGCAAAACTCGTGACCTATGGCCCGACCCGTGCGATCGCGACGGAACGGATGGCGGCCGCACTCGATGCTTTCGCGATCCGCGGCGTCAACCACAATATCGGGTTTTTGGCCGCCATTATGGGCCGCGATCGCTTCAAGTCCGGCAAGCTATCGACCGATTTCATCGGGACCGAATTTCCCGACGGTTTCCATGGGGCCGATCTCGGGGCCGAGGATCTCGACCTGTTGGTGTCGATTGCGGCCGTCGCCCATCAACGGGCAGCCGATCGCGATGCGACGAGCGGGTACCACCTGCATCCCGTGCCGGTGCCTCATACCTGGACCGTGTTGGTCGGTAAAACGCCGCGCGTCGCCCGGACCCTGTCGGTGGAACCGACCCCGGTCGGGCCGGAAGATGGCTATCGCGTCACCCTCGATGGGCGCACCCGTCAGATCCAATCTCCGTGGCAACCCGGCGATACGCTGTTCGTTGGCAAGATCGACGGCAATCATGTGACGGTGCAGATCGACCGGGTCGGCGTGATCTGGCGTCTGTTCCGGGCGGGGGCCGCGATCGAGATGCGGGTCGTGAATGAGCGCACGGGGGCTTTGGCCGCCTTGATGCCGGTCAAGGTGCCGCCGGATCTGTCCCGTTTCCTTCTGTCGCCGATGCCGGGCCTGTTGGTATCGGTCGCGGTGACGGCCGGTCAAGAGGTGAAGGCGGGTGAGGAATTGGCCGTGGTCGAAGCCATGAAGATGGAAAATGTCCTGCGCGCCGAACGGGACGGCACGATCAAGCGGATTGCCGCCGAAAAGGGCGACAGTCTGGCGGTCGATCAGATCATCCTGGAATTTGCATAAACGCCGCTTGGGATCACCAAGACGAAACAGCCGGACCTTGGTTGGGGTCCGGCTGTTTGGCGTTTTGGGAGGGGCGAGGCGTTGTAACGGCGCTGATTTGTCCTGATCTTACCCCGCACGCACGCTGACCAGGAAATCCTTCACCTCACCCTTGAGCCGCTGGGCCTCGCGGCTCAGTTTTTCGGCCGATGTGACGAAATGTTTGGTCGTTTCCTGGGTGTTTTCGGCAATCCGCACGACATCGGCAATCTTGGTGGACACCGCCCCCATGCCATGGGCCGCCTCGGTGATATTGCGGCTGATCTGGCCGGTGGTCGCGGCTTGTTCTTCGGCAGCCCCCGAGATGGCGGCATTGATCTCGTTGAGCCGGTCGATCGTCACGGCGATATCGTTCATGGCGCCGGTCGCACTGTTGATCGCCATCTGCATGGATTGAATTTCGCCGCTGATATCGCCGGTGGCCTTGGCGGTTTGGGTGGCGAGGTTTTTGACCTCGCTTGCGACCACGGCAAAGCCCTTGCCCGCCTCACCGGCGCGGGCCGCCTCGATCGTGGCATTTAAGGCCAGGAGATTGGTCTGGGCCGCGATCGCATGGATCAATTTGACCACGTCGCCGATCCGGGCGGAGGCCTCGGTCAGGGTATCGACCAATTGCGAGGTTTGGGCCGCTTCGCCTGAGGCTTGTTCCGAGGCGCGGGCGGCATCTTCGACCTTATAGGCGATATCGCGGATCGAGCCGTTCAATTGTTCGCCGGCATGGGCGACGAGGGTGACGTTGCTGCTGGCTTGTTCTGCCGCGCGCAGCACGAGGCCGGTCTCGTTGCGGGTATGGGCCGCACTGTCGAGCACAGTCTTGGCCGATTGCATGAGATCGCCCGAGGCCGAGGCCACGGTTTCCGCGATGGACCCGATCGCCGCTTCGAACCGATCGGCCAACTGGTGCAGGGCGGCGCGGCGTTCTTCTTGGGCGCGGATTTCCGCGTCGGTCCGGGCCTTGATTTCGGCCTTTTCCGCTTCGGCCCGGGCGGCGGCCTCGGCCTTGACCTCGCGTTCGCTGCGTTGGCGATCGTTTTCCATCAAGAATACGACAAAAGAGACGAGGAGAACCGAGGAGGTAAAGACCACGACATAATCGAACGGTACGAAATACGGGTCCGGGTGTGGCAACCAAGGGGATTTCGGTACCGTATCCGTCACCGTCATGACGAAGATCCCGACCAAGGCCCCTGTGCAGATCAAAAACCAACAGAAAAAAGCGACCGTCCCGATCATCAGCAAGGCAAAGGCGGGCAGGGGGGCCAACAGTGCGCCTTGCGGGGTCACGGTGCCGCCGAGACCGATCATGTAGAGTGTGCCGATGATCAACAACTGCGTGAGCAGGAGATGGACGACGAGATTGGGGCTGCTGCTGTTTTTCAGCGTCGGGATCATGAGGATGATCCCGACGCTGCCAAGCGCGATGAGGATGGGGCCGGTGCTGTTCTGATCGACGACTAAATGGACGCAAAGAAAAGCAATAAAGCAAATAAAAAGAAAAGCTATCATAAGGACAGATTGTCTGTATTTGCGTAATAATCCATGGTTATTAATCGCAGAATCTGGAATTGCAAGTTCTTCAAGTAATCGAATTGGGTAAATTGCATTATGAGTAGAAGAGATGTTTTCCACGGGAAATCTCCGATAACAAGTCAACCTTCGAATCATTATTTTAAGGCAATTATCAGAAAAGTTCTATGATTTTAAGAATTTTAATCAAAATACAATATAAATAACTATTTATTTTTTTAAATAAATATAATAATATTTCCCAAAAAAATTAATTTTCCATTAAAAAAATAAATAATTTTTTCATTTATTCCCCAAAGACGTGTTGAAAACTTTGTCGCAACGCAATATCCACTTCGGGTATCGAGACGAGAATTCCTTGTGCCGCAAGTGAGGTAACCCCATGCTCGCGAATGCCGCAGGGCACGATCCCGCCAAAGCGGGCGAGATCCGGGTCGACATTGAGGGCGATGCCATGAAAGGCGACCCAATGGCGGACTCGCACGCCGATGGCGGCGATTTTATATTCACGGCCATCTTTTTCGACGACCCAAATACCGACCCGTCCCGGCCGCCGTTCGCCGCGCACCGCAAACAGATCAAGGGTGCGGATCAGCCACTCTTCAAGTGCGTGGATGTAGGCGCGAATATCCCCGCCGCGCCGTTTCAGGTCGAGCATGGCATAGGCGATGCGCTGTCCCGGCCCGTGATACGTCAATTGTCCCCCCCGTCCCGTCTCATAAACCGGCAATCCGTCGGCATCCAAGAGGTCTTGTGGCTTGGCACTGGTCCCGGCCGTATAAAGGGGTGGGTGTTCCAACAACCAGACTCGTTCCGGTGCGCCCATCTGACGGATCGCCGCCACATGGCGTTCCATAGCGACGAGAGCGTCTGGGTAATCGATCAAATGATCGCTGATTTGCCACTCAACCATTTTATAACCATATGAAATTTAATGATAAAACAAGAAAACGCCCGACATTGTGTCGTTGTTCGTCTGTCTGTGTCGGAAAAAAATACCATAAGCCGCAGATTAAAGCTTGCATCTTTGGAACGGATACGATATCTCCCCACGACCTCGCGGGGTTTGGTAAAAAGAGCCTCGCTTTCGAATCGAATTCACTTCGGTTCTATACGATCGTGCGGTCGTGGCGGAATTGGTAGACGCGCAGCGTTGAGGTCGCTGTGGGGGAAACTCCGTGGAAGTTCGAGTCTTCTCGACCGCACCATTCTCTTAAAATATGACGCTGTTGAGGTCAGTTACGGCTCATCGGGCCTGCGTGCCCCGTCCGTTTGGCGTGCCTGTGGCCGCAATCCCTGCCTTTCCGCGTTTGCCTGCCTGTTTTGTTGGAACAGCCCTTGTTATGCGCGCCGGGATCGCGTTTTCTGATGGTCTGTGTCGGCTTTGATTCATCTTTTGGATCGGGTGCCGCAGCAAAATCGGGAGAAGACGCGAGATGGCCGAAGATTTCAGCGAAAGTGCCCTGGATTATCATCGTTTTCCAACACCGGGCAAAATTGCGGTGGTGGCGACGAAGCCGCTCGGCACGCAACGGGATCTGGCCTTGGCCTATTCGCCTGGCGTTGCCGCCGCCTGCGAGGCGATCGTGCGCGATCCGGCCGAAGTTGATTCTCTGACGGCACGAGGCAATCTCGTCGCGGTGATCACCAACGGCACGGCGGTGTTGGGATTGGGGGCCATCGGCCCCTTGGCGGCAAAGCCCGTCATGGAAGGCAAGGGGGTGCTTTTCAAGAAATTCGCCGGGATCGATGTGTTCGATATCGAGCTTGACGTGAATGATCCCGATAAGTTCGTCGAGGTGGTCGCCGCACTCGAACCGACGTTCGGCGGGATCAATCTCGAAGACATAAAGGCACCCGAATGTTTTGAGATCGAGGCGAAACTACGCCGCCGGATGAAGATCCCCGTTCTCCATGACGATCAACACGGCACGGCGATCATCGTGGCCGCCGCTGTGCGCAATGCCTTGCGCCTGACCGGACGGACCCTGGCCGATGTCAAGCTTGTGGCCTCGGGGGCGGGGGCGGCTGCTCTTGCCTGTCTCGATCTTCTGGTCGATATGGGCCTTGCGGTTGAGAATACATGGGTGACGGATCGGCATGGTGTGGTCTATCGGGGGCGGATCGAAGAAATGGATCCGCGCAAGGATCGGTATGCCAAGGATACCAATGCGCGGGTTTTGGCCGATGTGATCGATGGGGCGGATATATTCTTAGGTCTGTCGGCCCCCAATGTCCTGAAGCCGGAACTTTTGTCGCGCATGGCCGATCGGCCGATCATCATGGCCTTGGCCAACCCGACGCCGGAAATTTTACCGGAAGTGGCCCGCACGCACCGCCCGGATGCGATTATTGCTACCGGACGGTCGGATTATCCGAATCAGGTCAATAACGTCTTGTGCTTCCCCTACCTGTTTCGAGGTGCCCTCGATTGCGGGGCGACCGAAATCAACGAAGCGATGAAGATCGCCTGCGTCGAGGCCCTGTCGGATCTCGCTATGGCCGAGCCGTCCGATGTGGTGGCGGCGGCTTATGCCGATCAGAGCCTGATGTTCGGACCCGAGTATCTCATTCCGAAACCGTTCGATCCGCGTCTGATCACGACCTTGGCCCCGGCCGTGGCGAAGGCGGCGGCCGATAGCGGCGTTGCACGGCGGCCGATTGGCGATTACGAGGCTTATCGCCAGCGGCTCAGCCAATTCGTTTTCAGATCCGGTCTCTTGATGAAGCCGGTCTTCGACAAATGCCGCCGCGACCCCCGACGGGTCGTCTATGCCGAGGGCGAGGATGAACGGGTCTTGCGCGCCGTTCAGATGGTGGTGGATGACGGTCTCGCATCGCCCATTCTGATCGGTCGGCAAGAGGTCGTTCAGCGCCGGATCGAACGGCTGGGCTTGCATATCCGGCTTGGGCAGGATTTCGAATTGTGCGATCCGCAGGATGACCCGCGGTACAACAGCTATTGGCGGCTTTACCACCGCTTGATGGAACGGCGCGGCGTCTCGCCGGATTTTGCGCGATCTCTCGTACGCACCCGCCACACGGTGATCGGTTCCTTGATGGTCTATCGCGGGGAAGCCGATGCGCTCGTGTGTGGGGCGGTCGGCGAATTTCACCGGCACTTGCGTCACGTGGTGGATATTTTGGGGCTGCAACCCGGAATCACCACACCCTTCACGCTGTCGACCCTGATGCTGCCGACCGGGACGTATTTTATGGCCGATCCTTATGTCACGGGCGAACCGGACGCGGCCCAGATCGCGGAAATGGCGATCAGTTCGGCTGAGACGGTGCGCAATTTCGGGGTCGAACCGAAAATAGCCCTGTTGTCCCACTCCAATTTCGGCAGTTCCGACAATCCGTCGGCCAAAAAAATGCGCGATGCGTTGGCGATCATCACGGCGCGGGCCCCCGATCTCGAGGTCGAGGGCGAAATGCAGGCGGATGTCGCCTTTTCCCCGGAATTGCGCGATCGGATCTTTCCGAATTCCCGGCTCAAGGGGGCGGCCAATCTGTTGATCATGCCGAATCTGGATGCGGCCAATATCGCCTTCAATATGGTGAAGGCCCTGGGCGACGGTCTTGCCATCGGTCCCGCCCTGATGGGCATCAGCAAGCCCGCCCATATCGTCACCCCGTCGATCACGGTGCGCGGTTTATTAAATATGAGCGCTATTGCCGCCTTCGATGCCCAGGTCAGCGATCCGAATTGGTGTCCGACCCCTGATTTTCTCGATCTCGACGGCAAACCGTTATTGGCGGAATAGAGAGGGGGATGGGGTGGGCGTGCCTGCCTCTCGGTTATCAGATGAGAGCGTATATCCCCGAAGACGGGATATACGTCTCGGTTTTTTGCGGCAATTTTCAAGCGTAATATTGTGTGTCATTCGGTGCTGCCGGTCTGTTCTCCCAGATGGTGTGGTATCTGGTACAAAAAGCCGTTGATCGCAGCTGAACTGCCCTTCTGAACCATCTGTACTGCCTAAAAAATATACAATACTAATATTTAAGCGGAATAAAAGAGCTGTTATTCTACGCCCATAAAAAAGCACGCTGCATTAATATTATAGTAATTTTCTTATCATCAGAATCATATACTAAACGAACCGCATTCGATACTGACTGGTTGAGCGTCATGCGGGACGTGTTATTAAATCGAGCCGACACCTTCTGCGAGGCATGCTCATGAACGGGAATTGGTTTATTGGTGCGGCCAAACTGCCCAACGCAAGGGGTGCCTTTGAGCAATGACAGACGGCGTCACGTCCAGCCTAGAGACCATCGTGTCCGATGCACTCAACCGCTTCCATAATGCCGTCGACGCTGCTGGCCTACCGGTTTCGCGTGATGCTATCGAGCTCAAGTTCCACCGGGCACCGCACGAGCGGCCCAAGGTTTAATGATCAGCACTATAACCCTGACAGCGCGGGGAGCACGAGTGAAGCGTGGCCTTGTAGCCGAAAACAGTCTTTGAAAAAAGATCCGGGAGGATTATCGGACCGCGATTACTTTTATTGATGAAAATACTGATTAAAACTAAGAGTTTGCGTGATTTTGAACGAAGTGAGGCAATTATGGCGAAATTAAGGGGCGTGTCGAACGATACCGTTTACGGCTTCATCCAAGAAACGACCACGTCTTTGTGACGAGGAAGTGTCGTTCAGATCTTGGCAAACAATCAAATTGGGACTAGGTTCATCATGAAAGTCGGTTGCATTTGAAGTCAGAGAGCCGGGGATAGGCTCGATCAGGAGGCGGTTTATGCGTGCATTTACCCTTATGTCGACATTCGGGCTTGGCTTGATGCTGATCGGCTGCGCCGGTGCGCCCGAGACCCCGCAAACGTCGGAAGTTTCGCCGACGGAGAAGGCGGCCCTGCGGGCGAAGGATCATCCGCGCCTGCCCCCGACCGGCAGTCATATTTACCAGGGCCCGGATGCCAAGATCACCGGGGATAGTTCGATTACGGTCGACCGGGAAGAATTGGACCGGGTGATGACGACCCCCGACCTTGCGCGTGCCTTGCGGCGCAGCAGTGCGGGACCGTCGCTTGGTTCACCGTAATATTCCATGTCAATGGGGTATTTTTTGACCCCGAGATGTAAAGAGACTTGGGTAAAACTCAGGATCAGCGTTAGATAGTTTCCAAGCTTCCGGCCGTTCTTTTTCGAGGATAGAACGGCCGGTGCATTCGCGAGGAGATATCATGACGGCTGATCCTGTTGTTATTGTCGGCATGGCCCGCACGGCGCTGGGCGGGTTTCAGGGCGACTTGAAAGATGTTGCTGCCCCACGGCTCGGCAGTATCGCGATCGAGGCGGCGGTTGCCCGTGCTGGACTTACCCCCGATGCGATCGATGAAGTGATCATGGGGTGCGTTTTGCCGGCCGGTTTGGGTCAGGCCCCCGCGCGTCAGGCTGCACTGGGGGCCGGGTTGCCGCAAGGGACCGGCTGTACCACAATTAACAAAGTTTGCGGGTCGGGGATGAAGGCCGCCATGATGGCCCATGATCTTTTGATCGCGGGCAGTGCGCGGGTGATGGTGGCGGGCGGCATGGAAAGCATGTCGAATGCGCCCTATCTGTTGGACAAGGCCCGTGCGGGATATCGCCTGGGCCATGGCCGCACTTACGATCATATGTTTTTGGACGGGTTGGAAGATGCCTATGACAAGGGGCGTCTCATGGGCACCTTTGCCGAGGAATGCGCCGATCATTACGCGTTTTCGCGGGCCGATCAGGACGCGTTTGCCGTAACCTCGTTGGAACGTGCGGTGGCTGCGATCAAATCCGGTGCCTTCGAGAAGGAAATCACGCCCGTCGTGGTCAAAGGTCGGGGTGTCGAGACCGTGGTGACGGTCGACGAACAACCGCTGAAGGCGCGAGTCGATAAGATTCCCAGCCTAAAACCGGCTTTTCGCGAGGGCGGCACGGTGACGGCCGCCAATGCTTCGTCCATTTCCGATGGGGCGGCGGCTTTAGTGATGATGCGCCGATCCGAGGCGGACCGGTGCTGCCTTACCCCGCTCGCCATCGTGCGCGGCCATGCCAACCACGCTCAGGCCCCGGCCTGGTTTACGACCGCCCCGGTGAAGGCGATTGCGGGTCTGTTGGACAAGCTCGGCTGGCAGGCGGGCGACGTCGATCTTTATGAAATCAACGAAGCCTTTGCGGTCGTGACCATGGCGGCCATGCGCGAACTAAGATTGCCCCACGAGCGGGTGAATGTGAATGGCGGGGCCTGCGCACTCGGCCATCCGATCGGGGCCTCGGGAACCCGGTTGATCGTGACCTTGCTTGCGGCACTCGAAGCCCGTGGTGGCAAACGGGGCATCGCCTCGCTCTGCATCGGCGGCGGCGAAGCGACGGCCTTCGCAATTGAGCGTCTTGGTTGATTGAAATGCCCGGCGACGGCGCGTGTTACGAGCCGTCGCCGGTCTAACGGAGTCTCTGATGCCGACTTGTTTGATCATCGGGGCCAATCGCGGTCTCGGCCTTGAATTCGTTCAGCAATACTTGGCCGATGGATGGCGTGTGCACGCGACGTGCCGCAATCCTTTGGCGGCCGATTCGCTGAACGATCTGCGCGGTGCCTTGGATGTCCATGCCTTAGACGTGACCGACGAGGGTGGGCTTCTGGCGCTCTCTGCCAATCTGAAGGGTGTGCCGATCGATCTCTTGATCGTCAATGCTGGGGTGATCGGGGCCCGCGCCGTCGATCCCGAACGGGTCGATCGCGTCCTGTGGCTGGAAACGCTGGCCGTCAATACCGTCGCCCCTTTGGCGATTGCCGGGGCCTTCAAGCGTAATCTTGTGGCCGGAACCACCCCGAAGGCGGTGGCGGTTTCGAGTAGGCTTGGCTCGATCAGTGCCAATGAAACCGGGGGGCATTATTTTTATCGTGCCTCGAAGGCGGGGCTGAATGCGGTATGGCATTCTCTTGCAATCGATTGGCGCGCCGACGGGGTTGCCTGTTTCGTGTTGCATCCGGGGTGGGTGCGTACCGATATGGGAGGGCCGGACGGCGATATCGATCCAACAGAGTCGGTGGGCGGCATGCGTGCCGTCATCGATGGCTTGACCTTGGCCGAGACAGGGCGGTTTTATAATTACGATGGATCGCCGCTTCCTTGGTAGGAGAGGGATCGGTCATGGGCGATGGGCAATCGCCAAGACGGGAAAGGCTTGATGATGGCGCAAAAATTTGAATTCTATTTCGATTTTTCATCGCCCTATGCATATCTCGCCAGCGAGCGGGTCGATGCCATTGCCGCCAAGCACGGCATGCAGGTGATCTGGCGTCCCTTCCTGTTGGGGGCCGTGTTTAAGCTGACCAACACGGCCCCCCTCATCGGACAGCCGTTGAAAGGGGATTATTCGCTGCATGATTTGAAGCGGACGGCTAGGCGCTATGGTTTTCCCTTTGCCCTGCCGGAGCAGTTTCCCTTCGGTTCGGTCACGGCGTCCCGCGCCTTTTATCATATCGAACAAACTAATCCTGCCGGCGCCGTCAGGTTTGCAAAGGCGGTGTTTCGGGCGTCTTTTGCAGCCCGACGCGACATGTGCCCGGTCGAATCGGTCGTGGCTGTCGCGGTCGAGCAAGGGTTCGACGGCGACGACGTGATGGCGGGGATCCAAAGTGCGGCGATCAAGGCCCATCTGAAACAGGAAGTCGATCGGGCGATCGCCCGTAACGTCTTCGGCGCCCCGTTCTTTTTCATCGATGACGAGCCATTTTGGGGGCATGACCGTTTGACCGATATCGATTGCTGGTTGGATCAGGGGGGATGGTGACGGCCCTCCATCCACTGCGATCCTGACGAGCGCGCAGGCTTGCCGTTCATGCCGGGGCACTCGTGCGATCGCGCCGTTGCTTGCCCCCGCATGATCCTGTATGGCTTGCGTTTCGTCTGCGGTACACCAAACCGTACCCGATTGTCCGACCGCGATCAGGGGGTTGCACTCCGCCCGCGTCGATTGCCTGAATGGTTTGTTGCCTTGACTTGCCTCTCATCTTTATTTCTGCGCTGCTTGATCGCGTATTTTCTAGTGGGGGGCGCCCTGCTACCGGCATCGGCGGCAGAGCCCACCGTGAAATCGATCCTCGATCTCCAGAGCGGTCAGAAAACGACGCGCGTCCAAAGTGCAGGCCGCGAGATGGCATTGACCGATCTCAATCCCGCGATCGGGCAGTGGTTCTTACTCGATATCGCGATGGACGGGCGAACGCAGCGCCTGCACCTTGCCGTCCCCGACTCTGTCCATCTCGCTCTCGATCCGGTCGATGGGGTGGTCGCAGAGCGCGACGGCCGACGCAGGCCATGTCCCCTGGAGGGGAATGACGGTCTGCTGGCCGCTTCTGCACGCCCGACTCCGTACGCGCCGACTTGCGGCGGGCTTGTCGCCGTGCGCCGCACGGTGAAAGGCGATCGGTCCATGATGGAGGCGGCGACCGACCTCTTGCGCACGACCGGGGGGGCGGGCGAATATCTGATTAATTTTTATAAGAATAATTTCAACGACACAGCCGAGCAGGCGAAATACGGTACCGTGCCGTCCACCGGTTCGGCGGGTCCCGACGCCCCGGTTCAAGATAATGAATCCACCCCGCCCAACGCCGAGGTAGGGCGTGAATGGCTCAATCGGACGCCGGGGCCGAGTTCGACCTTCGACTTGCCGATCGACGGGGCCGATGCGGCCACCATGCGGCTTGGTGCCTGGTATCGGCTGCACGGCGAAGAGGGGATTTTCGGCAGCGTCATCACACCCGAAGCCGCCGGGTCAACCGATCCCGGCCGCGCCAATAACGCCTATCTCGTGGCATACGATCTCGACCGCTACGCACTGCGCTATGTTTTGGGAGCCACCCATCCGGCCTTGAACTGGTCCGACCGGGCCCCGCCGCCCCATGTCGGGCCTGGTCCTGACGGGTTCGAGGACGCGGCCCCCCTGGCCCGGACCGGGATGATCCCGCCTTGGGATCGCGAGCAGATCGTCGGCAGCTTTACGGGCGGGTTCAAGCGCGAACATGGTGCCTTCAAGGCGGGGCCGAATGTGGGAAAACATTATGGCTTTGCCGAATCCGGCGTAATTTTCAGTCGGTTGCAACCGGGGCTGATGACGTTTTTCGCCGGTGCCGACGGCAAGCCCGACCTGCGCACGTGGCGCGACGAAGATCGGTCCGAGGCGGGGCGCCTGTTGTTTGCCCGTCAGACGGGCTATGCCTTGTTGGAAAACGGTACCTTCGGCGCGCACCTCATGGACCCGAACGGCAATTGGTCGGGCTCCAATGATGGGCATCTTCTGACCATGCGGGCGGGCGTGTGCCTCTTGGCCCAAGGGGGGCGCACATGGCTCGTCTATGGTTTATTCAGTGCGACGACCCCGCACGGCATGGCACAGACGTTCAAGGCTTACGGCTGCGGGTCTGCCACTTTGCTGGATATGAATTCGCCGCTTTTGACTTATGCGGCGGTTTATCATCATGAAAAAGGCCAAATTTCTTCTGATAAACTGTCGAAGGGCATGCGCAGTGCTTCGCAGGTCGGTCGGGAACGGTTTATCGATGTGCCGGACAGCCGGGATTTTTTCTATTTGGTCAAGCGTTGATGGCTCTTTACCCTGCCGGTGATCGTGTCCCTCTGCGGCGGGTTTCAAGCGCGCGATGCTTAACGATAAGATGAGGTATGGTGCGTTACACTCGGATCGTGCCGCCACCGCGTGCCTGATGGCGCAATGGCCCTAAGCGGTTCCGATCGCGCCGGAACCGGCCACACTGAACCAGGAGGGATGGATGATGGGTTTGCGGCTATCCCCTGTTTCATGGCTGTTGTTTCTGGCGCTTGCGGCCTGTGCGACCTCGCCTGATGGGGGTTTGACCCCACCTAGAACGCTTGCTCTCCCATCAGAGCCGTCCTCTGCTGCGATCTTGCCTCGCGATGCGTGCGGCCTGCAAAAAGTGGCGACCTTGCCCATTACCGTGGTCGACGATGCGATCTTGGTTGAGGGACGGGTTGCCGGCCGAGATGTCGCGTTCATTCTCGATACCGGGGCCGAACAAACCTCGCTGACCGACGAGGCGGTGACCGCTTTCGGACTCCACGCGGATCCCGCCACCCGGACCCGGTCCATCGGGGCGGGCGGCGGGGTCGTCGAACGGGAGAATGCGGTCATGACGGGTTTTGAACTGGGGCCGATCCGTGAAGAACGCGTCAGTGTCGCGGTCAGACCGCTTGCACGGGCGATCCCGGCGGATCGTCCCGTGATCGGTCTCTTGGGCGGGAAGTTTTTAAGCGGGTACGATGTCGATTTCAACGGGCCCGCCCGCGAGATGACCTTGTTTCGACCGGCCGATTGTTTGGATACGGGACCTCGGTGGGCAAAAGCGAGCCGGATTGCGGCCAGTCCGCTTGGCCGGTACAAATTGACCGTCCCGATCGGCGTCAATGATCGGGACTTGACGGCATTGCTGGATAGCGGGGCTGCCTATACGATCATCACGGTGGCGGGGGCGGCGCGCCTCGGCGTGGGGG
>DAISJD010000005.1:0-75095 GCA_036821645.1 Aliidongia sp.
GCCCCGACGCGTTTCATGCCCGGCTTCTCCAACGCGATCCCCAATCGGCGGCCCGCCTGCCCGTCGGCGATACCCAGCGCACCCTGCGCGCCTATGAGGTGATCGAGGCGACCGGGGTCAGTATCGGCGATTGGCAGCGCCGTGCTACGCCCGCCTTTCCCGATTTCACCCCCGTTACCCTCCTGCTCGACCCGCCACGCGCCGACCTGCATCAGGCCATCGACAATCGCTTTCACGCCATGATGCAGGCGGGTGCCTTGGACGAAGTGGCCGCCTTGCAGGCGCGCCGCCTCGACCCCGCCCTGCCGATCATGAAGGCGGTCGGTGTGCCCGCCTTGATCGACCATCTGGAGGGTAAGGCCGACTACGCGACGGCGATTGCCCGCGGACAAGCCGCCAGCCGCCAGTATGCCAAACGGCAATGCACCTGGTTCCGGCACCAATTGATCCCGGACCATCACTGGGATAAGAAATATTCTTACGAAACCCTGGTATGCTTTTGTCATATAATAAGCAAAATTGCTTGACCCACGATAGAAAGCTTGTTTAGGCTTTTTCGCATCTGCAACACGCGATGCGATAGACGGGGTTCCGCGCCATGGCCGACACAAACCGGACCGACACTGAAGCACGATCGATGAACGGGGCGGAAATCGTCCTGAAAGCGCTCTGCGATCAAGGGGTCGAGGTGATTTTCGGCTATCCGGGCGGGGCGGTTTTGCCGCTCTACGACGCGCTCTACCAACAAAATCATTTGCGCCACATCCTGGTCCGGCACGAACAGGCGGCCGTCCATGCCGCCGAAGGCTATGCCCGATCGACCGGAAAGGTCGGCGTGGTTTTGGTGACGAGCGGGCCCGGTGCCACCAATGCCGTGACCGGCCTCACCGATGCACTGCTCGATTCGGTCCCGCTGGTTTGCCTAACCGGACAGGTGCCGACCCACCTCATCGGCAACGATGCTTTTCAAGAAGCCGACACGATCGGGATCACCCGCCCCTGTACCAAACACAATTATCTGGTGAAATCGGTCGAGCATTTGGCCCGCACCCTGCACGAGGCGTTTTACGTGGCCCGTAGCGGCAGGCCCGGCCCCGTCGTGGTCGACCTGCCCAAGGATATCCTGGTTGCCCTCGGCACCTATGCCCCGCCGCAGGAAATCGGCCACAAATCCTATCGCCCAAGGCGCGACCCCGACCCTGAGGCCATCGCGGCGGCGGCGGCCTTGCTGCGGAGCGCCAAACGGCCGATCATTTATGCGGGCGGCGGCGTGATCAATGCGGGTCCCGAGGCATCCGCCCTGCTCACCGCCTTGGTGCGGCGCACCGGGTTTCCCGTCACCCTGACGCTCATGGGGTTGGGTGCTGTTCCGGCCTCCGACCCGCATTTCCTCGGCATGCTCGGCATGCACGGCACGTTCGAGGCCAATCACGCCATGCATGATTGCGACGTCATGCTGGCGGTGGGAGCCCGGTTCGACGATCGGGTGACCGGCAGGTTGAATGCATTTTCACCGGGATCGCGCAAGATCCAGATCGATATCGACCCGTCTTCGATCAACAAGAACGTCCCGGTCGATATCGCCATCGTCGGCGATTGCGCGCTCAGTCTGAAGGCCCTCATCGACGCGTTGGAGGCGGGCGATGGCGAGGCCCTGCCGGATCCGGCAATCCTCGCCCCCTGGTGGCAGCAGATCGCGACATGGCGGGCACGCAAATCGTTGGCCTTCAGCCAATCGGGCCCCGTCATCAAGCCGCAATATGCGATCGAACGGCTCTACCAACTGACCCGCTCCCAGGACGTCTATATCACGACCGAGGTCGGCCAACATCAAATGTGGGCGGCCCAGCATTTTCATTTCGAGGCTCCCAATCATTGGATGACCTCCGGCGGTCTCGGCACCATGGGCTACGGCCTGCCGGCCGCCATGGGGGTACAGGTTGCCCATCCCGATGCGCTCGTCATCGATATCGCGGGCGAAGCCTCGATCATGATGAATATTCAGGAAATGGCCACCCTCTGTCAGTTCCGCCTGCCGGTAAAGATCTTCATTTTGAACAATCAATATATGGGTATGGTGCGTCAATGGCAGGAACTGAACCATGGCAGTCGCTATTCCCAAAGCTATAGCGAGGCCCTGCCCGATTTCGTGAAACTGGCCGAGGCGTTCGGGGCGAATGGCTTGCGCATCGACCATGCCGACCAACTGGATGACGGCATTCGCTCAATGCTGGCGATCGCCGGGCCGGTCATCGTCGATGTCGCGGTCGATCCGATGGAAAATTGTTTTCCCATGATTCCGTCCGGGGCCGCCCATAACGAGATGCTGCTCGGGCCCGCCGACCGGCCCGGTCACAATACCCATCCGCACGATGACGGCATGGTGCTGGTCTGATGCCCCGTTTTCTGCCGAGAGCTCACAATGACGCCTGACCAAACCGCAACCGAACGACATACGATCGCGCTCATCGTGGATAACGAGCCCGGCGTCTTGGCCCGCGTCATCGGTCTTTTTTCCGGGCGCGGCTACAATATCGAAAGCCTGACGGTAGCCGCCATCGATGCAGACCGGGCGCGCTCGCGCATCACCCTCGTCACGCGCGGGACCCGCATGATCATCGAACAGATCAAGGCGCAACTCGACCGGCTCGTCCCGGTGCAAAGCGTGCACGATCTCACAGAAATCGGTCCCCATGTCGAACGGGAACTGGCGCTGGTCAAGGTGGTGGGCGTCGGCGAAAAACGGATCGAGGCCCTGCGCCTTGCCGAAATCTTCCGCGCCCGCGCTGTCGATTCGACCACCCAATCCTTTGTTTTCGAAGTGACGGGTTCGCCGCAGAAACTCGATGCCTTTATCGATCTCATGGTGCCTTTGGGCTTGATCGATCTCGCCCGGACCGGTATTGCCGCGATCACGCGGGGCCAAACCGGCCTTCCACCCGTTTAACGCCGCCATCTCCGCCGCCCATCTCCCCCGTCACAGGGCCGCACCGTTCATAAGGATAATGACCATCATGCGCGTCTATTACGATCACGATGCCGACGTCAATCTGATCAAAACCAAGAAAGTTGTCGTGGTCGGCTACGGCAGCCAGGGCCATGCCCATGCGCTCAACCTCAAGGAAAGCGGCGTAAAGCAGGTCATCGTCGCCCTGAAGCCCGGTTCCGCCACGACCGCCAAGGCAGAGGCCGCCGGTTTTACCGTGATGAGTCCGGCCGAAGCCGCCAAAATTGCCGATGTCGTGATGATCCTCACGCCCGACGAACATCAGGCCGACCTTTGGACCCACGATTTGAAACCCCATCTGCGCCTGGGAGCGGCCATTGCCTTTGCCCATGGGCTCAGCATTCATTTCAAACTGATCGAAGCCCGCCCCGATCTCGACGTGTTCATGATCGCCCCCAAGGGCCCCGGCCACACGGTCCGCTCGGAATATGTCAAAGGCGGCGGCGTGCCCTGTCTCGTCGCCGTCGATCAGAACCCGTCGGGCAATGCCCTGGAAATCGCCCTGTCCTATGCCGCCGCCATCGGCGGTACGCGGTCCGGCGTCATCGAAACCAGTTTCCGCGAAGAATGCGAAACCGATTTGTTCGGTGAGCAAGCCGTTCTGTGCGGCGGGCTTTCGCAATTGATCCAAGCCGGATTCGAAACCTTGGTCGAGGCCGGGTATGCACCGGAAATGGCCTATTTCGAATGTCTGCACGAAGTCAAGCTGATCGTTGACCTGATTTATGAGGGCGGTCTTGCCACCATGCGCTATTCGATTTCAAACACGGCGGAATATGGCGATTATGTCAGCGGCCCCCGCGTGATCGACAGCCGGGTCAAAGCCGAAATGAAGAAGATTCTGGAGGATATTCAAGCCGGGCGATTCGTGCGCGATTGGGTCCTCGAAAACAAGGCGGGCCTGCCCAGCTTCAAGGCCACACGACGGCGCAATGCCGATCACCCGATCGAAGAAGTCGGCCAGAAGCTGCGGGCGATGATGCCCTGGATCACCAAGAATCGTCTGGTCGATAAAAGCCGCAATTAACTGTTTTTTTAGGTTGTCCGGCCCGTTTCACGCCCCATTCGGCGGCAACGGGCCGACGACCTTACCCGAAAAGCGCGAAATTACATGCTCCTGTACAGCATTTCGAGCCATTTGAAAAAAAATTAATCGTATTTTCTTTTTTGTGTCGGGTGGGCACCGCAATAAGCATTTGCACGCCCCCGATTGAGCGGGTACGACTAACGGCGGAACCCCTATTGCCTATCAGGCTTTTCTTGCGGTTTTACCATCCGACCTCGGCCGCCAACCGCCCTCGTGATCGTGTTGGCCCCTCGTGTCGTGTAGCCTTGACCGCGCAAACGAGACATTGAGTAAAAAAGTCATGTTTGGATCACTTCTGGGCTGGTTATCCGCCGACATGGCGATCGATTTAGGCACAGCCAATACGCTGGTCTATGTCCGGGGCCGCGGTATTGTCTTGAACGAACCCTCGGTCGTTGCGATTGCGAACATCAAAGGCAAACGGGAAGTTCTGGCCGTCGGTGACGAAGCCAAACTGATGCTGGGGCGCACGCCCGGCAACATCCAGGCAATCCGCCCCTTACGCGACGGCGTCATCGCCGATTTCGAGGTCGCGGAAGAAATGATCAAGCATTTCATTCGCAAGGTTCATAACCGGCGCAGTTTCGCCTCCCCCGAAATTATCGTGTGCGTCCCTTCGGGCTCAACCCCCGTCGAACGGCGCGCGATTCAAGTGTCGGCCCAACGCGCCGGTGCCCGCCGCGTCTATCTGATCGAAGAACCGATGGCCGCCGCCATCGGGGCCGGTTTGCCGGTTACGGAACCGACCGGATCGATGGTCGTCGATATCGGTGGCGGTACGACAGAGGTTGCAGTTCTCTCACTGGGCGGTATCGTCTATGCGCGCTCCGTGCGGGTCGGCGGGGATAAGATGGATGAAGCCATCATTGCCTATATCCGGCGGAACCATAATCTTCTGGTCGGCGAAAGCAGTGCCGAACGCATCAAAAAGGAAATCGGTTCCGCCTGCATGCCCGAGGACGGCGAAGGCCGAATCATGGAGATCAAGGGCCGCGATCTGATGAACGGCGTTCCGAAAGAATTGGTCATTTCAGAACGTCAGATCGCCGAAAGCTTGGCCGAGCCCGTCGGTGCCATCGTTGAAGCGGTAAAAGTTGCCTTAGAACATACGGCACCGGAATTGGCCGCCGATATCGTCGATAAGGGGATCGTTTTGACCGGCGGTGGTGCCCTGCTTGGCAATCTCGATTTCATCCTGCGCCATGCTACGGGCCTGCCGGTTTCGATCGCCGACGACGCCCTTTCCTGTGTCGCCCTCGGCACCGGGCGCGCATTGGAAGAAATGAAGACCCTGAAGCATGTTCTGATCAGCGGCGACTAAGTCGCCAAAGGTAAATCCTGTGCGCGCAATCGATCTTGACCGGATCGCCTGCCGCGAATGATGCTGCGATGCCGAATATCCTGTATCCTGATCGTATCCTGTATCTTGATGACGTGCCTGCTGGTTAATCGAGGGAACCTGCTCCGTGAATTCACAACCGGCTAGTTTTTCTGCCTATGTGATGCCCGTAAAACAGGCGTTTCAGCGCTTTGCCTATTCGATCCTGCTGCTCATCTCGGTGCTGATCATCATCATGGGCAAGGCCGATGTCGTGCTGATCGAACGCCTGCGCATGGCGACCGCCGACGCCATGGCCCCGGTCCTGTCCATTCTCGCCCAGCCAGTGATCGCAATCACGGATCTGATCCAAAAAATCGAAGCTGCCAGCGATATTTATACTGAAAACGAGCGGTTGCGTGCCGAGAATGCCGCCTTGCTGCAATGGCAGAATGTGGCGCGGCGGCTTGAAAACGAAAACACGGAATTGCGCAACCTGACCAACTATAATCCCAGTGCGACGAGCTGGTATGTATCTGCCCGGGTGATTGGGACGTCCGGCGGCTCGTTTTCCCGCAACGTTCTGATCAATCGCGGCCAGAGCGACCGGGTCGCCAAGGGACAAGCGGCGACATCGGGCCTGGGTCTGGTCGGGCGCGTCACCGAGGTGGGCGAACGTGCGGCCCGGGTCTTGCTGCTGACCGATCTCAACAGCCGCATCCCCGTTACCCTCGAAGGCAGCCATGACCGGGCGATCCTAGCGGGCGACAATACCGATCGGCCGCAAATGGTTTATCTGCCCCGGACAGCCCAGGTAAAACTGGGCGACCGGGTCGTGACCTCCGGCGATGGCGGCGTGTTTCCGCCGGGATTGCCGGTCGGCACGATCGCCAGTCTCGACAATGGCATCGTGCGGGTCGAACCGTTTAGCGATCTTGGCCGAGTCGATTATCTGCGCCTCATCGATTTCGGGATGAGCGGCGTCCTGCCCCAAAATGCAGTCCCTCCCCCGCGCCTTGCGACGACCGGTCGTCGCAGTACCGGAACCCGATCGGCGGATAGCCCCGCCAAACCATGAAACCCGACATCGTCTCGGCGATCGAGGGAATCATCCTTCCCCTGGTACCGGTTCTTCTCAGCCTCGTTCTGGCGATTTTTTCCGTCATCCCCGTCGAGATCCCCGGATATTCCAGCGTCACGCCGAATCTGTTTTTGATGTCGCTCTATCATTGGACGCTATACCGCCCACGACATTTACCCTATGCGTCGATTTTTATGATCGGGCTGTTGATTGATTTGCTAACATCGGCACCCGGTGGAACGATCGGGTTGCAGCCGTTGGTTTTTTTGTTGATTCGCAATCAGGTTTTGGCGAACCGGCGGTACTTCGTCGATAAAAGTTTCCCCTATGTTTGGTGGGGATTCGCCTTGACGGCAATCAGCGTCAGTTTGTTTTTGTGGGTCGCGGGCAGTGCGCTCAACAATCGTTTCTTGGAACCGCGCAGCTTTGCTTTCCAAACGGTGCTGACGGTCGGGTTATTTCCCATCATGTCATGGGTATTCGTACAGATCCAACGGGCGACGACCCCGGCAAATTAAGGAGCCAAGGGCGGTGGGATGGGATCGCGAACAAGGTCGCTATAGTGTCTTGTCACGGCGCGCCGTTCTGCTTGCCGGGGGTCAGCTTGCCTTGGTCGGCACCTTGATCGGGCGGATGTATGTGCTCGAAATCATGGACGCACAACGCTATACGCTGATGGCGGATGAAAATCGCATCAATATGCGTCTCTTGTCCCCCGTGCGCGGCCGCATTCTGGATCGGTTCGGCGTACCGCTCGCCGTCAATCAGCAAAATTATCGGATCGTTCTGGTCGGTGAACAGGTCGGCAATCTCGATGCGACCTTGAATGCGATCGCAACCTTGGTACCGCTTACCGATTCGGATCGCCATCGGGTGATGCGCGATCTGAAACGCAAACATGATTTCGTTCCGGTCGTGGTCCGGGAAAATCTCAGCTGGGACGAAGTTTCACGCATTGAGGTCAATGTCGCCGAACTGCCCGGCGTTTCCATCGAATTGGGCCTGTCGCGCCATTACCCGTTCGGCCCCACCGCCAGCCATATCTTGGGCTATGTCGCCCCCGTTTCGGAAAAGGAACTGAACGGCGATCCTTTGTTGGAACTGCCCGACTTTCGCATCGGCAAGAACGGCATCGAACGCAGTCGGGACATGGCGCTGCGCGGGGCGGCAGGCACAACCCAGATCGAAGTGAATGCCGTCGGCCGCGTCGTGCGCGAGGTCAGCCGCAATCCGGGCGATGCCGGGCGCGATCTGGCCCTTACCATCGATATGGCGCTGCAGGACTACGCAACCCAACGCATCGCCGAGGCGGAGGCCGCAACCTGTATCCTGATGGACGCGATTACCGGCGATATTTTAGTCATGGCCTCAAATCCGGCCTATGATTCCAACGCGTTCACCAAGGGCCTCACCGCCAAGATGTGGCAGGACCTGACCACGAATCCCCGAGGGCCTCTGAACAATAAAACCATCCAAGGGGTCTATCCGCCCGGTTCGACCTTTAAACCGGTGGTGGCGATGGCCGCCCTTGAGGCAGGGCTTATCACCCCCGACGTGCAAGTGGTCTGCACCGGCAAAACCGCCCTCGGCGACGCCGTCTTCCACTGCTATTTCAAACCGGGCCATGGTGCCATGGACCTGCACAATGCGATCAAGCATTCGTGCGACATTTATTTCTACGAATTGGCCCGCAGACTCGGGGTCGATCGGATCGCAGCCATGGCGGATCGCCTCGGTCTCGGCCGGATCACCGGGGTCGATATCCCGAACGAACGGCCGGGTCTGATCCCGACCCGCGCCTGGAAACAGGCGGTCTTCGGCGTGCCCTGGCAGAATGGCGAGACCTACAGTGTCGGCATCGGACAAGGCTATGTTTCGGCGACACCCATTCAACTCGCCACCATGCTGGCCCGTCTCGTCACCAATCGGGCCGTGGTGCCGCGCCTGCTGCGTGCCAAAGGGATCATGGATCATTATGATCCGGCCGAAGACGTGATCGCCCAATCGGCCTTCGCCCCGCTCAACCTCAACCAGAAACACCTGTCATACGTTCTGGGCGGTATGGAAGCGGTCACGAACGAGCGCGGGGGCACAGCCTATGCCGCCCGGATCGAAGAGGCGGTCTTTGCCATGGGCGGCAAATCCGGCACGGCCCAGGTGCGCCACATCACCCAGGCCGAACGCGACCATGGCCTGCGTAAACCCGAAGATGTGCCGTGGAAAGACCGCGACCATGCCCTGTTCATCGCCTTTGCCCCGGTCGGCAGGCCCCGCTATGTCTGCGCCGTCGTGATCGAACATGGGGTGGCCGGGTCGCGCATCGCCGCCCCGGTGGCCCGCGATATCCTGCTGCGGTGTCAACATCGCGATCCCGCACGCCAAGTCCCGACCGGCGATCCGATGCAACTGGCCGATGCGACCGGCTTTTTGAACGATCCCTTATCTGGATTGCGCAAACCATGAAGATGACCGCCTCGGATACGCCGGATCTGGTCGAAAAGATCCTGAGCCTCAATTGGGGTCTGCTGTTGGTCTTGTCGGCCATCGCCTCGATCGGGTTTACCGTGCTTTATTCAGCCGGCAACGGCAACATGGAGCCTTGGGCCCTGCCGTCCATCATCCGGTTTTGCGGGGCGATGGGGATTCTGCTGGTCGCCGCCCTGATCGATATCCGCCATTGGTATCGGCTCAGCTATCCGATTTATTTGATCGGCATCATCCTCTTGGTCATGGTCGATCTCAAAGGCTTGCGCGGGCTCGGCGCACAGCGCTGGCTCAATCTCGGGCCGCTCTCGCTGCAACCGTCCGAACTGATGAAGGTCGGGTTGGTCATGGTCTTGGCCCGATATTTCAGTACCTTGACCTATACCGAAGTGGGCAAGCCGCTTTATTTGATCTATCCCTTGATTCTGATCCTCCTGCCCGCCGCCCTCGTGATGAAGCAGCCGGATCTGGGCACCGCCCTGATGCTGATCGCGGCGGGGGGGGCCGTGTTTTTCATTGCCGGGGTGCGGTTGTGGAAATTTGCGATCGTCATTGCCTCGGGCATCGCCCTCATTCCGATCGCCTGGAATTTTTTGCGGGATTATCAAAAAAACCGGATCTATACCTTCCTAAACCCGGAAAACGATGCGTTGGGCGCCGGTTATCACATTACCCAATCCAAAATCGCGCTGGGATCGGGCGGCATGTGGGGCAAGGGTTTTTTACAGGGAACCCAGTCTCATTTGAATTTCCTGCCGGAAAAACAAACCGATTTCATCCTCGCCATGTTTTCCGAAGAATTCGGCATGGCGGGCGGCTTGGTTCTGTTGGCGCTTTATTGTCTGGTCTTCGCCTATGGTTTCGCCATTGCCCTGCGCAGCCGCAATCATTTCGGGCGTCTCTTGGCGTTGGGCATTACCATCAATTTCTTTTTATACATGTTCATGAACACGGCGATGGTGATGGGCCTCATCCCCGTGGTCGGCGTACCCCTGCCGCTGATTTCATACGGTGGCACCGCCATGCTGACGGTCATGTTCGGCTTCGGCCTGATGATCAGCGTCTATGTCCATCGGGACATCCGCATCAACCGCCACGGCGAGTCGGATAATTAAACTTCCCCTCACGGCAGGGGGGGCAAGCCCAGTTCGATCAGGAACCGATTATGGTCCGCCGTCGCGGCCTTGATCTCCTGATCGATGGCCAGTAGATCGGCGTGGACGGCGGCAAGATCGATCTCCGTCTCGGCCTCGCTCGTACTGACATAGCGGGTGATATTGAGGTTATACTCGTTTTGTTCGATTTCGGCCATGCCGACCCGGCGGGCATAACGGTCTTCTTCCCGGCGATCGCGATAGGTATCCACGATCTTGTCGATATGATGGGGCAGCAGCAAATTTTGCTTCTTGCCCTTCTCGAACGCGGCCGCCGCATTGATGAACAGCACATCGTCCGGGCGTTTGCATTTCTTCAAGACCAGGATACAGACCGGAATCCCGGTCGAATAGAACAGATTGGCCGGCAGGCCGATCACCGTATCGAGGTGCCCATCCTGTAATAATTTGGTGCGGATGCGTGCCTCGGCCCCACCCCGGAACAGCACGCCATGGGGCAAGATGATCGCCATCACCCCGTCATCTTTCAGAAAATGAAACCCGTGCAGCAAAAAGGCGAAATCGGCGGCCGATTTCGGGGCAAGCCCGTAATTCTTGAACCGCACATCCTCGCCCAAGGCATCGGTCGGATCCCACCGATAACTGAACGGCGGATTGGCCACCACCGCATCGAAACGCGGCATCCGCACCGGGTTCGTTTCGCGCAGCATCCCCCAATCGTTGGTCAGGGTATCGCCATGGAAAATCTCGAACGCGGTATCCTGCACCCCATGCAGCAACATATTCATCCGCGCCAAATTATAGGTCGTGATGTTCTTTTCCTGACCGTAAATTTTCCCGATGCCTCGTTCGCCCATAGAACGGCGGATATTGAGCAGCAACGAGCCCGACCCGCAGGCGAAATCCAACACCCGTTCCATGGATGGGCGCCGCCCCGCAGCCGGATTCTGCCCGTCCAGGGTGACGATGGCGGACAGGATGCTGGAAATCGGTTGCGGGGTATAAAATTCCCCGGCCTTCTTGCCCGACCCGGCGGCAAATTGCCCGATCAGATATTCATAAGCATCGCCCAACGCATCGCCATCGGCCGAAAATTTCGCCAATCCTGCACTGATCTCGCCGATGATCTTGCACAGGCGGGTATTGCGTTCGGTATAATCCTTGCCGAGTTTTTCCGACGTCAGATGAATTTCCGAGAACAGGCCGAGGAACATACTGGAAAAAGATTCGGTTTCGATATGTTTTAGACCATCCTGAAGCACCCGCAGCAGCGTCCCATCCTGTACGCGGGCCAATTCGGCGATACCGTCCCATAAATATTCCGGACTGATGACATAATGCAGTTTGCGGCGCATTTGTTTTTCAAAATCGTCCCGATCCGCCGGGTTCGCCGCACACCAGACGGCAAGCGGCGTGCGCCGATCGTCAGGGTCGAGTTTCGGATAATCCGGTCCCAACTCCGCCTGTGCCGCCGCCACGTAATTGTCCGATAAATAACGCAAAAACAGAAAGGCCAGCATGTAATCGCGAAAATCGTCGGCATTCATCGCCCCGCGCAGCCGGTCGGCGATGTTCCACAGAATCGTGCCGAGTTTTTGTCTGTCCTGTTCCGTCATGATGATCCTGCATCGGGGGGCGTGTCGTGATGTGCGTCCTGGAACATGGCCCGATTGAACGAAAACCGATCCAGAAAATCCGTCAGGATCTTTCTGAAATGGCCCTTGTTTTCCGCCAACATGGGGCGCGGTTCAAACAGCGAATAGGCCCCATGGCTTAGAATATTCAACATCCGGGCATAGAGCACCCGATCGGGGTCGTTCTGATCATCGGGATCGATGCAATCGGCAAAACTGCGATAGCCGTGGAAATTGGCGGTTTTTTCCATAATGACACGCAATTGCGTGAAATGATATGTCAAGAGCCGGTCTTCTTCCATAGCGCGATAGAGTTCGACCAGGCCCGCGACATGATAGAAAAACGGCACATCGCCGCGTTCCGCATCCAACCGATAGCCGGGACCGGGCTGCTGCTTGCTGAGGACATATTTTTGCGCCTTGCTCAATTCATTGCTTAACACATTGAAGAACAAGGGATGATGGGTCGAAATCACGGTTTTGACCGGATTGTCCGCCCGTTTCAGCATCTGGGCCAGATGATTGGCGACCGCGATGGCATTCTGTTCATCCAGCGACGAAATCGGATCGTCGATATAGAGATAATCCACCCATTCATATGCTTCCGCCCGATCGAGAACGAGTTCAACCAGCACCAGAAAGAAGCACCAGATGAACATATTTTCTTCGCCGCGCGAAATTTTGATCGCATCATGGGTAACATCGTCCACCGTGCGGGAAAAGTGCACGACCCAGGCATCCGTATCGATGCGAAAGGCGAAATCGGCATACCGATCGACCAAGGCGCGGATGCGGGTTTCCAGTTCCAACCCGACAAACCCGGCAAAGAAGCGCGACGTGCTGTTCAACCGCAAGACCCGCGCCCGGTCGCCATCGAGATCATTGTCCCAGGTAAACAAATCTTCGGTATAGGCATTGAAATAGAGCGTATCGCGCGCCGCACCGTCGGCCCCCCGATCCCCGTCCTTGCCCGGATCTTTGCCCAAATCCTTGCCCAGATCCTTGAACGCCCCCGACAGGCGGGTCTTGCCCGTGCCGTTATAGGCAAAAAGCAGGATATAATTCTTCTGCCGCAACTGAGCGCGCAAATGACCGGCCAGGGTCGGCAGATCGGGAAAAAGCAGCGGCCCGGTCATGCCGCCCCATCATCCAGGACGGGAAAAAGTTGCTGCATCAGGGCTTTTTTATGGGCTTTCAGGGCATCGAGCTTGCGGGTTTGGGCAGTAATAAGCTTATCAAGTAATAACAAACAATTTGAAATTTGTAACTGTTCATCTAGGTTCGACGCCAAAGGAATTAAGAAAGAACGCACCTGTGCGAAATTAAGACCTTGTCTATTGCCACCTGCTTGAAAATTGTTAATTTGCTTTTGCCCACATTTTGAAACAAGATACTGCATTAAAAAATATGGATGTAATTCATTCCATCTTGTTCGTATAATACAAACATGCTGATTAACGTTTCCACCTTCAATTTTTGTACTTGCAATCGAACAACGACCAATAGATGCACCAGTAATATTTAACAGCACATCACCAAATTGAATCTCTGATGAACTAAATTTTTCGTGAGTCTTATCATCTATATAGACGACATCACTTAAGAGAAGTTGTCCCCATCCAATATTTTGACTTCTGATAAAGGGTCTACCCTTCATCAGATAATTACTTTCTCCACCCTTTGGTGTTATACCGCTTCCGACTTTTAATGTCGTTGAACCAAGCGCCACTATCTCCCACTCCCCCACCTCGCGAAACTCAGGAAACCGCAAGGTCGGCACGGTTTCGCCGTCGCGGGGGAAAAGTTGTTGCATCAGGGCTTTTTTATGGGTTTTCAACAGATCCAACTTGCGATTTTCCGCACGGATCAGGACATCAAGCGACGTGAGGCAGTCGGCAATTTTTTGTTGTTCTGTTGTACTTTGCGGCAAAGGAATATCAATTTTTGACATTCTACCAACAGATATTCCAAGGACTTTTGTACCTTGTGCTTCATTCTTAATTTGATCGCGGACAGTTTGGCACTGGAATAAGTGCCCGCCAAATCCTACGATTAAAACATCAACAATCCTACTGGCAAAAATTGTGTGCAGCCCTGATAATAAGATTTCATTATTAGTATTTATTATTTCAATAGATTTACCTACATCATGCAAATCTTCAGATGCATCAGCAAAAATCATATCGCCCTCTGAAATAAAAAATTTTTCATTATCAAAAAAAGAAACTTCTTCATCATTAATAAATGGTACAATTTCTTTTACAATATCAAAATGTGTAGAAAATTTTGTGTGAATATCACCATAGTGAATATTCTTTATTGAACCATATTTATAGTTAAGTTTATCCCTAGAAAGTGAGTTATTTTTTTTAAATGTATATAACTCATCCATCTTTCTTTTAACCCACCCCCCTGCATCCCGAAATTCAGGAAAGCGCAGGCGCGGCACCAGGCCGTCCGGTTGATCATCCGGCGTCGCAGGCCCCATCGGCTTATTCTTCATAAGCGGCCAGACCAGAAATATCCCGCCCGTCGGCCACGCGGCGCAGGAACGGGGCGAGGTCCGCCATCACGGCGGTTTCCTTATGCACCCGCGCCTTCCAGCCGAGGCCCAACGGTTCGACGAGGCGGGTGAGATCGGCCCCGTCGAACACCCACCGGCGCAGCACATCGGCCACAAAATCCCGCAGGGCCGCCCCGTCGAGGCCGTGACGGGTGGCGAGTTCGTCGAGGGCGCGTCCCTCGGCCGCCGCCTTAAACCGGTCGAACCCGGCGCGGATTTCCGCTTCGGGGACGCCGCGATCCAGGGGCAACGTATCGATATAGGCCGCGATCAAATCCTGTAGATCCGTGAATTTCGCCTCGCCCCGGATCATCGCAATGACGTCTGCGCGGGTTTTTCTTTGTTTGTCGGGCGGCGCCTCGGTCATCCGCGCGATCAGGGACATGATATAATCGTAATCGATGGTGGCGGACGCAAACAGGACGTAATCGAAATCCAATTGCTGAACTTCGACCGGCGCCGCCGTTTCCCGATCGTCCTGAACCGCCTTCAGGCGTTTGGCCGTTTCAAGATACATCCCGCGAAACCCCAACAAATTTTCCGGGGGAATGATGTCGGCCACGCGATCCTGTTGCGCGGGGGTGAGATCGGTATATTGATCGAGTTGGGTTTTAAGCCGTTGCACATCCTTGAACAGGGTGACGAACCGGCTGCGCGCCAGATCGCCCTTCAGATTCGGCACCGCATCGGGCGTGCAATCCAACCCTTCGCCCGCCATGAAGGCCGACAATCGGTCCATAGCACCCTGCAACTGATCGACGATTGCGGCGGCGGGTTCGACCAACCAGATTTCGCGCGCCGCATCGATTTTCTTGCCGGAAAAAAGCCCGATGGCGGCATCGACCGCCTGTTCCTGTTGGCGGAAATCCAGGATATTGCCGGCCGGTTTCGTATCGTTCAACACGCGGTTGGTCCGGGAAAACGCCTGGATCAGGCCATGATGTCTCAGTGTCTTATCGACATAGAGGGTGTTCAGGAATTTCGAATCGAACCCGGTCAATAACATATCGACCACGATGACCAGATCGATTTTCTGGGCATGGGGCAAATCCCGATTCGGGTATTGTTGGTCCTTGATCCGTTTTTGCACGTCTTGATAATAAAGATCGAACTCGGCGATGCGGAAATTGGTTTTATAATGCGCATTGTAATCGGCGATGATCGCCTCTAGGGCCGCCTTCTTGCCGTCCGGGTCTATTTTATTGTCTTCACGTTCCTGGGGCAAATCTTCCTGGATCTGCCGCACCTCCATATTGGCGTCGGCCGGGGGCGAAAACACGCAGGCGATATTGAGCGGTTTGAAACCGGGATCTTCGGCCTGTCGTGCAGCCATGACCCGCTTGAACTGATCGACATAGGCGATGGCGTCGTTGATTGAGGCCGTCGCCAGAACGGCATTGAATTTTCGACCCGCCGTTGCGGAATCGTGCTTGGCCAGAATGGTTTCGACGACCTTGGCCTTGGCGATCTCGCCGCCGGGATTGAGGCCCCCCTCGCCTTCGGGTCTGAAATAATCGATATGGAATTTCAGGACGTTCTTATCTTCGATCGCATCGGTGATGGTATATTGATGCAGAGACCGCTGAAACAGATCTTCGGTCGTCCGAAACTGCGCCTCTTGCCCCTCGATCTGGCGATCGGTTGCGTTTTCGTCGAAGATCGGCGTGCCGGTAAAGCCGAACAATTGGGCGTTCGGGAAAAATTCCTTGATCGCCTTGTGATTGCTGCCGAATTGGGAGCGATGACATTCATCGAAGATGAACACCATCCGCCGGTGACGCAGGGGTTCCAGGCGCGCCTTATAGGCCGCGCGATTGGATCCACCGAGCGCCAAACCCAATTTCTGAATCGTGGTGACAATCACCTTGTTCTTGTAATCGTCCGATAAAAGACGTTCGACCAGGGATTCGGTATTGGTGTTCTGTTCGACGCAATCTTCCTGAAACTTGTTGAATTCGTCCCGCGTCTGACGATCGAGATCTTTGCGATCGACCACGAACAGGCATTTGTCGATGGCCGGGTTTTCTTTCAGCAAGGTCGATGCCTTGAACGAGGTCAGGGTCTTGCCGCTGCCCGTCGTGTGCCAGATATAGCCGTTGCCGCAATTCTGGCGAATGCATTCGACGATCGCCTTCACCGCATAAACCTGATAAGGCCGCATCATCATGAGTTTTTGTTCGGTCGCGATCAGGACCATATAGCGGCTGATCGTCTCGCCCAAGGTGCATTTGGCGAGAAACTGATCGGCAAATTCATGAAGGCGTGTGATTTTTCGATTGTCGGCGGCGGCAAATCGATAGATCGGCAAGAACCGTTCATCGGCGTTGAAACTGAAATGCCGGTCATTGTTATTGGAAAAATACCATGTATCGTCGCGGTTCGTGACGATGAAAAGCTGCATGAAACACAGCAACGTTCGGCCGTAACCGTTGCCGGGGTCGTTTTTATAATCGACGATCTGCTGCATCGCCCGGCGCGGACTGATGCCTAGGTTTTTCAATTCGATCTGAACCACCGGCACGCCGTTGATCAGAATGATCACATCGTAACGATGGTGACTGGCCTCGGTATTGATGCGCAGCTGATTGATCACCTCGAAACTGTTTTTGCACCAGTCCCGGATATTGACCAGGGTGAAATTCAACGGCGTGCCATCTTCACGTTCCAGCGTATTGGTCGTGCGCAAGTTATTCGCCGCCGCAAACACATCCGGGGTCGTGATCATGTCCAACAGGCGTCGAAACTCGCCATCGGTCAGAGCGACGCGGTTCAAGGCCTCAAATTTTTCGCGAAAATTCCGTTCCAGTTCCGCACGGCTTCGAATGTCGGAGCGATACGTATATTTCAGATCTTGCAGCTTGGCGATAAGACCCTGTTCTATCTCGCTTTCCCGCACAGTCATTGAGGCCAAACTTCCCAAGCGATCCGGCGCGCCAGCACCAAAGATGGAACGATATCAAATCGTTTCCTTCTTTATGTCAGTCAATTGAAAAGGGCAATCCCTAAAACCGGCGCAACAGGCGGTCGATATAGTCCCGATCAACGGGCGGGCGTTCGCGTTCGCCGGACCGGCGGCGCAATTCTTCTAAAATCCCGCGACTGCGCTGCATATCGGATTCGGTCGGCACCTTCACATCGCCGTCGCCGATCCGGTCGGTGGGCCCCCCCGGATCCCGGCCGAACGGGTCGCGGCCCGCCTGTTCCTTGCCGTCGCCATCGGGGTTATTCTCGGCCATGGCCTTGGCGGCCTGCTGAAGATCGTCCATCGCCTCGGCCTCGGCCCCGAGCGCATCGCCCGCTTTGCCCTGCTTCAGGGCGTCGCCCGCATCCTTCATCGCCTGTTCCGCCCGGTCGAGGGCGTCGCCCGCCCCGCCATCCTGTCGGCCCAGTTTCTGGCGCAGACGCCCCAATTCTTGACGCAACGCATTCTGTTCGCGGCTCAACGTCTCGGGGTCCGTGCCGCCCGATGCGCCCGGCCCCGGCTTGCCGCCCCGCTCCTTGCCGCGCCCCTTGCCCTCTTTACCCGCTGCCTCGCCGCCATTCTGGTCGCGCTGCGCCTGTTTGTAGGACCGATCCATGAGATCCTGCTGCTTGCGGGTCAGATCCTGCAAGCCGCGCAGGGCGTCCTTGCCCTTGCCCCCTTTACCGTCCTTGCCGTCCGCCTTGCGGGTTCCCTTCATGCCTTCCAGCATTTGCTGCAATTGGGCGAGGGCGTCCCGCGCCGCCTCTTTCGAGCCCGACTTCGCCATCCGTTCCGCCCGGTCCAGCATGCGTTTCAGATCGTCCTGGGTCACGGTCTTGCGACCCGGCTGATCGCCTTGATCGTCGGCGGGCTCGCGGTTGGCCTTGTCGATCAGACCTTGGGTATAGCGGTTCATCGCCTCGCGCAGATTACGCATCAATTGATCGATTTCGGCATCGGACGCATTGCGGTTCAAGGCATCCTGCAATGCCTGCTGCGCCTTGCGCAGATCCTTCAAGGCATCGGGCACCGTGCCGTCTTCGATCAGCAAGGCCGTGCGCCAGGTCCAATCGACCACCTGGGCGATCTCGGTCGCGGTCGGCTTTGCCTGCAAACTGGCAATGGCGAGATTGAGCGTGAGATAGGCCGTGTAATTATCCTGATAAAGCCTGGGACGCACCGCCAAATCGCCCAAAATCTCCGCGACCCCGTCCGCCTCTTGCGGTTCACGCAGCAGGATCTTGCGCTGATCGACGATGGCATGGGCGACCGGATGGCGAAAGCCCCGTTCCGGCAGGGTGAGGGCCACAGGCTCGCTGCGCCCGATCTTGCCGGAAACGGACGTCGCAACGACCCGAATCTCAACCGCCGCACCAGCCCAGGGATGGGCGGTCAGATCTTGGATGATTTTATGATGCACCTGCGCGCGCGAAGAGCCGCCCAGGGCAAGGTCCAGCATTAGGGGTTTCTCTGATGCATCGACAGACGCGGGTTCCGTTCTTGTCACTTCAAGGGCAAGCCCCTTGATCCCCCATTGATGGCTCGCCTCTACGTCAAAGGCCAAGACCCCATTCTGCCCCGGTTTGGGCGGGGCAACGAAACGGGCCACCGGCGGTTCGTCGGCGATCAGGGCAAGATCCCACCGGCCCAGCACAATGCCGCCCTGGCTGAGGCTGAGCCGCTTTGGGGTGCCGAGCGGCCCGGAAAAGCTATAATCGCCAACCCCAAGCGGGGCAAATTCGACCGCGGTCCCATCGCGCACCACGGTTGGCACCGTACGCCCGCCATGAATTTGCGCCAGAAGACTGGTCCCCTCGGGAACGGAAAAAACCGTGGGCACCTCCGGGCGGGCTTGCCCCTTGTCGTCGATTAAATCGGCACTCGTCACATAGAGCGGCGCAAGGCCCGTATAATCGGGTGGGGTCAGCCAAAGATCGAAGCGGACGGGCTCATAAGCGGGAATAAAGCGGCTATCGGGCAGAAAGGCTGCCCCAACCCGCGGCCAAAAGGCAGGCCCGGCACTGACCGCCGAGACCACCAACAGCAATGACAAGGCCGCACGCAGGCCATAAGCATCCTGACTGAGGAGGCCGCGCCGAGGCGGTTTCGGCGCAACCCGCCCCAAAGCCTCGGTCATCCGTGCCTGATGCACCTGCCACAGGGCGGCGGCAAGCGGATCGAGGTTGCCTGACGGACGATCGCCGAGGGCAGCCAACGGCCGATGGGTAAGCCCGTTATCGCGTTCCAGACGGCGCGCCCCCGCCCCCGCATCGGGCAGTGGCAGGCCCCGCACGATGCCGAGGCCGGACCACCCGATAAGCGCCAAAAACCCAAGCAAAAGGCCGACATGAGCCCAAACCGGCAGTACCGAGACGAGGCCCGTTCCGGCCAGGGCCAGAAACCCGATAATCACGAGCAGCAACGGCGAAATCGTCGGCCAAAACCATTCCCAGATCAAGGCCGCACGACTGAGCGCGATCCAAAGGGGGAGGAACGACCGACGCTCGTTCATGATTGCGCCGCACCGGATCGATCGATGGCCAGCCAATCCGGCACCCGATCGAGCCCGATCAACGTGTCATAGCAAGGGCGGGGGCGGATGATGGCGGCTCTGCCCCCGTCCACCAACAGTTCCGGCACCAAAAGACGCGTATTGTAGGTCGAACTCATGACCGCCCCATATGCCCCGGCAAATTGCACAGCCATCAGATCATTATATTGCACAAGGGGCAAGTCCCGTTCGATCGCCAAGTAATCGCCGCTCTCGCAGACGGGGCCGACCACGTCGCTCAGCGTGAGGGGCGCATCCTTGGGCGGTTCCAAAACTGGAATCACCGGATGGTAGGCATCGTAGAGGGTGGGACGAATGAGATCGTTCATCGCCCCATCGACCACGATCATCCGCCGCTCGCCGCCTGGCTTCACCACCAGCACCCGGGTGATCAACATCCCCGCCTCGGCCACGATGAAGCGCCCCGGCTCAAAGGTCAGTCCCGCCTGCAGAGAACCCACAGTTTCACGAACGATCTCAACATACTGGGTAAGATCGGCGTCCCCTTCACCGTGATAGGGCACCCCAAGGCCACCGCCAAGATCGAGGTGATCGATCCGATGCCCCGCAGCCCGCAAGGTCAGGACGAGATCAGAGAGCTTCAGGTAGGCGGTCCGATATGGCGACAAATCCAAAATCTGCGAACCGATATGCAGAGCGATCGCCGTCGGCGAAAGGCCCGGCAGGCGCGCGGCGGTGGCGTAAAGATCAACCACCTGATGCAGGGGAATGCCGAATTTATTATCCGATTTGCCGGTCGTGATTTTGGGATGGGTCAACGCATCGACATCGGGATTGACGCGAATCGCAACCCGCACCACACGACCATGGGTCACGGCGAGCGTGGAGATCAGATCCAGTTCCGGGGCGTTTTCGACATTGATCTGACCGACACCGGCCGCGATGGCAAAATCCAACTCTTCACGCGATTTCGCAACACCGGAAAACACGATCCGATCCGGATCGAACCCGGCCGCAAGGGCACGACGAACCTCCCCGCCCGACACCACATCCGCGCCGGCCCCCTCTTGCGCCAACAGGGTCAGCACCGCCTGATTGGAACATGCTTTGACCGCATAGCAAACGCGCCCCCCAAGCGGCGAGACCGCCCCGGCGAAGGCACGATAACGCCTGCGAATCATGGTCGCCGAATAACAGTAAAACGGTGTCTGAACCGTCTCTGCCAACGCCGCCACGGCCAGATCTTCGCAAAAGAGCCGACCCTTTTCGTAACGAATGAGCTCAGTCATGGGGCTTAGTCTTTTTATCGACGGGCTCGTCGATCGGTTTTTCTTCTGCGGGTTCCGGTTTTACCTGGGGATAGGCTTTGGGAAATTCATTGCGCGTGTTGGGCGGCAATGTCGGCGTCCCCCGTTTGCCGCAGGCAGCAAGGGTTGGCACCAAAAGACCGAACACACAAACCACAATCCCCATCCGCCGAGCGATGCTCAGCCCTTTGCCCCGCATACCCATCATGCCTCGCCCAGCCGATGCCCTTAAAAAACTGGGCCAGGATATAACACCAAGCCAAGGATTGCCCCATCGCTTCTCTCCACCCGGCCATGCACCACACGACCAGGTAACCGGGGCAGGTAACCGGGGCCGGTAACCGGGTGATTGCGGCATGCCGTTCGTGCGCCCTAAGGGGCCTCGCGCAATCGCCGGATCGCGGCGATTGCTGCCTCGATCCGCATCTCGATGAGACGCCGACCGAGGGCGGCGTTGGCGCGGGCCGGATCGCCCGAACTGCCGGTCTCCTCAAAGCGGGCCGGATCGCTGGGTAACCGACTGAGATCGACACCGGCCGGATGCACGGCCATCAGCTCCGCCGTATCGATCAAGCTGGCATGAGAGCCGATCGTTCCCAAATTTTCTCCGGCCCCTTCCAAAGCTTTGATCTGATCGCCATCCTGGTAATAGGCATCCAATTGAACGACACGCACACCCGTGTCGCGCCATTCGCGGGTCAGCCGATCGGCCACCTCTTTTTGCACCGGCTGGCTCGCCCCATGATCGCCCATAAAGCAAATGAGCGTAAACCCATGCAGTTTCAAACTGCGCGCAACCCCGTCCAAAACGGCGGCAAAGCCCGCATCGCTGAGCCCGATCGTCCCAGGAAAGCGCAGATGGCCGTCGGCGGGATGAAACCGCCCCTCCGGCACATAAGATATGACCGGTGCCACAAGGGTATGCCCCACACCCAGGGCGATTCTGTCGGCGGCCCACGCGACCAGATAATCGTGCTTGCCCAAAATCATGTGGGGTCCATTTTGTTCGATGCCGCCGGTCGGCACCAGAACGGTACGCACACCTGCGCGGACGGCACTGCGCACCTCAACCCAGGTCATATCTTTTAAATCGACGCTCTTCGGTACCCCGGCCGTCAGTTCCATTCCCATGCGCAAAGGGTCCGCCGGGGGTTCCCGGTTTATCGCGACCCACCAGCCAAGGACGGCGGATAAAGCAACGAGAAGCCCGATGAAAAAGAGACGCCGAGCAGGTCCTCCGGTCACGGCACTACCCCCTTTTAACCTCTTTCACCAACAGCTTTCGCGGGATGAATGGGTCGAGCAACTGGCCGAGATAGCTCGTCGGATAATCGGGCTCGTCGATCCCAAACGCCGCAGGCCCCCTATCGTCGGGCATTGAAAACGTCCCGAAGATCAGATCGAAGAAAGAAAAAGTCGGCGCGAAATTACGCTGTCCATGGACCGGATCCACACTATGATGCCACCGATGAAAGACAGGTGAGGCTAAGACATATTTCAGCGGTCCCCACGTCCACCGCACATTGGCATGGACCAAGGGGGCACTGAAGACATCCCATGGAATGAAAAACGCAATCACTTCGGGGGCGATGCCCAGAAAGACCATGAGCACACTGACAAAAGTGGGTTGTAAAAAGATATTGACCGGATGAAACCGATAGCTGGTCGTCCAATCCACCTGTTGTGCGGCATGGTGGGGGGCATGGAACCGCCACAGCAGTCGCGTATGAAAACACCGATGGATCCAGTACAAAAGAAAGTCCGTTAAAACTAAATAAATAATTCCCTGCACCCAAAACGGTAACGCGCTTAACGGACCAGATGGATTTTCAAAATATTTTATGATGATCTCTTGCGATAAATTTCCATTTATTAAAAACAAAAACAAAACATAAAATGGTACAGTCATATATAAACTAAAAAAACTCGCCATTATCATATAAATAAAATCTGTTCTTAACGACGAATTTTTCCACCAGTATTTTCCAGGTAGCGCCGTTTGACTTTTAAAAAAAGAAAGAATAGTAAAAAATAATGCTAAAAAAATAACAATTGGTAATTGATCAAGATAAATTTTCATCATTTTGATAAAAATTTGTATAAACGCGTCAAGCATCGTTGAAAAATCGATTGCATCTTTTTTCATCTTTGCTATCTCATCGCTTAGACATAATGAAAATAGAAAATTACCTATCTTCGATTATGAGCGCTAAAGCCTGCGCTGTAAAGAAGATATCGTTCTCATGTCTATTCAATATTTCCGGTTGATTGGTTTTTTCCTCTGAACGATGGATCAAGCATGAGGCGAACGGAGCAAAAAAATACCTTGTTCGCCAAAAACATTCGCCAACCGCGACCCGGCAGCCCAGGGCAAGGGCTCCCCCGCCCGGTCCAGGATCACTGCCCGTTCGATCATGAGTCCCAAATCATCGGCGAGATCGATAAAATCTCGGATCGTGCATAGATGAATATTCGGCGTCTCATACCAAGGATAGGCCAAAAGATCGCTGGCCGGCATCCGTCCGGTGGTCAACAATCCAAAGCGCACGCGCCAATAACCGAAATTCGGAAAAGAAACGATAACGCGTCGCCCGATGCGGGCAAGACTTTGCAACACTGCCTTCGGCCGATGGGTCGCTTGCAGCGTTTGACTTAAAATCGCATAATCGAAGGCCCCCGCGGGATAAGGGGCAAGATCATTGTCGGCATCGCCTTGAACGACCGACAATCCCGCCCGCACACACGCATTGACCCCCGACTGGGACAGTTCCATGCCGCGCCCTTCGACCTCTTTGGTCGCAGCCAGTGACGCCAGCAAAGCCCCGTCCCCGCACCCGATATCGAGAACGCGGCTCTGGACTGCAACCATTTCGGCAATCAGCGCAAGATCCCGGCGCAACGGCGCGGTCTGTGGACGGTCAACCATGGACGCGCAATCCTCGATGCTTGGCACAGCCATCGATGAACCCGGTCAGGGTCGCAAAAAATTCCGGTTCATCCAATAAGAATGCATCGTGACCGCTATCGGTTGCAATTTCAACGAAGCTGACATTGCCCGCGACCGCATTCAAGGCATGGACGATCGCCCGACTTTCGCTCGTCGGAAACAACCAATCCGATGTAAAGGAAATCACGCAAAACCGTGTCTTTGTATCGGTGAACGCGTCGGCAAGCCTGCCGCCATGTTCGGCCGCGAGATCGAAATAATCCATAGCGCGGGTTATATATAAATAGGCGTTGGCATCAAACCGTTCGACGAAGCTCGCCCCTTGATAGCGCAGATAGCTTTCAACTTGGAAATCAGCCTCGAATCCGTAGGTAACGCCGCTGCGATCCTGGAGATTGCGTCCGAATTTACGGTGCAGGGCCGTTTCGGACAGGTAGGTGATATGGGCTGCCATACGGGCGACGGCAAGCCCCCGTTCCGGCCTCAATCCATGGGCCAGATAGGTACCGCCCCGCCAATCGGGATCCGCCATGATCGCTTGGCGGCCGACCTCGTGAAAAGCGATGTTCTGGGCGGAATGTCGGGCGGCCGTGGCGATCGGCACAGCGGCGAACACACGTTCCTTATAGCGCGTTGCCCATTCCAGGACCTGCATGCCGCCCATCGACCCGCCGATGACGCAGAATAACTGATCGATACCGAGATGATCGACGAGCCGCACCTGTGCACGCACCATGTCGCCGATCGTGATCACCGGGAAATCGAGCCCCCAGACCCGGCCTGTCGCAGGGTTGACGCTACTTGGACCCGTCGTGCCGAGACAGCCGCCCAGCACATTGGAGCAGATCACGAAATACCGATCCGTATCGATGATCGCCCCCGGTCCCACCAAACTTGTCCACCAACCGGGCTTGCCCGTAATCGGGTGCCGGTCCGCGACGAAATGGTCGCCAGTCAAGGCATGACAAACAAATACCGCGTTGCTGCGATCCGCGTTGAGGGTGCCATAGGTCTGATAGGCAATCTCAACTCTTGGTAGAACAACCCCGCAATCAAGCACGAGCGGTTCCTCAAGGACCAGAACGCGCCCCCCGGTATGCACCGCCTCAATCATCCGCGTTCCTGCCGATCGTGAATATTCCGCCATCGCCCGCACACCATCGGGTATCTCGTTTTCTTGGTCCTCTTATCGTCCGACATTGCGCGCGAACCCTCGAAACCTTGGGTGCGCTATCTCTCGCGCGTCCTGGCGGCGTGTCAACCGATTTCTGAACGATCCCGGCCATTCCCCGGCGCCTGAACGCGCCTGAACGCGCCTGAACGCGAATGATAAATTTGTTCTTCGCGACCAACCTGTGTCCTTGCCGCGTCACTCATTGAAGAATATGATGTTTTCCGCGCACCGGGATTGACAAGTGCGGCCCTGGATTCGATACGTCAAGCATGATGACTATGACCAGCCTTGAAGAACTGCGCCGGGAAATCGACCGGATCGACGATGCGATGCACGATCTCATGATGGCGCGTGCCGCCGTGGTCGAACAGATCGGAATCCGCAAAGGGGCAACCGCCACCCCCGTCATGCATCCGGGGCGCGAGGCCGCGATCCTGCGCCGATTGGCGGCGCGTCATCACGGCCCCCTGCCGTTCCTGGTCGTCGCCCGGATCTGGCGCGAGTTGATCGGTGCGCTCACGCACCTTCAGGCCCCGTTCGCCGTCGCAAGCTTTGCCCCGGAAGAACAACCGGACGGCTGGGATCTCGCCCGGGACTATTACGGCTCGCGCGTGCCGATGACGGCCTATCGCACGGTCGGTCAGGTGATCCGGTCCGTCAACGACCAATCGGCGGCGATCGGTGTCCTGCCCATGCCGCTCGACCATGACGATGATCCATGGTGGCGTCATCTCTTGTCACGCGACACCCAGGCGCCTCGAGTTTTGGCCCGCCTGCCTTTCGCCGGTCGCGGCAATTCTCGCGGCGATCGCGACGTCCTGGTCATTGCCCGCGGCAATCGTGACCCGCTCGGATTCGACCGCAGTTTCATCGGTATCGAGGTCCCCGGCGATCTCAGCCGGGCCCGTTTGCTCGGCTGTCTCAATCAGGCCGGCCTCGCGTGCGGCCTGCTCTCACTCTGGTCGCGCGAAGGGCTCAGCCTTGCATTCGCCGAAATCGCGGGGCCAGTCCCGCCGGGGGATGCACGGCTTGCAGATCTCGCCGCACAATTGGGAGAACCGATTGACCGGTTCTATCATCTGGGCGGATATGCTGATCCCATCTCTGGGCACGCCGCATCCCCTTAGCCGCCCCTCTGTTTTTCTTTTTCAGAAAGGTTCATCGTGACCAGTCCCGTTCCCCGCCCCGGTATTTTGGAAATTGCCCCCTATGTCGGCGGCGAATCAAAAATTCCCGGTTTCGAGACGGTCATGAAATTGGCCTCTAACGAGGGTGCCCTCGGTCCCAGCCCAAAGGCCATGGCGGCCCTTGCCACCCATGCTCCGCTGATGCATCGCTACCCCGATGGCGGTGCCGTGGCCCTGCGCCAAGCGCTTGCTCGGCATTGGGGGCTTGAGGCCGATCGGATCGTCTGCGGGGCGGGGTCCGATGAATTGTTGATGTTGCTGGTCAAGGCCTATGCCGGGCCCGGCGACGAGGTGCTCTATAGCGACCACGGGTTTCTAATTTACCCGATTTCCGCCCATGGGGCTGGGGCAACGCCGGTTAAGGTACGCGAACGCAACCTGCATACCGATGTCGATGCGCTGCTCGCCGGGGTGACGCCCCGGACTAAGATGGTGTTCATCGCCAACCCGAACAATCCGACCGGCACCTATATTTCCGCCGCCGAGATCAACCGCCTTAGGGACGGATTGCCGTCCAGCGTCATCCTCGTCATCGATGCAGCCTATGCCGAATATGTCGGTCATGACGATTACGAGCCCGGTATCGACGTGGTCCGCCGCACAGACAATACGGTGATGACCCGGACCTTCTCGAAAATGTACGCTTTGGGGGGGATGCGCATCGGTTGGGCCTATTGTCCGCCCGCCATCGCCGATGTCCTGAACCGTCTGCGCGGTCCCTTCAACGTCAGTACGCTCGCCCAGGCCGTCGCGGTCGCCGCCTTGGAAGATGTAGCCTTTACCGATGCCTGCCGGGCCCATAACGATATCTGGTTGAACTGGACCGCAACGGCCCTTGCCGCCATCGGCCTCGAGATCGTGCCCAGCGTCTGCAACTTTCTCTTGGTCAAATTTCCAGAAGAACCCGGACGCGATGCGAATGCCGTGTTCGAGTTTCTAAAGCGGCACGGCATCATCGTGCGCAAGGTCGGGGCCTATGGTCTGCCGCAGTATCTTCGGATCAGTATCGGGACCGCCGATGAAATGCGCGCAACCGTATCGGCTTTGACGGATTTCAGGGCGCAACCGTCTTCATGACCGCGATCCTGTTCAAACGGGTTGCGATCATCGGCTACGGTTTGATCGGTTCTTCGCTCGGTCGCGCCTTAAAGCAGGGCGGTCTGGTCGAGGAGCTGATTGCCCTTGATGCCGATCCCGCCGCCCGGACCAGGATTGCGGCCTTGGGTTTGGCCGATCGGGTCACAGACGATCCGGCAGCGATCGCCGGGGTCGATCTCGTCGTGATCGCAACCCCCGTCGCCGCCATCGGGACGATCGGGGCCCTGATCGCCCCCCATCTCTGCCCCGGCACCCTCGTGACCGATGTCGGATCGGTAAAGCAGGCGGTCATCCGCGACCTTACCCCCCATCTGCCCGCCGGTGTCTGTTTCGTGCCGGGCCATCCGATCGCTGGGACGGAAAAGTCCGGTCCCGACCATGGTTTCGCCGATCTTTTCCAGGGCCGTTGGACGATCCTTACCCCGCAAGCCGAAACCGATCCGGCGGCGGTGGAACGGATTGCGGATCTCTGGCGCGGGATCGGCAGCATGGTGGAAATCATGGCCCCCGACCATCACGACAAGGTCTTGGCGATCACATCCCATCTGCCGCATCTCATCGCCTATACGATCGTCGGCACCGCCGTCGATCTTGAGGCAAGCCTTCAGGCGGAAGTCATCAAATTTTCCGCCGGCGGTTTCCGCGATTTCACCCGGATCGCGGCATCGGACCCGATCATGTGGCGGGATATTTTTCTGAACAACCGCGAAGCCGTGCTGGAAATGCTCCAACGGCTGACCGAAGACTTATCTGCCCTGCAACGGGCGATCCGCTGGGGTGAAGGCGATCAGTTGATCGATCGCTTCACCCGCGCCAGAGCCATCCGTCGCGGCGTCGTCGACGCAAAACAGGCGTAATCGACAGGAAACGATCGACGAGAAAGAACCACGGGCAGCCTAGGCGGCGGAAACCGTTGCCCGCGCCATCGGCTGTGCCGGTTGCGGGCGCACGCCGCGATCGACGATCTGGGTCCAAAATCGGTCGAGCCGGTTCAAGGTGACGATCGACTCCTTCATGGACGGCACGTCGATCGTCGATTGGGCCAGACTGCCCACGTGACGATCGTGCATTTCATTCAATTTCCCGCATAATTCAAGCCCCTTGGGCGAGAGCCGCACGCGGATGGAGCGCCGGTCATGGGTTGAGCGTTCCTGAATGAGATAGCCGTTTTCAACCATCTTCTTGACGTTATACGACACGTTAGAGCCGAGATAACAACCCCTTAGGGTCAGTTCGCCCACGGTCAGTTCCGCCGAACCGATATTGAAGAGGATCAGTCCCTGCACGTTATTGATGTCCTGAATGCCAAGACTATCAAGCTCTGTGCGGACCACTTCCAGAAACTGACGGTGCAGGCGCTCAACCAGCGCAATCATGCTGAGATACGACTCTTTCATGCCGGTGGTCCCGTTCTTTGTTGCGCGGGCGGTGCTGTGTTCTGCGCCCATGCGCCAGGATCCAATCAATCGACAGGATAAGCACAGGCAGAATCAAGCACCGACCCGCGTTTTTTATGGAAAACGCCCCACTAGGCTAGTGAAATGCCGTTAATTTTCGACTAAGTGAATCGAATCAATTCCCGTCTTTTCCCGCTAAATACGGGAACATTGCAGAAAAATCTTTTGCACCCGCACCACTTGTCGCCAAAAGTTGATAGAGTGCGGCTACATTGGCTCCAAGCGGGGTATTGGCCCCGGCACTTTGGGCCGCCTGCTGGGCCAGTTTCAGATCCTTCAACATCATGTCGACCGTGAAACCAGGCGCATAGCCCCGGTTGGCGGGTGAGGTCGGCACGGGCCCCGGAACCGGGCAATAGCTGGTGAGCGCCCAACATTGACCCGATGATTTCGCACTGACATCGAACAGTTTCTGCGGGTCGAGGCCCAGTTTTTCCGCAAGCGCAAACGCCTCGCAAACAGCCGTCATGGTAATACCCAATACCATGTTGTTGCAGATCTTCGCCGCCTGCCCGGCGCCAGGCGCCCCGCAATGAACGATCGTCTTGCCCATCGCCTCCAACACAGGGCGCGCGCGCAGGACCGCCGCGTCCGATCCGCCGACCATGAAGGTCAAGGTCCCGGCGGCGGCACCGCCCGTGCCACCAGACACCGGTGCATCGATCATGGCGAACCCGCGCGCCTCGGCATCGCGGGCAACGGCCCGGGCGGAATCCACGTCGATCGTCGAGCAATCGATGAACAATGCCCCAACCTTCGCCCCTTCGAACACCCCAGCGGCCTGCTGATAGACCGCCCGGACCAACGGTCCATTGGGCAACATGGTGATCACGATATCGGCGTCCCGGGCCGCCTCGGCCGCGTTGGTCGCCCCCCGACCGCCCGCAGCGGCAAAGGCCGCGACGGCAGCAACCGAAACGTCATACCCGGTGACGCAATGTCCCGCCTTCACGAGATTGTCCGCCATCGGGCGCCCCATATTGCCCAGTCCTAAAAACCCGATCTTCAATGCCATCCTCTTCCTCCACCGTTATTCTTCTGTTCTTCTACATGATTGTGAGATGCCCGGACCCGTTAGGCTTTGTGCCATTCTTGCGCCGGATCGGCAAACGGCTGAAAGAACCCGTCGATGAAGGCGTCATCGACACCGGACACCGTCTGCGGCTGCCATTTCGGGGCATGATCCTTGTCGACCAGAATGGCCCGCACCCCTTCTGGAAAATCATGAGCCGCCGTCGCCCGCACCGCCAAGCGATATTCAACTTTAAAAATCGTCTCAAGATCGAGGCCGCGCCCCTCGCGCAATTGCCGCAGGGTCAGTTTCAAACTGGTGGGCGAGGCCTTATGCAAGACCTTCGCCGCCTCGACCGCCCAGGGTTCCGGGGCCTGATCGAGAGCCGCCACGATCGTCTCGATCGTCGCACCGGCAAACAGCCGATTGATCCGGTCGAGACGATGGATAACATCGATTTCCTGATCCGAGGGTTGATGGTGCAGCCCCAGAATGACGCCGACTTCGCGCGCATCCAACAGCGCAACCCCGGCAAGGGCCGCCACGAGATCGGGAATACGGGCGGAGGCCACATGATGGGTTGCCATGCCGAGACCCAGCAAATCCGCCGCGCGAAGGCGCGTGCCGGTCAACCCCAAATAAAGCCCCATCTCACCCGGCAAGGCGTTCAAAAACGCGGTGCCGCCGACATCGGGAAACAGACCCAGCATGGTTTCTGGCATCGCAACGACGGTGCGTTCCGTCGCCACACGATGCGAAGCATGCAACCCAAGCCCACAGCCGCCGCCCATGGTAATGCCGTCCATGATCGCAATGACCGGCTTTGGGCACTGTGCAATCGCGTAATTCACCCGATATTCATCGCCGAAAAACGCCCGCTTCACCCCATCGGCCGCCGCCCCCTGGGCAGTCCCGATCGCCCGCACGTCGCCACCCGCGCAAAAGGCCTTCTCGCTGGTCGACCGGATCAAAATGGCCCCCACGCCCGCATCCGCCACGAGATCGCGCATCGCCGTTCCCAATAGGCCGATCATCGGCAGAGACAGCGCATTAAGGGCCTTGGGCCGGTTGAGTGTAATCACCCCCAACGACCCCATTTTTTCAATTAAGACTTCGGGCAAGACTTCCGGCGCCACCGTCGCGGCCGACTTGATCATCGCATCTGTCATCATCGATCCTATACGGAAAATTAAAAGCTCGCTTATAATAAGCGCGAATATTATGTGGGTATTAAGCGCGCGAAACCCTATTCCAAAAGACGCCGGGCGATAATGAGACGCATCACCTCGTTGGTGCCTTCCAGAATCCGATGGACGCGCAGATCGCGCAGATAGCGTTCGACCGGATAATCCATCGTGTAACCATAGCCGCCATGCAGCTGCAAGGCTTCGTCGCAAATCTTGAAACAGACATCGGTCGCATAGCGTTTCGCCATCGCACACCGCCCCGAGGCCTCAGGCGATTTTGCATCGAGGGCGGTCGCGGCACGATGGACCAAGAGACGAGCCGCCTCCAATTCCGTCGCCATATCGGCCAATCGGAATTGCAGGGCTTGAAAATCCGCGAGACGTTTGCCGAATTGCTTGCGTTCCTTGGTATAGGCGATCGCCGCCTCGAGGCAGGCCCTGGCCCCACCGAGCGAACAGGCGGCAATATTGATGCGACCGCCATCGAGCCCCATCATCGCGATCTTGAAGCCGTCGCCTTCGGCACCGAGACGCTGATCGACCGGGACCCGGCAATTCTCGAAAATCACCTGACAGGTCGGTTGACTGTGCCAACCCAGTTTGCGTTCCTGCTTGCCGAAGCTCAGACCCGGCGTGTTCTTGTCCACCAATACGCAGGAGATGCCGGCAGCCCCAGGCCCGCCCGTGCGCACCATCACGGCATAAAGATCCGTCGCCCCGCCGCCGGAAATGAAGGCTTTCGATCCGTTCAGGACATAATGGTCGCCGTCGCGGACCGCCTTCGTCGAAAGCGACGCCGCATCGGACCCGGATCCGGGCTCCGTCAGGCAATAACTGGCCAAGACGTCCATGGTCATCAAGCTGGGCAGGAACCGCGCGCGTTGGGCGTCGGTGCCGAACCGATCGATCATCCAACTGACCATGTTATGGATCGACACATAGGCGGCGGTGGATGGGTCGGCCGCGGACAATTCCTCGAAAATCAACGCTGCATCCAACCGGGTAAGCCCCGAGCCGCCATAATCCTCGCCGACATAGATCCCGGCAAAACCAAGTGCCGCCGCCGCTCTTAGGGTCTCGACCGGGAAAAAATGCGTCTCGTCCCAGCGGGCAGCATGGGGCAAGAGATCGTTCTGGGCAAAATGGCGCGCGGTCTCCTGAAAGGCCGCCTGATCTTCCGTCAGGGCGAAATCCATGAGAAGGGTTCCTCCGATTGATGATTGCGGGGTCGAAAGGCACACGCCCCGACCCCGAACAAGATGATATGAGGATTATGCGAGCCTGCCGACAAAGGATAGAACAATATGCGTGGTCCAGGGGACATTGGTGCCCCGACCGTGAAACCCCACATGCCCGCCCCCTTTCGGTAAGATCGCGTGCACCGCAGAAAGCCGATCCCACGGGATCGCCCGATAGGCCGCAAAGGGGATCCAGGGATCGTTCTGGGCATGCACCACGAGAGTCGGCACGCGGATGCCGCCCAGAACCGGACCGCACGAAGCCTTGGCGTAATAATCTTGCGCCCCGGCAAAGCCATAGCGGGGTGCGATGAAGCGATCGTCGAATTCGACGATCGTGCGGGCTTGAAGAATGGCCGCCCGTTCCCCCCGTTCCAAAACCGCACCCGGTGCCGTCGCTTCCTGCTGCATTGCGTGCAGCATGGACCGGTGATAGATCCGGTTGCGCGGTCGCAACAGGCACGCGGCGGCAGCGGCAAGATCGAGCGGCGGCGAAATCGCCACGGCGCCGCGCACGGCCCCCGTCTGCTGTCCGCGCTCGCCCATGAACCGAATCGAGAGGTTCGCCCCTAAGGAAAACCCGACCAGCACGATCCCGGCCCGCACGAGGTCGCCCGGCACCCCAGAAAGGGCCGCCGCCAAATCATCCGTGCGCGCCGCATGGTAATGGCCGCAAGAGGTCGCCCGGGATGGCCCCGCCCCGCGCAGATTGAGACGCAACACCGAATAACCCGCATCACAGAGCGTGCGGGCCATCAACATCACGCAGTGGCTCGTCTCGGATCCGGTCAAGCCGTGGATCAACACGATCAAGGGGCGGGACGGATCGCCGTCGCCGCGATCCAACCGGGCGGACAGGGCATCCCCACCGTCAAGCGGCAGGCAGAACCGTTCTCCCGTTCCCGGCAGATCCGTGATGGATCGCGCCAAAACCGTATTGCGCAGCGTCTGAAGATCGCCCCCGATCCAAGGCAGGCGTTCGCGAAAGGGCAGCACCCGCAAACCAGACCACAGGGCACCAGCCGATCCCCGATCCGAGATCGGTTCAGGGGGGATGTCCCCTGAACCGCACGCGCTCATGGTGCCGCCAGGAAATCGGCAATCGCGGCGATTTGATCCGCCGCCATCAAGGCCGGGGCATGTCCGGCGTCGGGCACGGTGACGAGGGTCGCTTTCGGCCCGCGCCGCGTCATTTCTTGCGCCGTCTCGGCCAAGAGAAGATCGGAATGCGCCCCCCGGATCACCAACACGGGGCAGGTAATCCGGTCCCAGAACGACCACAGATCGATATCGGTCAATTCCTTGCCGACAAACGCATCCCCGATCGCCGGATCATAGCCGAGCCCAACCTTGCCGTCGGGCAGAACCCGGCCGCCATGGCGGGCCATGTGCTGCCAATCGGCGTCGCTCAAAGCGCCGAACGGCGCGTGGACGGCCCGGAAATAGGCTTCGAGTTCGCTTTCATCGGCAAAGACCGGATCGCGGCCGACATAAGCGGCAATCCGGTTCAGGGACGCCACCGGGATGAACGGTCCGACATCGTTTAGAACCATACGGCGGATCGGCGAATTTTTTTGCGCCGCCAACATCATGCCGATGATCCCGCCCATGGAGGTGCCGACATAATCGACCGTCTCGACGCCCCGTGCGGCCCGCTCACAGGCGATGAGACAGGCGACATCCGCGATATAGGTCGGATAGCCGTAATCGGCCTTATGCTCCAACCAGGGGCTGGCCCCGCGTCCAGGCATATCGGCAGCCAAAACGGGGCCGCCCCGTGCAGAGAGATGCGCTGCCAGCCGGTCGAAATCATGGCTGTTGCGGGTTAAGCCATGAACGCAAATCGTGGGCCGTCCCGTCGGCACCGATCCGGGCCAGCGCTGATAGGCCATCGGATGAAACCCGTGCGCCCCCAGGCAAAGGATCTGTTCCATAGAATACGACATCATAAAATTCCCTAGAAAACGACATGACCGCGACGCGGTGCCTGCCCTTGATCCGGCGTTCAGATCCTGACGCCTATCCCATCGGTGTCAAGTCTCGACACGCTAAAACAGGGCCCCCAGGACCAATCCAGGCTCTCCATGGCTGTTGCCGTCGCATTGCAGCATACGCTATGTCCTTCTGACCCCAAGCGGGAGATCTGACCGACTTCTTCCTGTCTTGCTGCTGGAGACTGAGCGATGCATCGTAACGGCCCACTCAAAGATATTCTCGTCATCGACCTGTCCCGGATTCTGGCAGGCCCCTATGCAACCATGCTGCTGGCTGAATTGGGGGCGCGCGTGATCAAGGTCGAAACCCCCGGTACGGGGGATGATGCAAGAGCCTATGGCCCCTTCGTCAACGGGCAATCGGCCTATTTCAGTTCGATCAATCGCGGCAAGGAATCCATCGCACTCGATCTGAAGAAACCCGAGGATCGGGCGATTCTCGATGCGCTTTTGGCCAAGGCCGATCTGGTGGTGGAAAATTTCCGCCCCGGCACCATGGAAAAACTGGGTTATGGCTGGGACGTGCTGCACGCGAAATATCCGCGCCTGATCTATGCCGCCGCCTCCGGGTTCGGCCATACAGGCCCCTACCGCGAATATCCCGCCTATGACATGGTCGTCCAAGGGGTGGGCGGCATCATGAGCATCAACGGTCATCCGGGTCAATTGCCCGCCCGTGTCGGCATTTCGATCGGCGATGTCGGGGCCGGGCTCTATACGTCGGTTGCGATCAACGCCGCCCTCTATCACCGTGCCATGACGGGGGAGGCCACCAAGATCGATATCGGCATGCTCGATTGCCAGATCGCGTTGCTGGAAAATGCCGTGGTGCGCTACACATCGACAGGGCAGGTGCCGGGCCCGCTCGGCGTGCGTCACCCATCCATCACCCCGTTTCAGGCACTCGCAACCGCCGACGGTCAATTGATCATCGCAGCCGGCAACGATTCCCTGTTCGTGAAACTGGTGAAGGCCCTCGGTCTTGCCCATCTGGCCGAGGATCCGCGTTTTATCACCAACGACTTGCGTGGTCAGAATATTGGCGAACTGGTCGCCCTCCTCGAAGCGGTGCTGACGACCGAGCCGCGCGCCCATTGGGTGGCGCATCTCGATGCGGCGGGGATCCCCTGCGGCCCGATCAACAGCATCGATCAGGCTCTGGACCATCCGCAAGTGGCGGCCAGAAACATGGTGGTCACGATCGACGACCCCGTCATGGGAAGCTTGCGCGTCTCGGGCAATCCCTTGAAGATCAGCGGATTCGACGATCCGCCCACCCGGTCCCCCGCCCCGGCTCTCGACGGCGATCGGGCCCGGATCTTAGCAGAATTCGGGGCGGAACTCGGGCGCGCCTGACCCGTCCTTGCGCGCCTTGGGCGATCGGGTGGGACCGGCCGTCGGTCTTTCCCGATCCGATCGGGCGCGCTATCGTTTGAGCGCCCGCCATTTTTTGTCCCCGTCCTTATTCCCCGTCGTTATTCCTACAAGGATGCCGTTATGAGCGCCTCTGCATTGACCCCGGTTCTCGCCCCCCACGCCCTTGCCAAGAACTTATCGAACGCACTGTTGATCGACGGCGTCCTCTGCCCCGCTGCGGGCGGGCGCACCTTCCCGATCGTGAACCCGGCGACCGGCGTTGAAATCGCACAGGCCGCCGACGGCGACGCCACCGATGTCGATCGCGCCGTCAAGGCCGCCGTAACGGCGCAAAAAGCCTGGGCCAAGATCCATCCGCGCGAACGGGGTCGCCTCGTCGCCGAATGCGGGCGTAAATTGAACGAGCATAGCGAAGAAATCGCGCGCCTCGTCGCCCTTGAAACCGGTAAGGCGCTGCGGACCGAAAGCCGGGTCGAGGCCGGGGTTTTGGCCGACGCGTTCACGTTCTTCGGCGGGCTCGGCGGTGAGATCAAGGGCGAAAGCGTGCCGTTCAAGACCGATTCCTTCACCTTTACCCTGCGCGAACCGCTGGGCGTGGTGGGAGCGATCATTCCGTGGAACGTGCCGTTGATGCTGATGGCGCTTAAAATTGCACCCGCCATGGTGGCCGGCAATACGGTCGTGGTGAAGTCCGCCGAAGAAGCGCCCTTTGCTGTCCTGCGCGCCTGCCAGATCATGAATACGATTCTGCCGCCGGGCGTGCTCAACATCATCTCCGGCGACGGGCCGGGGGCCGGGGCACCGCTCGTCGCCCATCCGCATGTCAAGAAAGTCACCTTCACCGGTTCGGTCGAAACCGGGCGGATCGTCTACCGCACGGCGGCTGAAAAACTGATCCCCGTCACCCTTGAACTGGGCGGCAAAAGCCCGATGATCGTCATGGGCGATGCCGATCTCGACCGGGCGGTGGCCGGGGCCATCACGGGCATGCGCTTTACCCGTCAGGGGCAAAGCTGTACCGCCGCCTCGCGCATTTTCGTGCACCGCTCGCTCCACGATGCCTTCCTCGCCAAACTGAAGGCGGCGGTCGATGCCATGGTGATGGGCGACCCGCTCGACGAGAAGACCGATATCGGCACCATCATCTCGACCGAACAATTCACCAAGGTGAACCGCTATATCGCCCTTGGCGAATCCGAAGGCGGCACGGCCCATCGCTGCTCGGCCCTGCCGACCGATCCCGCCCTTGCCAAGGGATTCTATGTTCGTCCGGTGATTTTCACCGGGCTTACCAATGATGCACGGGTTTGCCGCGAAGAAATTTTCGGCCCCGTGACGGCCCTCATCGCCTTCGACGATTACGAAGCCGTGATCGCAGCCGCGAACGACACGGAATACGGTCTTGCCGCCACGATCTGGACCCGCGACCTCAAGACCGCGCTCGATGCCGCCCAACGGCTTGAAACCGGCGTGGTCCAGGTCAATCAGAACATGGTGGTGCAACCCAACATGTCCTATGGCGGCGTGAAGACGTCCGGTCTCGGTAAAGAAGCGACCTTGGAATCGATGCTGGAACATTTCACCCATAAGAAGACGATCATCCTCAATATGGGTTAAGGTTCCGCTGGGCCTCGTGCCGGTCTTGAGACAAGATCGGCACGAGGCCCAAACCGGACCCAAGCCCGCCCCTGATCGCCGCAAACCTCCGATCGCCGCAAACAAGGAGCATCGTCTTTGGATCAGCCCATGGCCGCACAATCACGCCGCAAAATGCATCGGTGGCGACGGTGGCGGCGGCTCTTCCTGTTGTTTTTGTTTGCTGCCCTGCTGTCGCTTGGCGTCCTTTACGCCGGGCGTCTCACCCTGCCCCGCACCACGGGCACGATCGTCCTTTCCGGGATACGGCATAAGGTCGATCTCTATCGCGACGGCAAAGGCGTCGTCACGATCAAGGCGGAAACGCCGCTCGATGCTTATTATGCGCTCGGCTTTGCCCATGCCCAGGATCGTCTGTTTCAAATGGACCTGCAACGGCGGGCGAGCGACGGGCGTCTGTCTGAAATCATGGGGCCGGGCACCCTTCCCCTCGACCGCGAGATGCGGGCCTTGTCCCTGTCCCGCCATGCCGAAGCAGCCGAGGCAACCCTCACGCCCGAATTTCGCGCGGTTCTCGACGCCTATAGCGCCGGGGTCAATGGCTTCATCGCGACCGTCCGCCCCTTACCGCTCGAATTCAGCCTGCTCTCCTATCATCCCGAACCCTGGCGTCCGGCCGATACGCTCAAGATCGCCAAACTGCTCGCTTTTGAACTCTCCGGCAATTATCGCCAAGAAATGCTGCGCGCCCGCCTCTCCGCACGCCTGTCACCCGAACAATTGGACCAACTCTTCCCGGCATCCGGCCCGGACAGTCTGGCCCCGCTCGCCCCGTTGAACGAGCTTTATCGCGACGTGCCGTTCGATCGGTTGTTGGCCGGTCTAAAGCCGCTCGTCGGGCCCTTGCCCGTCGATACGGCCTGGATGGTCGATGGTGCCCATAGCGCCACGGGTCACCCGCTCATCGGTCGCACGCCGAAACTCGACGCGAACGGACCCGGCATCTGGTATTTGGCGCGGATGGATGCACCCGGTCTTTCCGTGGCGGGCAGCACGCTTGCGGGGACCCCGTTTACCCTCACAGGTTACAACGCCCAGGCGGCCTGGATTGCAACCCCGATCCGGCGCGACGTCGAAGATTTGTTCATCGAAGAAATCGACCCGGCCGATCCCACCCGGTATTTGACCCCCGATGGCAGCAAACCGTTTGAAACCCGGGTCGAAACTATTCTGATCCGGGGTCAGACCGACCCCGAACGGATCACCATGCGGCGCACCCGACATGGTCCCGTTTTGTCGGACGCCATCTCGATCGGCAAAGAAAAATCACCCTATCTCGTCGCCTTGCAGGCGGTTTTCCTGGCCGATCGCGACGATTCCGCCGAGGCGCTCTGGCGGCTCAGTCTGTCCGGGACGTGGGGCGAGGCGGTCAGGGCCGCCGATTCCTATCTTGCCCCACCCCTTACCCTCCTGTTCGCAGAACGCAGCGGCACAATCGGCAGTCTCGTACTGGGTGCCGTGCCGGTGCGCGCGGGCGGCGACGGACGGGCCCCCGTTCCGGGCCGCACGGGGGCCTTCGACTGGACCTTGATCACGCCGACAAGCCGCCAAGTACCGGTCATCGACCCACCCGACGGTCAGATCACCCTGTCGCCGGAAGCGAAGCCGGAAGCGAAATTGACCGACATGGGCCCGAATGGCGAGCGCACGACCCCGTCGCCGGCCACCAATACCGAGCGTGCTGCGCGGGCCCTGGTTGCAAGCCCCCCCACCGCCAAACAGAACCTCGCCCCGTTGCGCGAGACCCCATCCGCTACGGCGACGGCCCTCATCCCGCTGCTGCTGGCCGTGCCGCCCCAGGATAATCGCCAACGGGCCGCCTATGCCTTGCTCGGCACCTGGGACCGGATCATCCGGCCCGATCGCCCCGAAGCCGCCTTGTTTGTCACATGGCTAAAATATCTCGACCAACGGATCTATGCCGACGAATTGGGGGCGCTGTTTCCCGAGTATCGCCGCCTCAATCCGGGATTCGTGCGCGAGGTTTTGACCAAATACCCCCAATGGTGCGACCAAACCGCGACCCAGGAACTGGAAACCTGCAACGATCTCATCCGGCTATCCTTGAACGACGCGCTCGATGAATTGACCGCCCGCCAGGGTCAATCCATGGATGCGTGGCAGATCGAGACGACCCACCGGACGCGCTTCACCCATCCGGCCCTGTCGCATCTGCCCTTCATCGGGTTTCTGTTCGAAGCCAATCAGGACCCGGATGACGAGATAGAACCGGGCATTCCGGGCGGTCTTTCGGTTGCAAACCCGGTCAATCCGCGCCTCGACCTTTATGGTACGGGCGTGCGCAGTCTCTTGGATCTGAGCGATCCTGATCGTTCCGTCTTCATGATCGCCTCCGGGCAATCGGCTCAGCTTTTGTCCCCCCATTATGCCGATCTCTTGCCCCAATGGCGTGCCTTTGAATGGCTGCGACTGCCGCATCTCGTCAAAGGCGATCCTCTTACTTTGGTGCCTCCCCCATGACGAAACCCGATTTTGTTTTGCCCTCGTTCGACGATATCCGCCATGCCCAAGACGTGATCAAGGGCCTCGTCGCCCGCACCCCGTCGGTAAAGGCCCTGGCGCTCAAGGCCGAAACGGGGCTCGACATCACCTTGAAGCTTGAAACCATGCAGCGCACCGGCTCGTTCAAAGAGCGGGGTGCCCTCCATAAGCTGACGGCGCTCACCCCGCAAGAACGCGCGCGCGGCGTCATCGCCATGTCGGCCGGCAATCACGCCCAAGGTGTCGCCTATCACGCGATGCGCCTCGGCATCGGGGCCACGATCGTCATGCCCGAAGGAACGCCCTTCACCAAGATCGAACGGACCGCGGCCTATGGCGCCCGCGTCCTCTTGCGCGGCGAGACGATTGCCGAGGCGCGCGGCGAGGCCCGACGCCTTGCCGAGGCCGAAGGCCGCGTCTTCGTCCATCCGTACGACGATTTCCACATCATCGCGGGCCAAGGCACGCTCGCCATCGAAATGTTGGACGACGATCCGGATCTCGATGTGTTGGTGATTCCCGTCGGCGGCGGGGGTATGATTGCGGGCTGCGCCGTCGCGGCCAAGGCGATGAAACCCGCGATCGAGATCGTCGGCGTGCAGTCCACCCATTTCCCATCGATGCATCATGCCCTGCGCGGTCTTGCGGCCCCGGTTTCCGGCCAAACGGTGGCCGAAGGCATTGCTGTCAGGGAACCGGGCCACATGACCCAGGCCCTGGTCCAATCCCTGGTCGACGACATCGTCCTTGTCGATGAGGATCATCTCGAACGGGCGATCGAACTCTTGGTGACGCAGCAAAAACTGGTCGCCGAGGGGGCGGGGGCGGCGGGGCTGGCCGCCATCCTCGCCCATGGCGCGAAATTTCACGGCAAAAAGATCGGCATCGTGCTGTGCGGCGGCAATATCGACGCGCGCATCCTATCATCGGTCCTGATGCGGGGCATGGTGCGCAGCGGGCGGCTGGTGCGGCTGCGGGCCGAAATCACCGATGCGCCGGGGGCCTTGGCCAAGGTCGCCCGGATCATCGGGGATCTGGGCGGCAACATCATCGAGATTTTCCATCAACGGCTGTTCAACGACGTGCCCTTGAAACTGGCCGATCTCGACGTGGTTTGCGAAACCCGCGACGGCGAGCATGTGTCGCTCATCATGGAAAAATTGCAAAGCCACGGCTTCAAGACCAGCCTTTTATCCAACACCACCCTTGAAACCCGGATCTAGACTAAACCCGGATTTAGACTAAAATCGGATTGAGCAGGATCGCGATCCAATGAGATCGAGACCTTGCTAAACGCGTTATTTGACGAATGGCTCAGGCAAAAAAACCCTTGATGACCGCGATGACCCGATCGACCGATCGGTCGGGCAATTGCGGATAGAGCGGCAGGCTGAGGATTTCCCCGGCCGCCGCCTCGGTCAGACCCAGACCGGCGGGATCGGCGATGAGGCGGCCCGCATAAGCCGGTTGGCGGTGGATCGGCACCGGATAATGGATATTCGTGCCGATCCCGGCCGCCGCCAGATGCGCGCGCAGGCCGTCGCGATTTTGGCTGCGGATGACATATTGGTGCCAGACGGGCGTGGTGCCGGGCGGGACCCTAGGCAGAACCAGGGGCAGATCGGCAAGCCCCGCGTCATAGCGCGCCGCAATCGCGCATCGGCGCGCATTGTCGGCGGCAAGACCGGGCAGGCGGGCCGACAAGATCGCCGCTTGTATCGCGTCCAACCGGGAATTCATGCCTTCGACGGCACTGACATAGCGGCTTTTCCAGCCATATTCCCGCAAGATCCTGACCCGCTCGATCAAGGCGGTATCCGGGCTTACCACCATGCCGCCATCGCCCAAGGCCCCCAGATTCTTGGTCGGATAAAAACTGAACGATCCGGCGACCCCGAAACTGCCGACCGCCGCCGCCCCGACCTGCGCGCCATGGGCCTGGGCGCAATCTTCGATCACAAGCGCCCCATACTGGGCCGCCACGGCCAGGATATCCGTGATGTTGGCCGGAATGCCGTAAAGATGCACGGGCACCACGGCGCGCACCCCCGGCACCTGCGCCAAGGTGCGCTGCAACGATACTGGGTCCATGGCGAACCCGCCCGGTTCGATATCGACGAGAACCGGTTCCGCCCCGGCCAAGACGATCGCCGTCACGGTCGCAACCGCCGTGTGCGCGACCGTCGCCACCCGGTCGCCGGGCCCGATCCCGGCCGCCTTCAAGGCTAGAATCAGGGCATCGGTGCCATTGGCGACCCCGGCCGCCGCATCCAAACCCAAAAAACGCGCGAAGGCGGTTTCGAACCCGGATACTTCCGGGCCCTGAATATACCAACCGCTGGCCAGAACCCGGGCGATGGCCGCATCGATTGCGAGGCGAGCCGCCCGATACCCGGCACCGGGGTCCATCTGAAGGATCTCATCCATTGCCCTACTCCTCTTGCGGGTCAGAGATAATCCGCCCAATATGCGCGACAATAGGCGAGCGACCGGGCAAGCCCGCTGGCCAGATCGACCGTCGGGGCCCACCCTGTCAGGGCGCGAAAGGCGCGATCGTCGGTCCAGTAATCACCAATATCGATCTTGGCCCGTTCCGGTGGAAATTCATGCCGTGCAACCGTGCCCTTGCCCGCCACCCGGATCAACAGATCAGCCAAATCCGCAAGACTGATGACGTCATCGGCACCGATATTGTAGACGCCGCCTTGCAGCGCCGGGGTCATGATCGCCGCGACCAGGGCATGGGCTACGTCGTCGACATAGGCAAGATCGCGCCGCTGCGCCCCGCCCCAAAGTTCGATCGGTCGGTCTTCGATCAGGCACCTCAGCCAGATCCCCAGAAAAGTCTGCCGGGCATCCTTGATTCTGAGGCGGGGACCATAGACATTGGTGAGGCGCAGGCTGACGGTTTTCAACCCATAAACCTGGTGATAAAGCCGATGATGGGACTCCGCCGCTATTTTATGAATGCCGTTTACATCGACGGGCCGCAGGGGGTGGCGTTCATCGACCGGCAGATAATCGGGACGGCCATAGACTTGCCGGGTCGAGGCAAAAAGAAGAATGGCCTTGGGATTGGCGCGCCTGCACGCTTCCAGGATCGCAAGCGGGACAGCCACGTTATACGCCAGATCGACCTGCGGCGCCGCCATCGAGGCCTGATGCCCGACCTGGGCCGCCAGATTGACGATGACATCCTGATCCTTGACCAGGTCGTCATACCCGCCATCGTCAAAGCTCAAGCACCGCCGGATCACAGAAACCGATCCGGCAAGGCCCGCAAGATTGGCCGGGTTCGCCCCACTGTCGGCCAAATACCCGTCGAGAAGCGTCAGATGCGCCCCCGAAGGGGCCAACAGATGCGCCAGGGTCGAACCGATAAAACCGGCCCCGCCCAGAATCAGAACCCGTTTGCCGCGAAACCATGCTTTTTGATCCGACGACAACCGCACACCGTCACCCATGCCGATCTCTCCTTGTGGGCGGGCCTCTCGTCTGATCGCCCTTCATGGGTCAGATACAGGCTTCACAGCCGCCTCTCAAGTAACAGCCATGCATAGCAGCCGTTTTGCCTTCTTATTGGTGCTGGTCGTGGCAGGCTGTGCCGCACCGCCGCCTGTCGCACCACCCCCTCTGCCCCCGATCGCCGCCGTCGGGGGCGCATGCCCCCTGCTTTCGCGACTGGATGTCGCCGCCACCTTACCGGGCCCCGAGATCCCACGCGCCAGCCCCGTCACAGGCTGCGGGATCGACCAACCGATCACGGTTACGCGTCTTGGAGTGCCGATCACCCCTCCTGCCACCCTGTCCTGTGCGGTTGCGACGCGATTGTTGGCGTTTGAAGAGGCCGTCCTCATCCCGCTCGCCCGACGCTTTTTTCATCAGACCATTGCCCAGATCACGAATCTTGGCGGGTATGCCTGCAGAACGGAAAACGGTAAAAGAAGCAACCGCCTGAGCCGCCATGCGTTCGGTGCTGCAATCGATCTTTCTAACATAATATTGGCCGATGGTACGCGCGTGAGTATTGTCCAGGATTGGAAAATCCCTGGAAAAAAGAGCGAGTTTTTACATGAAATTGCCCGTTCTGCCTGTCGATATTTTTCCGTTGTTCTGACACCGGATACGAACGCCCAACATCATGACCATATTCACCTCGATATCGGCCCGGATCATTATTGTCCAACCACATGATATTATGAATATTTTTTTTAAAGTTCGATGAATATCTTGCATTCCGCCAAGAATCTGTTATATATTTGTCCGATTGCAGACTTCCCTCTTTACCTTTTTCGGTGGGGACTTGATGGATACCGTCTGGACGCAAGAGCGTATCGAGGCACTGGCCCAATTATGGGCCGAAGGTCTCTCCACGGCTGAAATTGGCCGTCGGTTGGGCGTGACAAAAAATTCCGTCGTCGGCAAGGCCCATCGGTTGGCCCTGACCCCGCGCCCGTCGCCGGTCAAGTTGACGGGGCGTCCCCGCCAGAAATCGGCATCGAAAGTGGTCGAAATGTCGGGTCCGACCTGTTCCTGGCCCATTGGCCACCCCGGTGAAAAGGGATTTCATTTCTGCGGCGAGCGGGCGTTGCCAAACAAGCCCTATTGCGCGGAACACGCAGCCCTCGCCTATGTTCGCCCGAAGTCCCACAGTTCTTCGAACGCCGCCTAGCATTTTGATTTTCCATCAAGTTGGTCGGCTTATCGATTTCACCTGCGCCGCACGCCTTGGGCGCAACGGCGCATTCAGCCTAGGGGTCAGTCCTGGCTAGCCTTTGTTTTCCGTCGGCGTAATCAGGGCCGACACCCCGTCGAGCGGATATCCCGCGAAGGGACGCACTGTCTTCATCACGAAATGCGATACGATCCGCCCGACCGGTAGATCCGGGTCGTCGATCCATTCAGTCGTCAGGGCATTGTAGCGGTCGAGGTCTGAACAAACGATATGGGCCAAATAATCAAAGGCCCCTCCAACCAGATGGCATTCGACGACTTCCGGGCACGCGGCAAGACGCCGTTCGAAAACCGCAAGCGAGGCGGTTGCCTGACTCTTCAGCGTGATTTCCGCAAAAGCCTCGACGCAATCCGGCAATCGTTCGAGATTGAGCAAGGCCAGATATTGGCGAATGAAGCCGCCTTCCTCAAGCCTGCGCACCCGTTCCAAACAGGGGCGGGCCGAAAGGCCGATCAGTTCCGACAGACGCTGGTTCGTCATCCGACCGTGACGCTGCAAGGCGATCAGTATTTTGACATCGAGATGATCGAGTTTAGGCAATTTCACGCGCACGCCAACCGGTCAGAAAAAATTGAACAATCCCCAAGGCGGCATCGTAACACAAACCAGCCGTAAAAGGACGACCATCACACCGCCCTCTTGCTATGCACCGGCAAACCGCCCGCCCCCCTCAAGTCCGCTCATGAGATGCGTCCTGCCCGTCACGATCCGGGCAATGGGCCAGAATCTGTCGGGTCAGGCTCGGCCAATCGCCCGCCGTCACGACGGCATGATCGACGGGGGCCACCGCAACCCGCAGATCGACCGGATAGGAGACACCATCGATTTGCGTCAGCGGCTTGAACCCCTTGGCCGCACGATCCAGGCCCTCGCCCAGCCCATCGAGGCTTTGCCCGGACTGCCAAACATAAAAAACACCCTCGCCGAGGGCTGCCACCATCGGCATGGGTCGCAAGCGCAGACGCAAGAGGTTCGCCACGCGCCGCATCAGTGTCGCCCTTGCGCTGGAAGGCATCGCACGATCATCCACCCCGTCGACGATCGCGACGGCAAGAACGACCGCCTCAGCCCCGGATACAGCCCCTTTGGCCCTAAGCGCCGCCTGAAGCCCCGCCCCGGTCAGGACCCCCGTAACTGGCTCCAATGCCGCAAGACGATGCCGATCGGCCATCGCTTTCGCTAAAGCGATGATCGGCCCCGGAATACCCATCGGCTCTACCGGGCGGCCCTGAACCCATGCTGTCGGGCGATCGGCGGCCGCCACGATCAAATCCGGCTCGACGAGATCCAACAAAGCGGCACCCGCCGCAGGATCGGGGACGCAATGGGCGATCCCACCCGCCGCTTCGACCGCCTCTTGCAGACGCACGGATGGCTCATCCATCGGGTCCGACAGAATGAAAAGATGCCAAGGTGGGGGTACCGATGGGCTGATGCAGCCCATGATCTGGGCGACCACGCCATCGATGCCGGCCTCATCTTCCACGAAGATCCGTCCCGGACTGAGCGAACCGTCCCATTCTTGTCGCTTATGCGCGCTAAAATCCCGCAACAAAACCAACCCATCGGGCGGCATCCCGTGACTATCGGCCAGGGCATCGCCAAGGGTCGCCGCATCCGTTACCTGAAAGCCGAAACTGCGCAGCATCTCGGCGGCGCGCGCGCGCGCGTCTGCATCCTCGCCCGCCACCAACACCGTCTTTAGCCGCACAGGCGGCGTGGGTTCGGTCGGATCGGACAGGAGATGGGTGATCGCCGCCCGCGCCCTATTGATCATAACCGTCATAGCGGCCGCCGTCGGCAACCGGTTCAGCCCCCGGCACCGCACCAAATGATCATCGAGGGCGGTCATCGCATCGCAGAGCGTATGAAACCCAAACGTTCCGGCGGTTCCCTTCAAGCCATGCACCAAAGAATAGAGATCCATGGCAGCATCCGATGCCCAGGACCGTTCGAGTCCCTGCCAAAGGGCCATCAGCCGAATGCGCTTTTGAGGAAGATCGGCAATAAACCGGGCGCGTAGCCGGGCTATCTGCTGATGCAGGCGATCAGTCTGTTCGGCCATGATGCCGGTCCCAGATCCCTTTCAATGTTTGCGCGATCGTCATCGGATCGAACGGTTTCGCCAAGACTGCCGCCGCCCCAAGGGCCATCAAATCGGCCAACTCATTGGCTTGGGCCTTCGCTGTAAAGAAAACCACCGGAACGCGCGCAAGATGCGGTTGTTTGCGCAGGGCCCGAAACGTCTGGGGCCCGTCCATCCGGGGCATCATCACGTCCAACAGAATGAGATCCGGCGTAAAATCGGCAAGCCCAGCCAGCGCCTCTTCTCCCGATTCATAAATCCGCACCGTATAGCCGCCGATCAATTCAAGCGCCAATTGGGCAACTTCGCGGATATCCGCCTCGTCATCCACATAAAGAATCTGCTGTAACTGCCCCGTGTCGGACATTGCGTCCCCCCCCCCTCTCTTTCACTGAATCACCCCGGTCACAGACAAGCAGCCGCCCTTAAGGATGCATGGATTCAGTGAGGAAACCTTCAATTTTTCTCAGAAGCGCCAAATGATCGGTGGCAGACTTGATCAACAAAGCATGCGGCTCAAGGATCTCGGCGTTTTTAGGCTGTTCGGCGGTGAAAATCAGGACCGGCGTCGTCTCGTTCAGCCCCGATCCCGGTAAAAATTTGATCAAACTCTGACCATCGCCGTCCGGCAATTTCAAGTCGAGAATGATCAACTGAAAATGACGCTGATAGACGGCCCGTTCCGCCTGTTCAAGACTATGGGCCTTGACCAAATCAGCCCGATCGGCAATCAGCGACTGCACCACCGATGCCAAATCCTCGTCATCCTCGACATGGAGAATGGCAGGCTTCGCATCCGTCGTCGTCGATAGAAGTTGGGTGATCGACCGTTCAAGATCGTCGACATTGGTGGGTTTAGGGCAAAAATGCCAGGTTTGTCGGGTATTGCCCTGTCGCTCCCGACGCGCCCCCATGATCAGGACCGGCGTCTCGGGATCGGTCAAGAGCGGCAGCAATCCGTAACCATCGCCATCCGGCAATGCCGGATCGAGGACGAGGGCACGGATACCATGACCCGGCACGTAATCCAGACCCTGAGACAGGGTCGAGAGCCACAGGGTCGGCAGGTTGAGCCCTTGCGCACACTGGCGCAGCATCTGGGCCAAGGCCGGATCGGGCGTGCAGATCACCAAGGCCGGCGATTCCGGTTTCTTTACCACCGGGGCGGTCGGCAGGTCGATGATGAAAGTCGTGCCGACATTTTCTTCGGTTTCGAACCCGATTTTCCCGCCGAACCGTTCGACGATGGCATGGGCGATACTGAGGCCGAGCCCGGTTCCCCCTTTGGCGCGCCGGTCGGAGCTGTCGGCTTGGGTAAACCGTTCGAAGACATGGGGCCTGAACGCCGCCGGAATCCCGGTCCCATGATCGATGACCACGATCTGCACGCCGAACTTGCCCAAATTGGCAGCAATCACGACCTCGCCGCCGACCGGGGAATATTTGACCGCGTTCGAAATCAAATTCGTCATCACCTGAATGAACCGATCGCTATCGACCATGACCTCGATCTCAGGCACGGGCTCGCGCAGGCTGAGACGCACGTTACGCGGCACGCCGAAACCGCGATTGGCCTCGATCGCCTGATGAAGCAGCGGCGCCACCGCCTGACGGGTCAGGACGAAATCCATATGGCCCAATTCAATTTTTTCAATGTCGAGAATATCGTTGATAAGACGGGTGAGACGTTGGCAATTGCTGTTGGCGATATCGATGAGACGACGCGCCGCCTCGGGCAGCACCCCCATGGCCCCCCCGGCAACGAGCCCCAAGGATCCTTGAATCGAGGTCAAAGGGGTGCGCAATTCATGGCTTACGGTCGATACGAAGGCGCGTTTGGCGAGATCGGCCTGTTTCCATTCCGTCGAATCAAGCATCAAACCGTCCCAAACGATGCGACCGGCATCGGCAGGGCGCGGGAAAGACATGAAGCGGATCCATCGCAATTGCCCATCGGGGCCTGATTTCGGACTGGCGCATTCAAAAAAGAAACGGGTTTTCTCGCGCGCCGATTGATCGATCGCGGTTTGAAACCGAACCTGCTCTGATTCGGGTACCAAGGCCAACGCCCCCGCCGGGTGGCTGACCAGGCGGCTGGGCGAGATATTGACCAAGGGTTGCACGCCCGGACTGATATAGGTCAAGGCCACATGGCCGTCATCGTCTCGTTCCATGCGAAAAACGGCACCGGGTAAATTATCGGTCACGGAACGCTGTCTGCTCTCACTGGCGGCAAGGGCGGCTTCGCGCTCGGAAATCGTGGTCACAAAGAATTCCAGCGCTTCGGCCATATCGGACAATTCATCATTGCCGGTCGTGTCGATGGGCGAGCGTGCGCCATTGGCAAAGGCCCGCATCGTTTCCTGCAGGCGGCGCAGGCGCAGGATAACCTGTCGGCGGATTTGAAAGAGAATGAGGGCCGAAAACACGATACAGGCAACGGCGATCGCCGTGACCACCCATGTTTGACGCTGGGTCAGTTCGGTCACATCCGCCGAGGTTTTCAGCACATCGGCTTCAATATCGTACGAGACTTTCGCCGCCGTCGAATCAAACCGATCGGCAAAAACCTTGTTGGTTGCAAGCGCTTCCTGAATCAGGCGCTGGGTCGACAAAACACGGCTGTGGGTCGCGATCAAGCCGTCTTCGCCCAATGTTATCTCCCGCAAACCCGTTTGGATCGTCAGGGCTTGTTCGAGAATTGTCGGCGTCAGATGGGTCAACAGCCGATCGCCATCGACGAGACGCACTTCGATTTCCTTGCGCGTTGCATCAAGCGCCCCGCTCAAACTGATGCCGAACGTGCCGAACATGGCCGTGATGGTTTGTTCGGCATTCGAGACCCAGGCTTGATTGAGACGATCCTGGGCAATTTCTTGATCGAAACTCGCAGCAAATTCAGACAGCGCATTTTGCGCTATGAAATTGCGCGGCAGTTCGCTCATGCGCGCACTTAAGGTTGGGGCAACCCTGTCGCCCATCATGACTTGAAGACGCCGCAAATCGGCGAGCAGGCCCAAAAGATTTTGAAACGTCGTATTGGTCCGGCGGTCGAGTTCAAGCTTGCTTTCAACGATGTCGTTCAAATTGGATAGATTATTGAAGAGACTACCGCGCAATTGAACCAACGTATCAAATCGGTCCTCCGCAATGCCTTTTTCTTTTAGTTTTTTAATATATTCATCAAGAACCAAAATTTGGTCGGCAATGCGCAGCATCAACGTGGTTCGGGTGAATTGACTATCAGCCACGGCCAATTGTGGGGCATTCGCCACGATCGATTGGGCCTGTTCCGACAAATGGGCGGCAATCGACATGATCGGCAGATTGCTGCGTGAAATCGTGTCAAGTTCTTGTCGGAATTGCTGAAAAGACAGAAAAGCAAGCCCGCTTGCCGCCAAGGTCAAGCCGGCGAGCAACATAAATCCAATTGTCAGACGTGCCGCAATTTTAATCTTTGGCCATCGCATTGAAACACCCGTGTGACCGATGAAACCGGATTTTGCCGATCCTCTTTACCGACGCTACACTATTGGGCCCCGGCATGACACCCTCTTGTCTCAGGGCGATGTGCACGCGCAGGCCGCCGCATCATTCTTGTTCATCGGCTTTTAGAACGGGATCTTGCCTCAACACAAATAATCATTCTCATTTTTTCTTGCAATCCGACGAGTCTCCCATTTTTTATCGTCGTTGCTGATATCGATCATCTCACCAGACAAAAAAGTTTAAAATATAGTCTTTATACATTGCCTTCAATTCAATCGGACCGCACGAGGATACCGTTTTTTTACCCGAAAAGATACGTCTCTATTTGAAGATTGTTTCTCATTTTTTTAAAATTTTAATCATTCTAATTTTTATAATCACCATATACCATTCTGATCCGAAGAGAATTTTAAAATTTTGTTTAGTTTCAAGGGCATATTTTTTAATTTATAGTTAAATTAGTTTTAATATTTTTAATATATAAAATTCAAATAATATAGATGTGAAGTAATTCTTCTTTTTTCGGTGTTTTTACCAATGAGGATTGATAAATCTACCCGCCTTCCCGCGCATATCCGGCGGGATTGTCGGTCAATTCCTCCAATCATTTTCCCGGAAAGAATGTTGTTTTCCAGTGTGTTATCATTTTTTCGGTTGGATGCAATTATTTATTGCCAAATCATAATTTCGCTTTCAAGATACATCGAAATCGAGTTCTACCTTGATGGTTTCTCCCTTTTTCATCGCCAAGCCATCCCTCGATTACAAGAGAAGGCGCAGGCGATCATCAGGAGGTTTTCGATGTCTGATACATGTAAAATAAGAAAATTTTATATGTTTTTTCTCGGGTCGAATAAAAGAAAACGCAAATAAATAATCACAATAATTTAATTAGACAATCAAAATACATGAATTCAATTTTATGGACAGTATAAATTATAGGAAAAAAAATTTAAATTAATCTTCTCAGATATGGGATTTTTATACACATTAATATTAACCAATTAACGATAATTACCAGAATATATAAAATTAATTGCATTTTTTTTAATTTTTAACTTGCAAAGACTGGTTTTTAGCGGCAAGTTTGTTTTGTCAAGGCGAGCAGATAAACAGTTTGTGGAAAAATGTTCGGTCTAATCGGGCAAAACAAATTGGTCTGCTATGACTTTTTCTGTCACCTTCAGGGGATCCGAAGAATGAAATTCGCAGCTTATATGGCCGTTGCGCCGATCGCATTGTTCGCCTTCGTTGGCGCGGCTCAAGCCGAAACGAAGTCCATCGTCGTCAAGAGTTCCGACGTTGCCGCCGTCAAGACGGCCACGAACATCCACATCACCTCGGCCCCGATCCATGGCGGTTCGACCGTTCGCATGGCGGCCCCGAACAACAAGGTTGGCCTGAGCAAGGTCTTCGCCCCGGTCGGCACGAACGTGACCAAGTTTGCAGCCACCAAGCTGCTCGATCACGGCGGTGCCGTTGTCATCAGCGCCCAGGTTCACCCGGTTTACGTGAACTCGACCGCGTCCACCTACGGCAACCCGGCCAAGTTCATCACCGATGAAAACGCCGCCACCGCCTTCATCGGCATCACCAACCAATATATGCGCCAAACGGTCGGTGCCAACCGCTATCCGCTCGGCACGCAATACACGACCACGACCACCAAGACCGTTCTCTTGGATACCGACCTGCAAGCGATCGCTCACTCCGCCGCCCAGGCTCAGGGTGCCGCCGGTTATGCCCATACGTTCAACATCTTCACCCCGGCGGGCACGAACATCTGCTTCGACGCCGCCCAGACCCAGTGCTATTCGCCGAACAACCTCAACACCTTCGTGTTCTGCGGCTATCACAGCTCGGTCGACTTTGCCGATGTCGGTCACGTCCTCTATTCGACCCAACCGTTCGCCAACGTGAACGGCTGCAACACGCCGAACGGCTCGACCAACGACGCGCAAAGCTCCGTTCTGTCGCACGAACTGTTCGAAACCTACACCGATCCCGATGGTTCGGCTTGGTTCGACAGCTCGGGTCAAGAAATCGGCGACAAGTGCCAAGGTGCGATGAACGTCACGTTGAACGGTACCGTTTACCAGATCCAACGCGAATTCTCGAACATCAAGGGTGCTTGCTCCTTCAACTAATCGGTTGAATTGGGCTTAGCATTCATCTGAAAAAGAAGGTGCCTCGTCGAAAGACGAGGCACTTTTCTTTTTGTCATTAAATAATTTTTTTGATCAGAAATATGATGATTACCATTGCGTTTTGATTGACATCACAGCACTTAAATTACTTTAAGGTGAATTATTTTTTAATAAAAATTAATTTTCATTAATATATTTTTTTAAAATTAACATAATTTATAACAATTTTTATAAAATCAAAAAATCTCATAATCGAGAATATAATCAACTCGACAAATTTGTTGCTTCGATTGTCTGATAAAATTTTTTCGGTTAAGGCATTCTTGTATTTTTTTAAAGTTTGTAAAAAATTATTGGTTAATTTGATTTCAATGCTTGATTTTTACATTAAGTATGACACCATACGATCATGGTGCTGGGGAAACACATGCGGGTAAGCCGAACGGCGCCCGCATCAAAAAGAAACCCGGTGCCGCTTTTAAAGTCTTCAGGGGAAAATAATGTCGCTTTCACGTTTTCTGGTCGCAGCACCCGTTGCCATGATCGCCCTCATGGGGGCGGCCCAAGCCGAAACCAAGTCGCTCGTCGTGAAGAATTCCGACGTTGCCGCCGTTGCAACCGCCAAGAACATCCACATCACGACGGCCCCGGTTCATGGCGGCGTCACCCTGCGCATGGCCGCCCCGAACAATAAAGTCGGTCTCAGCAAAGTGTTCGCCCAATCCGGCGCGGACGTCAGCAAGTTCGCCGCCACCAAGCTGCTCGATCACGGCGGCAAGGTCGTCATCAGCGCCCAAGTTCACCCGATCTATGTGAACTCGACTGCGGCGACTTACGGCAATCCGGCCAAGTTCGTGACCGACATGAATGCCGCCACCACCTTCATCGGCATCACCAACCAATATATGCGCCAAACGGTCGCTGCCAACCGCTATCCGCTCGGCACGCAATACAGCATGACCACGACCAAGACGACCATCTTGGACACGGATCTGCAAGCGATCGCCCATGCCGCCGCGATCTCTCAGGGTGCCGCCGGGTACGGCCATACCTATAATATCTTCACGCCGTCCAACATCACTGTCTGCATGGACGCCGCCAAGACCCAGTGTTATTCGCCGAACAACCTCAACACCTTCGTGTTCTGCGGCTATCACAGCTCGGTCGACTTTGCCGATGTCGGTCACGTCCTCTATTCGACCCAACCGTTCGCCAACGTGAACGGCTGCAACACGCCGAACGGCTCGACCAACGACGCGCAAAGCTCCGTTCTGTCGCACGAACTGTTCGAAACCTTCACCGATCCCGATGGTTCGGCCTGGTTCGACAGCACCGGCAATGAAATCGGCGACAAGTGCCAAGGTGCCATGAACGTGACCTTGAACGGCACCGTGTACCAAATTCAACGCGAATTCTCGAACAGCAAAGCCGCTTGCTCCTTCAACTAATCGGTTGAACCGGGCTTCCAGTCTTCTGAAAAAGAAGGTGCCTCGTCTCTGACGGGGCACTTTTTTTATCTTCAAATATTTTATATCTAAGATAAAAAATAAGATTGTAACAATTATTCTTATTATTAATCCGATGCCGTACCCGGTTCGCACAACATAACGCGACCTATCCACAAATTATTCTGCCAAAGCTGTTACCACACCTCGACAAATTCGTTGTAAAAATTGTCTGATAAATTCGACAACACTTATGGGCCAACAGCGAAATCTTAATTTAAGAAAAAATTATTTATTAATTTTGAGCTTAGACTTGATTTTTTCGTTAATTATGAGAACATACCATCATAGTGCGCGAGACAAGAATAGAGACACGGCACCAGCCGGTCGCACCAAAAATCCGATCCGCACTATCCTTCAAGTCTTTCAGGGGACATTAAAGATGCTTTCACGTTTTCTGGTCGCAGCACCTGTTGCCATGATCGCCCTCTTGGGGGCGGCCCATGCCGAAACCAAGTCGCTCGTCGTCAAGAGCGCCGACCTTGCGGCCGTCGCGGCCGCCAAGAACATCCACATCACGACGGCCCCGGTTCACGGTGGTGCTACCCTGCGCATGGCCGCCCCGAACAATAAAGTCGGCCTGAGCCGGGTGTTCGCCCCGGTCGGTACGAACGTGTCCAAGTTTGCCGCCACCCGGCTTCTCGATCATGGCGGTACTGTCGTCATCAGCGCCCAGGTTCACCCGATCTATGTGAACTCGACCGCCTCGACTTACGGCAATCCCGCCAAGTTCGTGACCGACATGAATGCCGCCACCAGCTTCATCGGCATCACCAACCAATATATGCGCCGGTCCGTGGCGGCGAATCGCTATCCGCTCGGCACGCAATATACGACCACGACCACCAAAACGGTGATCTTGGATACGGATTTGCAGGCCATTGCCCACGCCGCCGCCCGGGCTCAAGGGGCTGCCGGTTATGCGCACACCTTCAACATCTTCACGCCGGCCAATATCACCGTGTGTATGGATGCCGCCAAGACCCAGTGTTATTCGCCGAACAACCTCAACACCTTCGTGTTCTGCGGCTATCACAGCTCGGTCGACTTTGCCGATGTCGGTCACGTCCTCTATTCGACCCAACCGTTCGCCAACGTGAACGGCTGCAACACGCCGAACGGCTCGACCAACGACGCGCAAAGCTCCGTTCTGTCGCACGAACTGTTCGAAACCTTCACCGATCCCGATGGTTCGGCCTGGTTCGACAGTTCAGGAGAAGAAATCGGCGATAAGTGCCAAGGGGCTACGAACGTGACCTTGAACGGCACCGTGTATCAAATCCAAAAGGAATTTTCGAACAGCAAGCTTGCCTGCTCGTTCAATTAAGGGCCGACCCGGCCCTGCATCGTCACAGTCGATCTGCCGGCAGCCTGACTTCGGTCAGGCTGCTTTTTTTTACCGACTGTGTCTGGGATCGTAATAAAAATATATGAGATATAAAATAAAAAATTAATTAATAATCATTTTCATTATTAATTGCAGATTAAAAATTATAGGATTGTGATTTTGATACAATTAACCCGATTAGGAACCAGACGAGTATCCAATAATTTCGACAGGTTTGTTGCATAGATTGTCTGATGACCTTGGCGTCCAATGCTTGGAACGGTTTTTTTCAACTGTTAAAAAAAAATTATTGATTAATTTTAATCTAACACTTGCCTTTTACATTAAGTATGACACCATACGATCATGGTGCACGGAACAAGACGCAGACAGACACGACACCTGTCGCCCAAAAAAAAATCCAGCACTGCTCTTTAAAGTCTTTCAGGGGAAAGAAATGACGCTTTCACGTTTTCTGATCGCAGCGCCCGTTGCCATGATCGCCCTCATGGGTGCGGCTCAAGCCGAAACCAAGTCACTCGTCGTGAAAAATTCCGACGTTGCCGCCGTCGCGACCGCCAAGAATGTCAGCCTGACCACGGCCCCCGTTCATGGCGGCACGGTTCTGCACATGACCGCCCCGAACAACAAGGTCGGTTTGAGCCGCGTCTTCGCGCAGAACGCCGAAAACGCCCGCGCTGCCACCACCAGCCGATTGGTCGATCACGGCGGTAAGGTCGTCATCACGGCGCAGATTCACCCGATCTATGTGAATTCGACCGCAGCAACCTATGGCAACCCGGCCAAGTTCATCACCGACATGAATGCCGCCACCAGCTTCATCGGCATCACCAACCAATATATGCGCCGGTCCGTGGCGGCGAATCGCTATCCGCTCGGCACGCAATATACGACCACGACCACCAAAACGGTGATCTTGGATACGGATTTGCAGGCCATTGCCCACGCCGCCGCCCGGGCTCAAGGGGCTGCCGGTTATGCGCACACCTTCAACATCTTCACGCCGGCCAATATCACCGTGTGTATGGATGCCGCCAAGACCCAGTGTTATTCGCCGAACAACCTCAACACCTTCGTGTTCTGCGGCTATCACAGCTCGGTCGACTTTGCCGATGTCGGTCACGTCCTCTATTCGACCCAACCGTTCGCCAACGTGAACGGCTGCAACACGCCGAACGGCTCGACCAACGACGCGCAAAGCTCCGTTCTGTCCCATGAACTGTTCGAAACCTTCACCGACGTCGACGGTTCGGCTTGGTTCGATCGTTCCGGCCAGGAAATCGGCGACAAGTGCCAAGGGGCCATGAACGTGACCTTGAACGGCACCGTCTATCAGATTCAAAAGGAATATTCGAACAGCAAGGGTGCTTGCTCGTTCAACTAAGCACCGCGATCACCATGTCGGTGTGACGGATTCCATCTGACCAAGATGGCAAGAACGCCGCGTCCTTGAAAGGGACGCGGCGTTTTTCGTTCAGGCTCACGCGGCCGTCGCCGGTACCGGTAAATGAATGCCGCATTCGCTCTTGGCGCGCCCCGCCCACCGACCGGATCGGATCTCGGCCCCGTCGGCAATCGGCACCGTGCAGGGTCCGCACCCGACCGACCGGTAGCCCGCCGCCTCCAACGGGTGACGGGGCAAGGCGCGCCGCAAAAACTCGGCCGCGACACGTTCCTGCGACCAGGCGGCCAATGGATCGATCTTCACGACGCCATCTACTGCCTCGATTCGGGGGATAAAGCGGCGCAACGCGCCGTGATATTGCTTGCGCCCGGAAATCAGGGCGGAAAATCCGCGCGTAGCCGCCGCCAACGGTTCGACCTTTCGCAAGGCGCAACAGGCGTCGGGATCGAACGCCCACAGGCCGCCATCCGGATCGCGGGACCGCAACGCCGCCTCGGCCGGTTCTATCGTGCGGACATCGCGCAACCCCAACAGCCGCACGAGCTGATCGCGATAGGCCAAAGTCTCGGCAAACATCTGTCCCGTATCGAGGAAAACCACCGGTGTCGCCGGGTCCACCTCGGCGACAAGCGAGAGCAGCAAGGCCGATTCGGTCCCAAAGGACGAGACCAAAGCAATTTCGCCGACAAAATCCCGATGGATCATCCCGGACAAAAGATCCAAAGCGTCAACACCTTGATAGCGTGCCGTCAAGGTGGCAACCGCCGCCTTGGCCGCCGCGATTTTATGATCGTCACTTACCAGCATAAAGACCCCTCACGCCGTCGATCCGGAGGGCAGCCCAGAGGGCGCTGGATGCGCCACGCTTAGCCGCATTTATAGCGCGCCCGCAAGCTGATGCTCAAATCGGCGCTGTGCTACATTAGATATTCACATTATTTTTTAGTCAAGATTTTATGATTTAACAATTTGAAAATTGTTATATATAAATTTTATACATTTTTATTAACGATTTTAACGAAAAATAATTATTGTTATAAATCAATGTATTGTGTTCTTGTACGTGTTAGTGTCTGCCCGATCTCTCCTGACAATCCTCATGGATTGATAGCACATCTGTTATTTTTGCCGAGCACATGAAACCAATCCTGCCTATCATCAAGCAGGAAATTCGGTCATATAACATTTTTTTTATGTTTATTGACCCACAAAATACAGGAGTGATTCGGGTGTCGCACGCAGGACAAGACAAAGCCTTGGACAGAGCGATCGACGACGTCATCGAGGCGGGCAGAATCCTGTCCGCCAAGGGGTGGCTGCCCGCGACCAGCGGTAATCTTTCGGCACGGATCGATACTGACCGCATGGCGATCACGGCATCGGGCTATGATAAGGGACGACTCGAGCGAGGCCAGATCCTGATCCAACCGTTGGATGGTCCGCCGCTTCCCGGCAGTTCGGCGGAAACGGCACTGCATCTTGCAGCCTATCGCCGCGCCCCCCAGATCGGGGCCGTCCTCCATGTTCATTCCAAATCCGCGACACTCATATCCCGCCTCGCCTTGGCGCAGGGGCGCGATCGGGTGATCATCGAGGGTTATGAGTTGCAAAAAGCCTTTGCCGGGGTGAAAACCCATGCGCAGCGTCTTGAAATTGCGGTTTTCCCCAATACACAAGACATAGACGCGCTCTCGGCAAGGGTCGAGGCCGTGATCGACGGTTTTGCCCCCGTGCCCGGCTATTTGATTGGGGGGCACGGGCTCTATGCCTGGGGGGCGAACCGGGCCGACGCGATCCGCCATGTCGAAGCGTTCGAGTTTCTGTTATCGTGCGAACTTGCTCTTGCCGGAGTTGCCTTATGAGTCGACTGACCGTTTATGCCGCCGATGATCGGGTGAATATCCTGCGCGATACCGAGGATCAGACGGTGATTGCCGCCGAACTGGCGTCGATCGGCGTGCGGTTCGAACGTTGGGCCGCCGACCGGCAATTCGGCGCCGCCGACGATCAAGCGACGATTCTCGATGCCTATCGTCTTGAAATCGATCGCCTGAAGGCGGAAGGCGGCTACCAAAGCGCCGATGTGATCAAGGTGCCGAGAGGGGCTGCGAACGCGGCCCAGATGCGGGCGAAGTTTCTGGACGAACATACCCACGGCGAAGATGAGGTCCGGTTTTTCGTCGAGGGTCAGGGGGCGTTTTATCTGCGTCACGATACGCTCGTGCGCCGGATCATCTGTACGCGGGGCGATCTCTTGTCGGTACCGGCCGGCACGCGGCATTGGTTCGATATGGGGGCCGACCCGGAATTGACCGCGATCCGCCTTTTCATCAATCCCGATGGGTGGGTGGCCCGCTTCACCGGCGATGCGATCGCCGACCGCATTCCCCGGATCGACGGCTGACATGATTGCCGCCATCGTCACGGATATCGAGGGCACGACCACCCCGATCTCGTTCGTCACCGAAACCCTGTTTCCCTATGCCCGGACCCATTTGCCGGCCTTCGTCGTCGCCCACCATCAAGAACCCGCGATCGCAGCCCTGCTCGCAGAGACGCGTCACTTGGCCGGTGCCCCCGATCTCGATCTCGACGGCACGATCGCCATCTTGTGCCGTTGGATCGATGAGGATCGTAAGGCGACGCCGCTCAAGACCCTGCAAGGTCTGATCTGGGATCAGGGCTATCGCGGCGGCACCCTGAAAGGGGCCGTCTATCCCGATGCGGCCCTGGCCCTGCGCCAGTGGCATCAATCGGGGATCAGGCTTTATGTCTATTCATCCGGTTCCGTGATGGCGCAAAAGCTGATCTTCGGCTTTAGTTCGGCGGGCGATCTTACGCCGTTATTTTCCGGGTATTTCGACACCACGACCGGCCCGAAACTGGCCGAAGATTCCTATCGCGCGATCGAGGCGGCGATCAGTGTCTCGGCGCGCGCAATCCTGTTTTTATCGGATCATCCGGGCGAATTGGACGCGGCGGCGGCGGCGGGGTTCAAGACCGCTTGGCTGCAACGGGAGGGGGCCTCCGCCGTCGTTCCGCAGCATCATCACCCGATTCACACGTCTTTTGCCTCGATTACCCCCGTTTGACACCCCATGACACTCATTATAAGCGCACCAATAAAAAGGAATGCCGGATGGCCGAGACATCACCCATGACCCTAACCGGCCCCATGCCCCTCTTCTATCGGACCCTTACCCCCGTCGACCCGACCCGGCACCAGGGGCTGCGCCTGCCGTCGCGGGTGGATTACGGGTTTGCCGCCGGCAGCAACAGCATCCCGCTCCTCATCGAAGAAATTCCCCACGCCGCCCGTTCTTATCCAATCGTTTTTTCAACCGGGGATAAGCCCATGCCGCTTGCCCTGGTCGGCTTGCGCGACCGCGACAATCTGTTTCTCGATCCGCCCGACGGGCCCCATGGCCGCCCCTGGCGGGCCGGCACCTACATTCCGGCCTATGTACGCCGCTATCCGTTCGCCCCCGTGCGTCTCGAAGGGGACGAACGGATGGTGGTCTGCACCGACGAGACGGCGGTCTTGGGCCTGCGCGACGGCCCGCTTTTCTTCAAGGAACCGGGGATTTTGAGCGAAGCCGGTCAGGCGGCCATGACCCTTTGTCAAAATTTCGAGCAGCAAATCCCGCTGACCGAACGGTTTGCCGAGGCTTTGCGGCTTTACAATCTGCTCGATCAAAAAACCGCAACCGTAACCCTGTCGCACGGCGAACAATTCACCCTGACCGGCTTCACCACGATCGACCCAGCCAAATTCGGCAAACTGTCGGGCGATCTTCTGGTACAATGGCGCGATTGCGGCTGGCTTGCCCTTATATATGCGCACTTTCTATCCATGGGCACCTGGCAAAGCCTGATCGATCTCACCGAAGCCAATCTCGGCAGCCCGATCAATCTCGACGAACGGTTTGCGCTTTGAGCGGGCTCTATCGGTCGTAATTGGGATGCCATTACCAGGTTCGCCAAGCATCCATCTCGACGACGAGTTTTGGGTGTCTGCTTAGAAATGCCAATTCATGCAGCGCCTCATGGATATCTTCACGCTCCTCCGTTTCAATCACGTGTCCTTGTTCGACATCCAAGCGATTAATCTGCGCGACCAAACTACGCAGAATTTCGCGCACCAATTTCTCAGGCGGCTTTTGACCCAAGGCAGCGAGTGTCCGCGTTGCATCCCGAAACAACAGCCGCAAGGCATCCCTAAAACAGACCGATGGAAACGGGGGTGACGGCTCCCACCGAGTAAAGAGCGTTTCCGCCTGCACGATTTCCCAAGTTAAGGATTTCAGACGGTGGTCATATCGGTGTTGGAGCCTCTGCCGCTTTGCCGCGCGTGCCTCAGTATCCGCCTGCACCTCTCGTTGATAGGCATCTTGATCATGGGCACATCGCCACTCACCTTCGGCGTCGTGACTGGCCATATTCCAAGAACCGAAAAATCGATGCTGCGGGATAAGCGCCAAGGCGTCCGATGTGACGGCAACACAGCCCAGAACGGCGAAGTCCAAGAGGTCAATATCCCAATGCGATGGTGTCGCATTCACGGCAGGGCACGACTTAAAATTGAATCTCTTCCGATAAAGAATTGGCAACTGGGCGATCTGTTCAAAGCTTGGCCGGTCCCGGAAAACACCATCCAGGACGACAAAAACGATCCTGTCATCAACCGCCAGCACCTTCAGTGCCGCGTATCGACCCGTGACGGGATGGCTAAATGAATTGATCGGTGTCGTGCGAAACACACAAAGATCACCGGGCTTCAAAACGATAGTCATGACGATATTCGCTAAAGAGCTGGGGATAAGGAGGATGTCGAAATCTCCCATCATACGCTCACCGTCGCAAGAGATTCAGGGCATTGAGACCGGATGCTGTCTTCCGACCGAAACCAACGCGGCGAGGTGGGCGGCAAGAGCCGCCTCGCCAGAGACAAGATTGACGCTCGCCACCCGCAATCGTTCCTCACCTGCTAAAACTCTGTAGGCAACGTTCAGGGTATCCGCTCCAAGTTCCGCATGGTGCGGGTAAAGCAGCATCACATCGGGGCAACGATAGAGTCGGGCATAGGCCATCATCTGATAGATATCGGCCTGCGCCACACCGCACTTGGCATCTTCGGGATTGCAACCGATGCGTTTCCATTTGGTGTCGATGACCATCGCGGTATTGGAACCCCGTTTGATAAGCAGGTCGGGCTTGGTTTGAAAGCACTGCCTACCACCTTCGCCTTCCTCGATCAGGCAAAATGAACCGCCGCCTTGGGTATGGACCGTCCATTCTGAACCGCGCAAGGCCCGCTTGGCGAGCGCTGCGATATATGCCTCAAACAGCTCGTTCATGGGAAAGAGCAGCGTGATTCCATCCTTCTCGCGGCTATCATGATGCGTGGCCTGCCATGTGCGTTTCAGGAACAGACGCGCCAGTCCATAGAGCGTCTGCCAGCGGCGGTTAGTACGGTCGATGCACACTTGCGACCGCGGGAGAGTGCCGAGCGGCACATCGCTTATCTCCGCCAACAAGAAGCGCAACGCATCCAATCGGCGGATGGTATCGGCGGCACGCGCATGGCGACGGAGCAAGACCACGCACGCCTTCATAATACGCAGCAATGGCGTGTCGGCCAACAACGCATCATAGCGGCAGGCAAGCCGGTCGGATCGAACGGCAAGCGCGGTGAATTGTCGCCCGACATTCAGCCTACCTCGTAGTGCCGACAAATCGTCTTCCTGCATCAGATAGGCGCGCGGCATGCCGCGCCGCACTTCGACAAGAAGCCGGTCGGCGAACAGGCGGATGAGAATGTCGAGTACGGTTTCGGTTTGTCGCGCCATCGCCGCAGCCTGCCCAGCGCCGAGATCAAGGCCAAGGGCGACATCGAGCATGCGCACAAGACGATGCCGGATGGTACTGTTCGGTTCGATACCCTCTGCATCGATCTTCGGTAGAATTTCCAGGCTGCATCCGGGTGCAGCGATCACGCCGACCATCTGCTGCGCCATGATTTCGCTGTGACGATCGACTAGAATATTCGTGCCGTGGCGGTTCGCCAAGGGATGCGTGCGGGCTGCCGCGAGCAGGGCATTGGCCTCGGCGCGGGTGTAGCCATTGGAACGATCGTCGCCCGTTTGCGTACAAACGGGGATGCCGCCCCATTCATGAACGGTGCGGTGCGTCATCCCTCTGATTCGTCAGCCATCACGGGCACAGTGCCGGAAACCGCCATGGTTTTACCGACCAAGCGCTGAAAGGCGTCATCCGTAAACTGCGCACGCACCGACCAGCTCGATCGCCGATCGCCGTCAAATCCGGGCGGCGGGTCGAGTTTTTCTTCCCGGATAAATCCATTTCCCAAAACGGCTGCGATCCGGCCCCAATCCTCGAAGAAATACTCTTGCAAAAGCGGGATAACCTTATCGCGCATGACATCTTCGACCTGTTCGCGCGTTTCGCAGTTGATGAAGAAGGCATGCCCGATGCGGTGTTCCCGGTCGATGAAATATTCAATCCGGCGGTTGATGGCCGTCAGGACAGCATTGAGGTCAATGCCCGCAACGACGCCCAGCAAGCTCGGATCGGGGGCTATTTCCCGAAAGATGAACCGCCGCCGCAACGCCGTATCCAGCAACGCAATCGAGCGGTCTGCCGTGTTCATCGTGCCGATAATGTGCAGATTCGCCGGTATGCCAAAGTCCTTCTTTTTCGAATATGGCAGGGTCACCGTGAGGGCATTGGGCATCCCAAGGCGTTTATCCGGTTCAAGCAACGTAATGAGTTCGCCGAACACCTTTGAAATATTGGCTCGGTTGATTTCATCAATGATCAGGACGAACTGATCTGGGCGTCCTTGGGCACCTGAACCGCTGGCCTGTTCCGCCAGTGCGCAAATTTCCCGGAAGATTCCGGGCGTCGGATCGAGCCGGAATCCCGCCGAGCCACTTTCACCGCCGTCAGTTTGCGGTCGTAGGCCCTCAACGAAGGTTTCATAGTCGTAACTTTGATGGAAAGTGACGAAACCGATCCGTTTTTCAGCCAGCAGTTCGGTGTAGCGCGCCATCAAGGCCGCACGCCCGGCCTTTGATTCAGGATAGATGACCATCCCATCGCAGAGGGCCACAGCCTCTCGTGCTGTGCGATAGGTCTTTCCTGTGCCGGGAGGGCCATAAAGAATGAGGTTCGTGGGCGTCGGTTCTACCGAAACCATGAAACCGGTTCCATCGGCGAGTATAAAAGTAAATTTCGTGGTCGTGCTCTGTTTTGGCCCTTCTTGACGGGGCGGTGGCACGTCGGCCAATTCCTGAAATATTGGTCCGCTCAGTGCCTGACAGATGTTCGGCCAAGCCCTATCGAGGCCCATTTCTTGATTGAGTGCGCCGACGACGACGCAAACACTTCTATCTCCCCGCTCGCGGGCGGGGGTGATGTAATGTTCCAGAACATAATCGCGTATTGCATCGGCTTGGGAATCCCCGCCTTTGCCTTCCAGGAAACGTCCATACCGTGCCAAATAACTGTTCCAACTGGATAGTCGGTTAAGAGGCTTTTCCGAATCCGGCATCAAAACTCGATAGTCGGAGCCACCATTTTGCGCGTCGCTGAGAATTTGCCTGATCCGTTCCCGTAGCTGCGCAAACCTATCCGCAGCATAGGCCGCCGCGAGGTCGGCATGGGGTGACCCCAAGGCGGCGAGGTTTCTCTCAATCGTCTTAACCGCTTGAACGCGAGAATTGCGGCCTGCTTGCGATTCTGCGCCTCCAGCCTCTAGCCAATTGCGAAACTCAGCCTCACGCATCCCTATCAGCTCCCTCGCCGGCCCGCGCAGCAGCGATCACCGGACCGAAGCCGTTGTCCCCTTCGGGTATAGAGAGGGTTTTCGCGGTCGTTTTCCGTAACGATCCTGCACGAGATTTAAGACTCAATGGCGCTTTTTGGCAATTTAAAATTGATAGATTTCTCGTAATTGCCGGGTGCCGCGCACAGAGGCAATCATCGGAACAACCCGAAACACATCAAGCCGCAACAGGTTGAAACCCGGCGGCGTAGAATCTTTATAGTTTTATAGGGGACTTAAAATGGCGCACCCGAAGAGATTCGAACTCCTAACCCCCAGATTCGTAGTCTGGTGCTCTATCCAGTTGAGCTACGGGTGCCTGCCGATAGATCGATCATGGTGATCGTCTGAGGTCGCGGACGTTAACCGAACTCCGACAAGCGTGCAAGAGTAAATTTCGGCATCGATGATTTTTTTATGTTTTTTCGGTCCATTGCCGCCAACGCCCCCGTTCGGCACCCGTTTTTGCGTCCCGCCCATGGGGAGATGCACGCAAAAAAATATTGTTTGGAAGCGTCGGGGCTTTGCAGATCGCCATGTCTGGCCCATGATGGGGGTAGAAGGGCGTTTTGTTTTTAAGACGCGCAAGCCCGGCCCCGCCAACCAATACGCTCATGAAAAGGACTGCATGATGCGCCTGTCGATCCTGCCCCGTCATCTTGCCCTCGGTTTGTTCGTCTTCGCGGCCGCGATCGGCCTTGATCGTGCGGCGGGGATTCATTTGATTTCCGCTGCGTCGGCCTCTGCCGCAGAGGGGCAGGAAACCCTGGGTCAAACGGATCGCACCGCCATTCAGGCCGTCATCAATGCCCAACTCGACGCCTTTCGTCATGACGATGCCGATGCGGCCTTTGCGCTCAACACCCCGAATATCCGCGCCCAATTCCACGATCCCAATACGTTCATGGAAATCGTCAAACGGGGTTATGCCCCGGTTTACCGCCCGAAATCGGTTTTATTCGGGCCCGTCGTCAAGGTTGACGATCAATGGATGCAATCGGTCGAGATTCTGGGGCCGGGCGGTGAATTGGTCGAAGCGGTCTTCACCATGGAACAGATCGCCAATAATTGGGCGATCGGCGGGTGCCGCTTGCGGCCCAGCAAAAGCCGCGCGGCCTGATTCCAGCGCGCGCACCCAGGGGGGCAGCATTTTTCCCAATACCGGACCGGACGATCCGTGATAGAGGATGGCAACCGGGCGGCCGCACCGTCGCCCGTCCCTCTTTGTTTGCCAAAGCCCGTTTCGCCATGTCTCAGATCCATCCGCATACTTTCCCGGTTTCCTGGGATGAACTCCATCGCACGGCCAAGGCGCTTGCCTGGCGTTTACTGGAAATCGGCCCCTTTTCCGGCATCGTCGCCGTCACCCGCGGCGGACTCGTCCCGGCGGCCATCATTGCCCGCGAACTTGAAATCCGCCTTATCGATACGGTCTGCATCGCAAGTTACGCCGATCGCACGCAGGGCGATCTCAACATCCTGAAAGGTCTCGACGGGGATGGAACGGGTCTGTTGATCATCGACGATCTGGTCGATACGGGCCATACGGCGCGCGCCGTGCGGACCATGTTGCCGAAGGCCCATTTCGCCACCCTCTATGCGAAACCGGCCGGGCGGCCGCTCGTCGATACCTTCATCACAGAAGTAAGCCAGGATACGTGGATCTTGTTTCCCTGGGACATCGCCCCGCAATTTACCCCACCCCTCATTCAGGCGCGACGCTGACCCGTCCGCGCCCGCGCGAAGAAACGCGCAACACGCCGCCCAACGCTAGAGCCCGTCGCGGGCCGACACCCCCGTTTTTTTAGGACCGCCCCATCAGTATGCTCGACGATCTTTCGACCCGCCCGACCGTCTCGCTTGCCCCCGGCAAACATAAACGGGCCGAACACGGCCATCCCTGGATCTATTCCAATGAGGTCGTGCTGGACGCCCGGACCAAGGCGATCGCCCCCGGTTCCCTCGTCACGATCCTGACCAGCGACGGGCGCAGGCTGGGCGTCGGTCTCTTCAATCCCGCCCCCCTCATCACCGTACGCCTCTTGGATCGCGACCCCGGTCGCAGAATCGATGCCGCGTATCTTGCGGCGCGCGTGAAGCGCGCCCTTGAAATCCGCACGCGGCTCTTCGCGGTCCCGTTCTACCGTCTGATCCATGCCGAGGCCGACGGATTGCCGGGGGTGATCATCGATCGCTATGGCGACGCGCTCGTCTGTCAGCTCAATACCGCCGGGATGGCCGCCCTCGAACCGGCCTTGATCGACGCCCTGAACAAGGTTCTGGCCCCGCGCACCATCTTGATGCGCAACGACAGCCCCGCGCGCGAAACCGAAGGGTTGAAAACGGAAATCCGCCTGGTCCAAGGCACGATCGACGGCCCATTCCAGGTGGAAGAAAATGGCTGCCGGTTTCTGGCGGATTTATCGGCGGGACAAAAAACCGGCTGGTTCTTCGATCAACGGCCCAATCGCGCGTTCATCGCGGCCATGGCCAAGGGTGCCTCCGTGCTTGACGCTTATTGTTATACGGGCGGCTTTGGCATCACCGCCGCGTCGCGAGGGGCCGCCGCCGTCACACTGGTCGATCGATCGGAGGCGGCCCTTGCCACCGCAATGGCGGCCGCCCGGTTGAACGGGGTCGAAGACCGGGTAACGGCGGTGAAATCCGAGGCGTTCGAGATGCTGGAACGGCTGAATACCGACAAGACGACCTTCGATATCGTCGTCCTCGACCCGCCCGCCTTCGTCAAATCGCGCAAGGATCTGGGCCCCGGCAGCCGCGCCTATCGCAAGCTTGCGCGTCTCGGCGCGGGATTGGTCGCAAAAGGCGGCACCTTGCTGGCCGCCTCTTGTTCGCACAATATGGCGACCGACCTCTTTACCGAGGCGGTGGGCCAGGGGCTCGTCGATGCCGGGCGGACGGGACGCATCCTGCATACCGGTTTTGCCGGTCCCGACCATCCGACCCATCCGTCTTTGCCGGAATCCGCCTATTTGAAGGCCCTGGTTCTGGCGGTCGATTGACCAAGGCCCACCTTCGGCCAGATCCGAGGACGGGCCGCAACCAGATTTATCGAAGGAGGATACGATGGGATTGATCGTCGCGTTGGTGCCGGTTCTGGCCGATAATTACGCCTACCTCGTGCATGATCCGGCCAGTGCCGCAACGGCCGTGGTCGATCCCGGCGAGGCGGCACCGATTCTGGCCGCGCTCGAAACGCGCGGTTGGACCTTGTCCTTAATCCTCAACACCCATCACCATCCCGATCATATCGGCGGCAATGCCGCCTTGGCGGCGGCCACGGGGGCCCCGATCTACGGCCCGGCGCGGGACGATCATCGCATCGCCAATCTCGCCCGCAGGCTCAGCGACGGGGATGTCTTCGAGATCGGCACCCGCCCGGTGACGGTGATCGACGTGCCGGGACACACGGCGGGGCATATCGCCCTTTATTGCCCGCAAGACGACGCGCTATTTTCCGGGGATACGCTGTTCTCGTTGGGCTGCGGTCGCCTGTTCGAGGGGACACCGGCCGAAATGTGGCAGTCCTTGACCCGCCTGCGCGCCTTACCCGACGGGGTCAAGGTTTATTGCGGCCATGAATATACCCAGTCGAATCTGCGCTTTGCCGTCACGATCGAACCGGAAAACCCCGCCCTTGCCGAACGGGGGGCCGAGATTGCGGCCCTGCGCGCCGACGGCAAACCCACGATCCCGAGCTTGCTCGGCGTAGAAAAGGCGACCAACCCGTTTCTGCGCGCCGATCATCCGGCCGTGGCAGTGGCCGTCGGCCTTTCCGTGGCCGATCCGGTCGCGGTCTTTGCCGCCGTGCGTGGTCTGAAGGACAAATTTTAAGGAATATCCCATCATGATGAAACTCTTTTCCAACCCGGCCTCGCCCTATGTCCGCAAAGTCCTGGTCTTCGCCGCCGAAGCCGGGATCGCCGATCGCCTGGTGACGGTGCCGGTTACGGTCTTGCCGACGGCCACCACCACCGATGTCACGGCAGACAATCCGCTGGCCAAGATCCCGACCCTGGTGCTGGAATCCGGCGAAAGCCTGTTCGATTCGCGGGTCATCATCGAATATCTGGCAACTTTGACCCCGGATCACCGGCTGCTGCCGGTTTCGGGGCCGGAACGGTTCCGGGTTTTGCGGGCGCAGGCGCTTGCCGATGGTTTGCTCGATGCCGCCCTGCTCGCCCGCTACGAAACGTTCTTGCGCCCGGAAAATCTGCGCTGGCCCGACTGGGTTGCGGCCCAGATGGGCAAGATCGACCGGGCGCTGGACCATTTTGCGACCCTGCCGCTCGCGACCGGCGACGATCTCACCCTGGTCGAGATCACGCTGGGCTCTGCCTTGGGCTATCTCGATTTCCGCTTTCCCGGTTTCGATTGGCGCACCACGCGTCCGGGCTTGGCGGCTTTCTTTGCGGCGATCAGTCAACGGCCGAGTTTCACCGCCACGGTGCCGCCCGCCGCGTAACGGCGGACGGACAGGTCATTTCTTCGTCGCTCCCCCCGATTTCGGGGGGAGATAGCGACTGACCACCGCATCGAGCCGTTCGCGCCGCCGCAGCTCGCCCGCCACCTCGTTTGCCAGGGCCGGATCCTGGAATTGGCCGACCTGGACCAGGAACAGGGGGCGACCCGGCTGTTCCGTGCTGCGCACGACGCTGACGCGATAACCGCTTTCTTCTAAGCGATCGGCCAAGTCGGTCGCGTTTGCTTCCTGGCTGAAGGAACCGACCCGCACGGTCAGAAGCGGCTCGCCCGCTGCTGGGGCGGGCAGCTTGGTCGGCACGGCGCCCGGTTGGGCGCTCGGCTGAAGGCTGGGTTGCAACGGCGGTGCGGGGTCCGGGACCGTCACGGCCAATGACGGCAAGGCAACGCGCGGCGGCATCGGCACAGCCGAAGCAGGGGCGGGGCTTACAGCTGGTGGCGGGGCCTCTTCTTTGGCAAGTGGGGGGATCGGCACGGCCCGATCGGCCGGATTAAGCGCGATCGTGGGTAACACGATCGGCCTGCCGGTGAGCCAAACCGTGACGCCGACCCCGGCAAAAAAGCTGAAGGTTGCCGTGATCGTCACGAGTTTCAGGATTCCGCTTCGGCGTTCGCGGGCCAACGCACGGTCATCGGGATCGCTGCTCATCGGGTCTCCAACAAGTGGGGGTCACTCCAACAAGAGAGGAAAGTGCGGTATGACCTGCCGATTCTCGCCCCAGTCGTCGCCCGATGCAAGCACTTGTTCAGCAATGAGGCCCGGACAAGGCACCCGTTCCGCCCGTTCTCGACGGGATGACTTGCCAAGACCGCGAACTTCCTGTAGACAACCTGCCTCTCACAGGTCAATGGGGGCCGCGTTCAGGCGCCGTCGGGCATGCCTCCTGGCCAAATTTTAACCGAAGCTAAGGATACCGAAAGTGCCCAAGCTCAAAACAAAGTCCGGCGCGAAGAAGCGGTTCAGCCGCACCGCGACCGGCAAAATCAAGATGAATGTCGCACACAAGCGCCATCGTCTGATCTCAAAGCCCCAGAAAATGAAGCGCAAAGCCAGAGGGACCGTGATCCTCCGCAAGGGCGATCAGAATCTTGTGCTTTGGTACATGCCGTATCTGAGGAGCTGAGAACATGGCGCGCGTTAAACGGGGCGTGACGGCCCATGCCCGTCACAAGAAGATCTTAGGTCTGGCCAAGGGTTATCGCGGTCGGGCCCATTCAAGCTATCGTATTGCGATCGAAAAAGTCGAAAAGGCGTTGCGTTACGCCTATCGCGATCGGCGGGCCAAGAAACGCTCGTTCCGGGGCTTGTGGATTCAACGGATCAATGCCGGCACGCGGCAATATGGTCTGACATATTCACGCTTCATGAACGGCTTGAAATTGTCCGGCGTCGAGTTGGACCGCAAGGTTTTGTCCGATCTCGCGATCAGCGAACCGGCTGCGTTCAAAAGCTTGGTCGACACCGCCCAGGCGGCTTTGGCCAAAAAGGCCGACGCGGCCCGCGAGGCCTGATCATGGGGGTGATCCGGGGCATGATCCAGTCTGGGCAGGGTCGATTTACCGGCGGGTGCGTATAGCGGCCCCGTGCGGATCGTCTTTGTCGACGATCGGATTTGATGATCCAGCATCACCAAATCATTGCAGTGCAAAAAAGGGCCGGAGTTTTCGACTTCGGCCCTTTTTTTATGGCTATTTCTATCAGGATGCGTGGTGCGGCCGTCAGGCCGACAGGGGGAATGGATGGACGGGTTGGAAGCGCTTGGCGCGCAGTATCAAGCAGCGGCAGCGGCGGCCGAAACGGCGGCAGCCCTCGACGAGATCAGGGTCGCGGCCCTCGGACGCAAGGGCGAGATCACGGCCCGGATGAAGGCCCTCTCCGCCCTGGACGGCGAGGCGCGCCGGGATGCGGGCCAAGCCCTCAATCGGGTGAAAGAAGCGATCCAGGCCGCGATCGACGCAGCGGAGCGCCGGATCAGCGAGGCCGCCCTCGCCCATCGTCTCAAGGCCGAACGGATCGACGTCACCCTGCCGGTTCCGGGCGACGCCACCGGGCGGATTCACCCGATCAGTCAGACGATCGACGAAGTGATCGCGATTTTCGGCGAAATGGGGTTTCGCGTCGCCGAAGGCCCCCATGTCGAAGAAGATTTTTATAATTTCACCGCCCTCAATATCCCCGAGGATCATCCGGCCCGCCAGGAACATGATACCTTCTATCTGCCGGATCAGGCCGACGGCACGCGCAAGGTCCTGCGCACCCATACCTCGCCGGTTCAGGTTCGCACCATGCTCAGCGAAAAACCGCCGATCCGCATCATCGCCCCCGGCCGGACGTTTCGTTTCGACCATGACGCCACCCATTCCCCGATGTTCCATCAGGTCGAAGGCCTGGTGATCGACAAGAAAACCGATATGAGCCACCTGAAAGGCTGCTTGATCGAGTTTTGCCGGGCCTTTTTCGATGTCGATGACCTGCCGGTGCGGTTCCGGCCCAGTTATTTCCCCTTCACCGAACCTTCGGCCGAGGTCGATATCGGCTGTCAACGGTCGGGCGGAGAAATGAAGATCGGCAATTACGGCGGGTGGTTGGAAATTCTGGGTTGCGGCATGGTCCATCCCAAGGTCTTGGCCCATTGCGGTATCGATCCGACGGAATATCAAGGTTTTGCCTTTGGGATGGGGATCGAGCGCATCGCCATGTTGAAATACGGCATTCCCGATTTGCGCACCATGTACGAATCGGACCTGCGCTGGTTGCGTCATTACGGATTCGTGCCGCTGGATCGGCCGAGCATGATCGGAGGGCTTGCCCGATGAAATTCACATTATCCTGGTTGAAAACCCATCTTGAGACCGACGCCGACCTCAAGACCATCATCGACACCTTGACCATGACGGGTCTCGAAGTCGATGCCGTGGTCGATCGCAGTGCGGAACTCGCCCCCTTTACCGTGGCCCTGGTCGAAACGGCGGTCCAACATCCCAATGCGGATAAATTGCGGGTCTGCACGGTCAATACGGGCCGCGAAACCCTGCAAGTCGTGTGCGGTGCCCCGAATGCCCGCGCCGGGATCAAGGTCGTGTTTGCGGCCAGCGGCACCACCATTCCCCGCAACGGGATGCTGTTGAAACCCAGCAAGATCCGGGGCGAAGACTCGAACGGCATGCTCTGCTCGGCCTATGAAATGGGCCTGTCCGACGATCATGACGGGATAATCGAATTGCCCGCCGACGCCCCGATCGGGGTGCCGTTCGCGGGGGTCCTCGGCCTCGACGATCCGATGTTGGACGTCAAGATCACGGCCAACCGGGCCGATTGTTTGGGCGTGCGCGGCATTGCCCGCGATCTTGCCGCAGCCGGGCTCGGCCGGTTGAAGCCGTTGCTCATAGAACCGGTCGCAGCGTGCGCGCCGAACCCCTTGACCCTGACCCGCGACCCCGCCGCCGAAACCGCCTGCCCCTTGTTCATCCTGCGGGTGATCCGGGGGGTAAAAAACGGTCCCAGCCCGCAATGGCTGCAAGATCGCTTGCTGTCGATCGGGTTGCGGCCGATTTCGGCCCTGGTCGATCTCACGAATTTCTCGACCTTCGATGTGAACCGGCCCTTACACGTATTCGATGCGGCCAAGATCAAGGGCCCGCTTACCGTGCGGGCGGCAGTCGATGGCGAAAGCCTCGCGGCCCTGAACGGCAAGACCTATACGCTCGAAGCCGGGATGACCGTGATCGCCGATGAAAGCGGCCCGATCAGTCTCGGCGGGGTGATCGGCGGGGCCGACAGCGGGGTCGGCGAGGCGACGGTGGATGTCGTCCTCGAAGTGGCCCTCTTCGACCCGCGACGCACCGCCGCCACAGGGCGCAAGCTCAATCTGCAAAGCGATGCGCGCTATCGCTTCGAGCGGGGCCTCGATCCCGCCTTTGCCCTCGACGCAGTCGAACACGCCACACGCCTCATCATCGAGACCTGCGGCGGGACCGCCTGCGAACCCGTACAGGTCGGATCGGTGCCGGTAACAGGTAGGCCGGTTATTACGCTGCGCCCATCGCGCGTCCTCAGCCTCGGCGGTGTCGATATGCCCGTTGAGGAGATGATTCGGATTTTGACAGCCCTTGGTGCAACTGTGACAGACGCACCTGACGGTGCCTTATTCGTCGATATTCCTACATGGCGGGCCGATATCGAAGGCGAGGCGGATCTCGTCGAAGAAATTCTGCGCCTTTACGGGTACGATCATATCCCGGTCCGACCTTTGCGCCTGGAAACGGCCCTGCCCCGTCCCGCGATCGACGGGGGGCAACGCCGGGCCGGGTTCGTGCGCCGGACCTTGGCCGAACGCGGCCTGAACGAGGCCGTGACCTATTCCTTCACCGCCTCGTCCCTCCTCCACCGCGACGGGCACGACCTGTTTGCACCGGCCCATCCCGGCCTTGCGGTCGTCAATCCGATCAGTGCCGATCTCGATGTGATGCGCCCGTCGATCCTGCCCAATCTTATCGATGCGGCAAAACGCAATCAAGATCGCGGGCTGGGCGATGTCGGCCTGTTCGAGGTCGGCCCCCAATATGCCGACGATACCCCCGCCGGTCAGTCCCTGGTCGCCGCCGGGGTGCGCACCGGGCGGCTCACCCGCAAGCAATGGAACGAGGCGGCACGTCCGGTCGATCCGTTCACGGTGAAGGCCGACGTGATCGCGGCCCTGGCCGCCGCCGGGGCCCCGGTCGATAACCTTCAGGTGACGGCCGATCCGCCCGCCTGGTATCATCCGGGGCGCGCCGGCAGCGTGCGCCTTGGACCGAAGACGGTTCTGGCCCATTTCGGCGAAATCCACCCCCGGATCGTCACATCCCTCGATCTCAAGGGGCCGGTGATGGCGTTCGAGATTCATCTGGATCGCATCCCGGCGGCCAAGACCGGGCGGCAACGGGCGGCCTTGAAACTTTCGGCCTTTCAGGCGGTGGAACGGGATTTCGCCTTCCTCGTCGATCGGGCGGTGACGGCGGAACAGGTCCTGCGCGCGGCCAAAGGGGCCGACAAGAAACTGATCGCCGACGTGCGCCTATTCGATCTCTATGACGGTCAAGGGGTGCCGGACGGCAAGAAATCGCTTGCCATCACAGTCGTCCTGCAACCGGTCGAGGCGACCCTGACGGAGGCCGATATCGATGCCGTCTCGACCGCCGTCATCGGCCAAGTCGCGAAGGCGACGGGCGGCACGTTGCGGGGTTAAGAGCACGGGGTTAGGACCACGGGACCAGATCGATCGCACCAGAACCCGCGCACGGGTGCGATCGATTCTCCCTTTTGTCGAAGGATGCACAGCGATGACCACCCGCCCGGATTTTATCCGCCATTGGCAAGCGATCGAAGGGGCCGACGACGCCCATTATCCGGGCGACCCGGAATTGCTGGGCCTTGGCGCCCCGATCGGTCGGGCGACGGGATTGACCCGGATCGGGATTCATCACGAACGCCTGCCGCCGGGACGCCGGTCATCCTGGCCCCATGCCGAGGGGGCGGAAGAAGAATTCGTCTTCGTCATCGAAGGCCATCCCGACGTTTGGATCGACGGGGTGCTCTATCCGTTGGAACCGGGCGATTCGGTCGGATTTCCGGCTGGCACCGGGATCAGTCACACCTTCCTCAACAATACCGACCGGATGGTGCGCCTCTTGATCGTGGGCGAGGCGAACAAGCCGGAAAACCGCATCCATTACCCCCTGCATCAGGCCTATCAACAGACCCGGACCGACGGCTGGACCGATGTGCCCGCCCGCCCGCTTGGCCCGCATGACGGGATCGCGCGCGCCGGAACCCGTAAAATCGACGGGTGAAAACATCGTTCAAAGACCGCTGAACCAATTATAGCCCTGACGTTCCCAAAAGCCCGGCACGAAATCGTTGGTGACGGTGATCGCCACGACATGCTTTGGGTTTTTAAAGCCAAGCTTGGTCGGCACCCGGATCTTGATCGGAAACCCATGACGCGGGGCCAAGGGTTCCCCCGCCATGGTCAGCGCGATGAGCGTTTGGGGATGGCGCGCACTCGCCATGTCCAGACTGGTGCTATACCGATCGGCGCAGTCGATCTGAACATAGCGCGCCCGGCGATCCGCGCCCACCCGGTCGAGAAA
>DAISJD010000006.1:0-64244 GCA_036821645.1 Aliidongia sp.
GGGCAATGGGTGTTGGGGGACCGGCCTTCAGGCGGGCGGCACCGTAATCATCCTTTTTGGCGCGGCCCAGGCGAAACCCTGAATCGTCAAGATGGCGATGCCGATCAGGGTCTGCGGCGGTGAGCGCCTCATAAAGTGGGGCGGGGATTCTGAGTTCGCTTTGCCAATGGGTGTTGGCGGCGATCGCCTCATAGCTATAGACACCGCCGACATCCTTCGTCGGTCGTTGCTGCGCATCGTCGATCGTGCCATGGGTCCGCAGGATCGTCGCCGTTTTGCGAAAGACCCGGAGAGAGCCCGTTTTATCGTCGGTAGAAAGCCAATGTTCCTTGAGCGCGCTGGTTTGAAGACAGGCACCTTCCGCATCCCGTGGCACTGGCTTGGATAGTCGGTTGATCAGGATGTTCTGATCCTGGCCTGTCGTTTTTTGGGGGGCCTTTGGCGTGACGAGGGCAAAGGACGCGGGGGCCGCGCGTTGGCCCGCGATAAAAACGGGTGTCGCATTCAGCATGACGAGATCGCCGGCCCCGATGGCGGGTCCAAGATCGATGCCGAGATCGCGCGCAATACGGGTGATCCGGCCCAGCAAGGCGGAACCGGGAATATAATCGCGGGTTTCAACCACGTTGCCGACCGTTGCCGCCGACATGGCCACCGGCAGGTCGAGGGTGATGTCCAATGGCAGGCGATACCAGGGCGTTGTGTGGTCGGCGTCATTTTCTGAACGCGGTGCCGAGTCATACGTTGGCGACGCGCCGACAGGGGGGGTGTCGGCCGCTGCGGTTTCGTGGTGGTCTTGCAACCAGGTAAGCCAGTCGGGCCAGAGCGGCGTTTCAGCCGCGGCATCGATGATCTTTACGATGCAGGCACCGGCCCCGCGCCTGCGTTTGCCGCCGATCCGTTCCACCATCTGTGCCCCCGCCGACAGCAAGGCCAGCGCCGTTTCGCGCGCGGCACCTTCCGGGATGCGGGTTGGATCCAGCGTACAAAGGGCCTCAAGCGTCAATCCCGACAGGGCAAACTCATCAAAGCGCAAATGCTTGTCTTTGACGGTGCCGGTCGTCGGATCGAGTTTTATCCCAGCCCGCAGGGTCGAAAGGCTTGCGCGCAGTGCGCGCGACCATTCTTGTCGTCCGATCTCCTCATCCGTCAGATAGGCGCGCAGCCTGTGCGGCAAGCGGGCAGGGCGTATCGAAAGTCCGGCTGCACGGGGGAAGCCGTGCCGGGGCTCTCGGCCCGCCGTTTCATGGCCGAAAAGACAAGCAACCCAGCCCTGCCACGTTTCTTTTGACCCGCCATCGAGGCCATGGGCAACCAATTCGCAGGCATCACGCCAGAGGCCGGTCAGGGTCTTGGCGGGGATATAGGGTAAATCTTGATCATCGCGCACGATCAGGCGGTTGATTTCACCGGGCCGCCCCGTGCCTGTGCCGATATGCCAATCGCTGGTGAAGGTGATCGTGACGCGAAAGCGATTGGGCAGCGATGGCCGGGTTTGATCAGAACTGGGCATTGTCGGTCTTCCGTGGCCAAAACTCGATGAGATCGAGCGCGTCCAACAATCCGGTGATGTGTTGGGGTCTCTCAGTCACCTGATCATTGAATATTCTAAAGAGACGCAGGCATTTGTCTTGGCCGGTTTTTCCATTGAGTTTGTTTAAGAAATTTTCCAGGCTTCCCTTGTGACGCTTGCGCAGCAGGCCGAGGGCCGCCTCGGCGGCGGTGGGGCCGTTAAAGACGGCTGCGCGCAGATCGTGCAAGAGTTTGGAACTGATTTTGCCTTCGTGAAGGCCAAGCTTGAGGGCTTCGACGGAGGCAACGAGATCATCCCAAAGACGATCGGCACACCAGGCGGAAGCCGGTTTCGATACGATGCCCGTGTCTCTCCCGGTGTCGAGGACGTAGGGGCGGGCTGTGAGTTTGGCGTCGGTCAGGGTGTGGTGCGCCCGCAGGGTCGCAAGATCTGTGCTGCTGGAATCATAGAGGATATGATAATCAAGGGCGATAGCCCCGGCTGTGCCGTGCGATTTAACCTGCTTTGCCGATTTCATCAGGTCTTCGCATAAGGCATAGGCAAGATGAAACGGGTAATGGGGCTTGACGATGGCGATGCCCGCACAGGCCCCCAACCGCTCGCAGCCAAGGGATTGTGCGATCTGGCGCAAGACGGGTTTTTTGGCAGTTTCCTCGGCAAAAGCGCGCAGATAGTCGTCTGCAAAACGAAGTGCATAGCGCCCGTCGCAGATCAGGGTCAGATCGTCGCCACCGGCGATCAAGGGCAGGATTGTCTCGATTGGTTTTTGATCGGCAAGTTTAGTGCGCACCGTTTTGAACGCCGCCTTGAGCGCCGTCCCGACGCAGGCGTCAAGATCGTGGGAAGCCTCGGATAAACGATCAAGGTAACAGCGATAATTTTTTTGTGCATCAATCCCAAGGTATCGATCGAACGACTGAAAAACCTGTCCCATGCCATTGCCGTCGGCATGAATGACCCCGACCCATGGGACGCCGTCAGGACCGCCATCAAGCTTGTCCAAGACGTTTTCAAGACGGTAATCCGCGTCACCCAATAACGCCTCTAATCGAACCTGTGCGCTATTGCGTTCTTTTTCAAAGCTAAAGGCAATGGGAGCGCGCGGTTCAAGGAGGCCGTCTGAACCATATTGAACGAAATGACTGGCCGCTTCACCGCTAGTCGTGCAGGGGGCTATGACCGGCAAGCGTGGAAAACGTGCCTCCGGTCCCGGTGTGATTGACCGCAACTGGGCAATCGTATTCTGTAAGCCGATCAAGGCGTTATGGAGATTGCTTGTCCCGAGTGTAACCGAGGCGATGGCCCCCTTGACCGAAATGCCGGGTGCTTCGCACAGGGCGCGTTTTGTGACATGGGTGACAAGGGTCTGGGCCAAGGACTGAGAACTGGTCAGAAGCAGGGCGCGACCGGATATGGCATAGACGCATTCGATGGCTGGTTCATCATCCGGGTAGCATTCGATGGGTTTTTCAGCATCGCAGACGGCGGCATCTTGACGGGCAAACTGGATCGCATCTCTGACGAAAACGGTACAAACCCGATGGATCAACTCTGAAGCGCCGACATTTTCCCGTCTTCTGTTACTGGCAAAAATTGTTTGTTGATTGCCGCTCGTTTCGATCATAACGAGCCATTTTTCCACCATCGTCACGGTTCTCCGCTTCCTTGTAAGCGCAATCAAGACACCGGGATTAATATCTTAATACGTGAACTATGTCATTAAAATTATAATTTTAATGGTTTTTTAACGAAATAAATATATGAAATGATTGTATTATTAAACACTTTTACTGGGTGATAAATGCTTAAAATATTCAAAGATGAAGATATTATAAAATATATAATACTTATTGCCTTGAATTTTATTTTTATATTAGATTTATTTGATCATAAATTTTTTGGTTCTTACGGTCGGATCAACGTGACTCTATCTTTTTTTATGCAAATTTTGATTACAAATCCACCTTGGCGCATTATGTGGCGTTGTCCATTGGGTATTGGCGCGTTTTTGTCGCAAAAGATTTATCCAGATTTAAATGGCACATACGATATGATACTGGATTCAAATTATAATTTAAAGCAAGAGCAATTAAATAATCATCCCGATCGTAAAGAAGGTGAAAAAGGCAAAAAAATCGAGCTTTTGGCAGAAATTAAGCAATCATTATTTTCATTTAAAATCATTGTTACGCCTAAAGCTGAAAAGTATGATGCAACGAGGCCAATGATTCGCTCGGTTACAGTTGCGACTAAACCCTTTGTTGATACGGAATGTGATGAAAAGGGATTGTATTACGTTTACTCACAAAAAAATATAAATCATGCCGAAACGGATGACGCACTATTCTTTGGTGCTGGTAGGGTTCAAATTTTAGAAAGAAAAGATCAAAAAAAAGATGAAATGCATTTAGTGGGCAGTTATTGGACAAACCGTGCCTATAATAGAGGATTAAACGCTGCTGGGAATATTGAATTGAAAATGATAAAATCGAAAAATATTTTTGATAATTTTTTATATGTTGGAGCTGTTTATTATATTGTATTTGGTTTATATGTTTTAGATGGCTGGTTTGGTATTTTTAGCTATTTTTTAAAAGCCTGTCGCATTACATCTGCTTTGTGATTGTTTTAGAAAGATTTCCAATTTTCGTATGCACCTATTTGCGGGGGCCAATAGGATTTTCTTGCATAAACTTGGCTCTGTGTCGTGTGATTGGTCTCGATGCAATGGGTTTGGGTGTTTGACACGTCGCTGATACCGTCGGCCGCGTTTTCCAAATAAAGGAACTTGGGCGTGTTTCCCTCAAGAATAGGCTGAGGCAGAACTTCAGGCTCCTCCTCAAGGGTTTTTAGCCGCTTGGCCTCCGACACCTCCATGCCGCCGTACTTCGCCTTCCATTTGTAGCACGTCGCCTCGCAAACCCCGTGCTTACGGCAAACATCCGCCGTCAATGCCGATGATCTGCACTTCCTTAAACCGACTGCGCTTCATAAGTCCGCCTCCCCGATGGAGAAGGGTGCAACGCATTAATAAAATACAGCGCGTGTCGATGTCCCTGTTTATACATTCTGTTGCGGTTGCGGCAGGATACTGTTCAGACTAGCCGCCCCCGCCGGGCAGAGGGGGGTGCTTTTGCGAGTTCTCGTATCCATGATGGCGAGGATGGCCTCGGCAGTGGCGACGCAGGTGCCGTCGCGGAACAGGCCCTGAACCAGTTTGATCGAACTGCGCCCGGTACCGGTGACGCGGGTGCCGATCTCAACCGTACCTGGATAATGCAATTCATGGCGATAGGTCAGGGTGATCTTGACCAGCGCGATTATTTCCGTCGGGGCCAAATGCGGGCGCAGCCAATGATCGAACAGATCGACCCGGGCACTTTCGCAATAGACCGCAAAGGCGACGTTATTCACATGCCCTTGACGATCGAGGTCAGCAAAGCGGATTTGGGCGCTGAACCACCAGGGGAATGTGTCGCGTCGGGTGAGGTCCAGCGTTTCCGGGTCGGTCATGGTCGGCACGATCACTGTTTTGGGACGGTAAAGGCGATTTCGTCGGCGATCAAACCGTCGATTTCCGCCGGGTCATAGCCAATTTCTGCCAAGAGCGCCGTCGTCGAGGCTCCGAACGATTGCGGCGGCGTGCGCAGGCCGCCGGGCGTACGGGATAATTTGACAGGGGTGCCGAACCCGCGATATCCATCTTGTTCCACCACCATGTCGCGGGCATGGGTATGGGGATGGGCAGCCATTTGGGCAACATCCAACACCGGGCCGCATGGCACCCCTTCGGCCAAAAGGGTTTCGGCAATCGCCGCCCCATCATGGGCCGCAAGGGCGGGGATGAGGGCCTCGCGCAGGGCGACGCGGTTAATCACCCGTTCGCCATTCGTGGCGAAACGCGGATCGGCGGTCAGGGCTCCGGCGTCGATCAAACTGCAAAAGCGATGGAATTGTCGGTCGTTGCCGATCCCGACGAAGATCGGCACGGTCCCGGTCGGAAAACAATCATAGGGACTGATATTGGGATGCGCGTTACCGGTCGGCTTTGGCGTTTTGCCCGACAGGAAATAATTGGCAAGATGGGGATGGTGCAATGCCACGGCACTGTCGTAAAGGGTCGCCTCGACGAATTGTCCGAGGCCGGACCGGCCCCGTTCGATGAGCGCCAAGAGAATGCCGATCGCCGCATTGAGACCCGTGGCAAGATCCACCACCGGCACGCCGAGCCGCACGGGATCGCCACCCGGATGGCCGTTGACGCTCATCAAACCGGCCATCCCTTGGATCACGGCATCATAGCCGACCCGCCCGCCGAGTGGCCCCGTCGCCCCAAAACCGGAAACACGGCAATGGATCAATTTGGGAAACCGCGTCTTGAGAACCTCCTCATACCCAAGACCCCAGCGTTCCAAGGTGCCGATTTTAAAATTTTCCACCAGAATATCCGCATCCTCCAACAGGCGCAGGAGGATCAAGCGGCCCTTTTCTTTGGAAAGATCAATGGAAATCAAGCGCTTATTGCGATTGACTCCGATAAAATAAGACGCCGCATCCCCCTTGAAGGGCGGGCCCCAGCCGCGCGTTTCATCCCCCTGCGGCGGTTCGAGCTTGATGATGTCAGCCCCGTGATCGCCCAAAATCTGGGTGCAATAGGGACCGCCCAGAACGCGGGTGAGATCGATGACGCGCAGGCCGTGAAGAGCGCCTGGGGAAGGGGCCATTGCTGCAATCCTTTTTATTGTCTGTTTCTCTGACGGGACGCAAAAGTGGGGTTACACGGGTTATATGAGGCGATAATGCAGGACATCGTCGGGACCGGGTTCGGCCACCAACGCACCGCTTTCGCACAGGCGATTGAGATGGGCGTAGGTCTCGCCCAAGGCAAACCCCATCTGATGGGGGTCTTCTATGCCCTTGAACAGGATACCCATCAAAGCGGCGCAGGTTTGCGCCTCCTTGCTACAGGCGGCCACAAGCAGGGCACAGCGTTCGTCATGATGGCGGGACAAGGCGGCGATCCGGTTATGCAGCCCCCGAAACGGCAGGCCGTGGCACGGCAGGACCAGCACATCGTCAGAGACGGTCCGAGCGACGGCATGCAACGAATCGAGAAATAAACCGAGCGGATCGCCGGTCGGCTCCATCGGAATCACACTGACATTCGGGGAAATCTTGGGCAGGATCTGATCCGCCGATAGAAACAATCGATCGGACGCACACCACAGCATCACCTGTTCCGGCGCATGACCTTCGCCGGTCATGACCTGCCAACTGCGTCCGCCGATCGCGATTACGTCCCCATCGGCAAGACGGCGATATGTAGTCGGCACCCCGGTCGTGCGGTGCAGGTAACGGTCGGCCCGCGCCATTAGGCTGGCCTCGATCGTGGCGGCAAGACCGGCCCTGTGATAGAAGGCCCGGCGATGGTCTTCTTCGCCTTCGGGCAGATGCAGCAGGCGCGTGACGAGATATTCCGCTTGGCTCATCAAGAGCGGCATGCCGAATTGCGCCGTGAACCACCCGACCAGCCCAACATGATCCGGGTGAAAATGACTGGCAATGATGCGGACGATCGGTTTGCCGCCCAAATGCCTGTCCAGCACGATTTGCCAGAGTTCTTTGCTGACCGTGTCGCCGATGCCCGTATCGAACAGGGTCCACCCCCCGTCATCTTCAAATAGATAAAGATTGATATGGTCTAGGCGAAACGGCAAGGGCATACGCAGGAACAGAATGCCGGGTGCGACGGGTACGGGGATGCCGAAGGCGGGGGGGGCCGACCAGAACGGGTGCGATGCAAACGGATCTTTGGGGGTTGATGAGAAAAGTGGGTGCTGCTGATCACACTGCACGATGGACATAGTACCCGTCTTTTCCCGATCCAATGGCGGCCTTGTGCGAGTATAATCCGAAATATCCCGCTGTCCTGATTTTTTTACGCGATGGATCTATCGCGCTGTGCGCATCCCTGCTGTCGCGGGTTGGCGTTGCGGCGCGACCAGAGAATCGACGAAACGTCCTTGGAACATGGCTATGCCGATCGAATGACCAAACCGCACCGCATCCTCGCTGTCCACGTGGCACAGAATCATGCGGGCCTTGCCGAATTTTTCGATACAGTCGCGCAAGCGACGATGCCGTTCATTCGATCGGTCTTCGCTCATGGTCGGCGACCATTGCAGTTTGATCAGATCGACGGCCAATTTCTCCCGATCGATCAGGGGCAAGGTCATCTCGTTCAAGCCATCGAGGAGGATGCGATAGCCGCGATCGCGCAGAAAATCCCGGGCAAAACAGAAAGAGGCGATATCGGCATAGATATCCACCATCTGCATTTCAATGACGATGGTGCCCCGTGCCGAAGAACGCAGCGAGGCATCGAAGGTTAGAAATTCTGGGGAAAGCACGGTCGAGATGTTGAGATTGATGCTGAACGAATTGGCGATGGCCGGATCGTCGTTTTTGACGAGCAGCGCCAGCATTCGCTTATCCAACGTCTCGGTCAGATATTGAAACAGCCACCGATTGGCGACGATATTGTAATTCGGCAGGACCAAGGTGCGTAAATCGGCAATCGAGATGAAGAGTTCCCGGAACAGGGCTTGGGGCGGGTGGCTGGACAGAACTGCATAAACCGTTTGGCGCCGCATGACGTTCGATAGATCGGCCTTTTGGATCGTATCGATGAGTTCGCCCAGACGGTGGGGGTTGATCGGCGGCTTTTCCTCGGTCTGACCCGCGCCGACCATGGCAAGACGCTTATTGCGTTTTTGAATATCGTCATAAAGCTGCTGAACGACGGCCAACATTTGCGGAAATTGATTTTCCGCATCGTACCAGGTGGAAAATTCCTGTCCGGGCTCCCGTTCGTTGGCGAGCGGATCGTCGCCAAACAAATAGCGTATCCGATTCACGGCCTCGTCGATTTCGACGGGGCTGACATCTTTGAAGACGAAAAATATATCGTGATTCGACAGGTGAAACAGTTGTCCTTCGAACATTTTAACTAAATTTTCAAAGGTATTGATCGCAATTCTGAGATGGTGTTCTTTTTTATTGACGGTTTTCAGTTTTGACAGATGGATATGCACAGCCCGTCGACCGGCGCGGTGTCTGCCGACGCGTTCAACGTAATCAAGGAGCCGATACTCTTGATTAGACGACTGATCGTCACGCACGCAGCACACCTTTCATCAAAATGGCCGGTTGACCGTTTGTACGGAATAATCCAGCCTTATCCCCCGATGACTCTATGATTGAATTGAACACTCTTAAACTTCAATGAATCTGACGCGGATCCGACGTCTTTTTTTATGATTATTCATACATGATCATGCAAACAAGCGTGGCAATGGGGGAGGGGTTCATGATTGTAAACCGGGATTATGCCGCAGGCGGGCGGTCGGCCGCGATCGGTGATCGCGGGATGGTGGCAACATCCCACCCAGTTGCCAGCCAGGCGGCTCTCGATATCTTGCGCGCGGGTGGCAATGCCGTCGATGCCGCCTTGACCGCAGCAGCCCTGTTGGCGGTGATCGAACCCGCCATGACCGGTATCGGCGGTGACTGCTTCGCCTTGATCAGCCATCGGGGGGCTCTGCCGATTGCGATCAATGGATCCGGGGCGACACCCGGTGCCCTTGATCCCGGTTGGTTTGCCGAGCATGGCCATAGCACCATTCCACACCGTTCGGCCCACGCCGTGACGGTTCCGGGTGCCGTCGATGCCTGGTGCGCACTGCATGAAACTTATGGCACTTTGCCGCTCGATCGGTTGTTCGCGCCCGCGATTGCGGCCGCGCGTTCAGGGTTTCTCGTTACGCCACGCGTCGCACTGGATTGGGCGGATAGTGCGCCGCTTTTGAAAGAGACCCGTGATGCGGCCCGCTGCTTCTTACCCGGCGGTCAGGCACCCATTGCCGGCGATCGATTTTATCACCCCGCCTTAGCCGATACTTTGGAACGGATTGCCACAGAAGGGCGGGCCGGATTTTATCAAGGCATCGTCGCCGAACGGCTCGTGCGCCATTTGTCGGCGGCAGGCGGTCGTCACGATCTTAGCGATTTTACCGATCACGCCAGCCGTTGGGTTACACCGATCGCGGCCCCCTATCGTGATCACCATATCTACGAATGCCCCCCGAACGGTCAGGGGCTGGCGGCGTTGCTGATCCTGCGCATTTTGGATGCGTATGAACTTGGACCGACCTGTTCCCCGGCGCTTAGAACCCATCTCTTGGCCGAAGCGACCAAGGCAGCCTATCGCCAGCGCGATCTCTTGTTCTGCGATCCCGATCATCGCGACGTGCCCGTGGCAGCCTTGCTGGGCGATCGGGCGATCGAACGGTTGCGGGCAGAAATCCGCCCGGATCATGCAGGCTTGCCCAGTCTCTGGGATTTACCGTTGCATGCCGACACGACCTATCTCAGTGTGGTCGATCGCGATCTAACCTCGGTTAGCTTTATCAATTCAATTTTTAGTGCCTTCGGCAGTCTGGTTTACGAGCCTGAAACCGGGATTTTGCTGCATAATCGCGGGGCAGGGTTTCAACTCGATCCCGATCATCCCAATGCACTCGCCCCCGGCAAACGACCGATGCATACGATCATACCGGGCATGTTGGTCAAGGACGAGAAAGTGGTCATGCCGTTCGGGGTCATGGGCGGGCATTACCAAGCCTGCGGCCATGCTCAGTTAATTTCCAATGTTCTGGATCTGGGGATGGATGTTCAAGAGGCGATCGATGCCCCGCGCAGCTTTGCCTATGACGGTATCGTCCAACTAGAACGCCGTCATGGCGTGCCGCTGGCCGATGAACTCGCCAATCGCGGTCATCGCATCGAATGGCTGGACAGACCCTTGGGAGGTGGCCAGGGCATCTATCTCGATCATCGACGGGGCGTCATGATCGGCGGTTCGGATTCGCGCAAGGACGGGTGTGCCCTCGCACTATAGCGCCATGTCCGCCGAGTTTTGATGAACGGAGAGATCACGGGGGACAAACGACCATTTGCCCCGTGAGTTCTGCCGTGAAATCGGGGAGCCGCAGCGGTCAGGCGGCGTTGCTGCTCCTGTCGTTGTCGCTGCGCACATGCCTTAAGAAATCGGCGACTTCGCGGGAAAGTGCGCTCGCTTGTTTCGACAGTTCATGGGATGATTCCCGTATCTGTTCCGCCGCATTGCCGGTCTCGCGCGCGGTCATTTCGACGGTGACGATATTGTCCGAAACAATTTTCGTCCCGACCGAGGATTGTTCGACATTGCGGGCAATGTCACTGGTCGCAACGGTCTGGGTTTCCACTGCTGAGGCGACGCTGGCGCTGATCGCCCCCATCTCGGCAATCACATGGGTTATGGACAGGATGGCGTTGACCGCGTCGGCCGTTCCATTTTGGACGGCTGCGATGCGCGTGCCGATCTCGTCCGTTGCCCGCGCGGTTTGGCTGGCAAGATTTTTTACCTCTCCCGCAACGACGGCAAACCCGCTACCGGCTTGACCGGCGCGTGCGGCTTCGATCGTGGCATTCAAGGCGAGAAGGTTGGTTTGGCTGGCAATGTCGCTGATCAAGGAAACGATCTGACCGATGCTTTCGACATTGGTCGACAGTTTTTCGATCATATCCGTTGTCTGCCGCGCCTCATCCTCGGCCCGAACGGCGACGGTGCGCGATCGATTGACCTGCTCTGCGATTTCGCGAACGGACGTGGTGAGCGATTGTGTTGCCGATGCGACGGTCTTGACATTATTTGATGCCTGCTCCGCAGCGGTGGCGGCGGTGGTCACTTGCGTCGTAGTATGAGTCGCCGTCACAGCCATTTGCTGTGAGGATGCTTGAAGCTGGACTGCGGCGGCGCTGACGGCATGGACGATAGACCCAACCCTATTCTCGAAATCGGTGGCAATGCGGTCAATCGCGACTTGCCGCTCTTGTGCGGCACGGCGCTTTTGTTCTTCTTGGTCGGCTTCGATCGCTTTGATATGGATCAGCCTATCTTTGAAAACTGCGACGGACCGTGCCATTTCCCCGATTTCGTCGCCGCGCCCCGATCCCGGGATTTCGACGGCCAAGTTGCCGTGTGTGAGACTTTCCATGCAGGTTTTGATACCGTAAAGCGGGCGTGTAATGGAAAGCACGATCCGCAGGGCGATCAGGCCGCCGATTATCAAGGCCAAAACGGCAACGATGACGGCTAAACTGATCATTGATGAGGCCGTCTCGATCCCTTTGTCATATTCCTGCTTGGCCACTTTATCCTGCAGGGCAATGTCGTCTTCAAGGGCGCGCAACAAAACGTTTACTTTGGCGGTACCTTCCGTCGACATGATGGGGCGCGCCTGATCGACCCCGCCAGATTGGATCATGGTCGTGACTTTTTTACGCACAGCCCGATAATCGGTCAGAGCGGCCTCTATCCGGTCGGCAATCGTTTTTTCTTCTGGGGTCAGATAAGTGGCGATGTAATTTTTCCATTGTTTATCAATTTCAAGGTCATTTTGATCTATTTCAGCCATGAATTGTAGATATTGTGTTTTATCGCCATCTGCCATGGCGCGAACGGCCACCCGGATGCGCATCACATCCCGCTGAATCGTGCCCAGTTGAATGAGGCAGACGGTCCGATCTTCGTAAAGGGTTTTTACACCGGACAGAATTTGAGTCATCCCGTGAATGCCGACGCCGGCAATCACCATCATGAAAACCGCCATCGAGGCAACCAGGATAAAGAGACGTTTATAAATCCGCAGATCGGAAAAATTGGGAATTCTCATCGCCCTTCACTCAAGTTCGAACCGCCACGCAGCAGGTGTTCCGCTGACGGGGCTATGATGAATAGGAGAATAAACCAACCAATTTCTCATCAGTTTATTGTCACGACGCTCACACAATTATATCTATTGGTTATTGCAAGATTAATTCAATTTATAGTTTTAAAATAAATTGGTAACGTATCAGCTAAGCGGCGAGATAATGACAAAGAATTGGAAAAAATCCAATTATTTTTAGTAATGGTAGCTTTTTTTCAATTTCAATAAAAAATTAACCTTATTTTTTGATGAAAAAATAGTCTATTTGCTTAAAATTTACTCTAAACAATAATAAAAATATTAATTTTAAGAAATGTTTTAATAAAAAATTAATAATAAATCTATGGCAATCGTCTCTTTTTCACAAAAAGGCAAGAGGCGTTTTTCAACGGCGTTCACCCGAAAAACGCCTCTCCGTTCCGGTCAGATTTCATCTCGACGTCAAAAAAAATCTCACAATTGTCTGTTCAGATACGGCTTCAGATAGCGCCCCGTATAAGATCCGTCGATATCGACCACCTGTTCCGGGGTGCCGACCGCAACCAAAGACCCGCCACCCGACCCGCCCTCGGGGCCGAGGTCGAGGATCCAATCGGCAGTCTTGATCACTTCCAGATTATGTTCGATCACGAGGATCGTATTGCCTTGATCGGCCAGACGATGCAGGACCTCCAGCAGTTTGCGCACATCCTCGAAATGCAGACCCGTGGTCGGTTCATCCAGAATATAAAGGGTTTGACCGGTTGCCCGGCGCGATAGTTCCTTGGCCAGTTTGACACGTTGGGCTTCGCCGCCGGATAGGGTGGTCGCGGCCTGACCGATTTTGATATAGCCAAGCCCCACCTGTTGCAGGGTCAGCAATTTGTCCCGGATCGGCGGCACCGCCTGAAACAAGGCGGCTCCGCTTTCAACCGTCATGTCGAGAACGTCGGCGATCGAATGACCTTTGAAGGTGATGTCGAGCGTTTCCCGGTTGTAACGCCGCCCTTTGCAAACGTCGCATTGGACATAAACATCGGGCAGGAAATGCATTTCGATCTTGATCAAACCGTCACCTTGACAGGCTTCGCACCGACCGCCTTTCACATTGAAGGAAAACCGGCCGGCCGCATAACCGCGCGCCTTGGCTTCGGGTAAGCCCGCAAACCAGTCGCGGATCGGCGTAAAACACCCGGTATAAGTCGCGGGGTTCGACCGGGGCGTGCGTCCGATGGGCGATTGGTCGATATCGACGATCTTATCCAGTTGCGCCGCCCCTTCGATCCGATCATGGTCGAGGGGGTGTTCGCGGGCCCCGTTCAAGTCCTTCGCCAATGCCTTGTAAAGGGTTTCGATGATCAGGGTGGATTTGCCGCCCCCCGACACGCCGGTGACACAGGTGAACGTGCCAAGCGGGATGGTTGCCGTGACATTGCGCAGATTGTTGCCCCGTGCGCCGACGATGGTCAGGCTTCTTTTTGGATCGGCCTTGCGTCGCTCGGTCGGGACATCGATCCGGCGATGGCCGGACAGATACTGCCCGGTCAGGCTTGCAGGGTCGGCCATCACGGACTCGGGTGTCCCTTGGGCGACGATCAGGCCACCATGGACACCCGCAGCAGGGCCCATATCGATGAGATAATCGGCCGATCGGATTGCATCTTCGTCATGTTCGACCACGAGAACGGTATTGCCGATATCACGAAGGCGCCGCAACGTGGCGAGCAGACGATCATTATCCCGTTGGTGCAGGCCGATCGAGGGTTCATCCAAGACGTAAAGCACGCCAGTCAACCCAGAGCCGATCTGCGAGGCAAGGCGAATGCGTTGACTTTCCCCGCCGGATAGGGTGCCCGCAGCCCGCGACAGGGTCAGATAATCGAGACCGACATTGTTCAGGAACCCAAGCCGTTCATTGACTTCTTTCAAGATGCGATAGGCGATTTCCCGGTGCTTGGCGCTCAATGTCGCATCCAGTGCCGAAAACCAGGCAACCGCCTCGCCGATACTGAGCCTACAAACCTCGGCGATGGTGCGCCCGCCGATTTTCACGGCCAAGGCTTCGGGTTTTAGGCGGTCGCCGTGACAGGATTCGCATGGGGCGGAATTTTGATAGCGACTGAGCTCATCGCGCGTCCAATTGGATTCGGTTTCTTTCCAGCGTCGATCCATATTGGGGATGATGCCTTCAAACGGTTTTGCCGTGCTGTATCGCCGGGTTTCGTCTTCGTAGGTGAAGGGAACGATTTCTTTTTTCGACCCATATAGAATGACGGTCCGCACCGTTTCGGGCAGATCCTGCCATGGGGTTGCAAGATCGAAGCCGTAATGGAGTGCAAGTCCGGCCAGGGTCTGTTGGTAATAATGTGCCGAAGTGCCGGTCCAGGGGGCAATCGCCCCGTCATTCAGGCTTTTGCCGGGCTCGGGCACGATCATGTCCGGGTCGAAATAAAGCTTGCTGCCGAGCCCGTCGCAGGTCGGACAGGCACCGAACGGGTTGTTGAACGAGAAGAGGCGCGGTTCGATTTCGTCGATGGTAAAACCGGACACGGGACAGGCAAAGCGGGCGGAAAAGGTCGTGCGCTCGCCAGTATCGGCATTCTCGGTGAAAACCAACCCATCGGCCAGCTCAAGGGCGGTTTCAAGACTGTCGGCGAGCCTCGCTCCGAGATCGGCATTGACGACCAGGCGATCAACCACGACATCGATATCGTGTTTCAATTTTTTGTTCAGGTTCGGCACATCGTCTATGTCGTAGAGGGTGCCATCGACCTTGACCCGTTGAAACCCGCGTTTTTGCAGATCTTGCAACTCTTTCTTATATTCGCCCTTGCGCCCGCGCACGATCGGGGCCAGCAGAAGCAGCCGCGTGCCCGCCGGAAAGGCCAAGATCCGATCGACCATTTGACTGACCGTCTGGCTTTCGATCGGTAACCCGGTTGCGGGTGAATAAGGAACCCCGATCCGGGCGAATAACAGGCGCAGATAATCATAGATTTCCGTCACGGTGCCGACCGTGGAGCGGGGGTTTTTCGAGGTGGTTTTCTGTTCGATCGAAATCGCGGGCGACAGGCCCTCGATCGAATCGACATCGGGTTTCTGCATCAATTCCAGAAATTGCCGCGCATAGGAGGATAGGCTTTCGACGTAACGGCGTTGGCCTTCGGCATAGATCGTATCGAAGGCAAGCGACGATTTGCCGGAACCGGACAGGCCGGTGATCACGACGAGCTTGTCGCGCGGAATATCGACATCCACGTTTTTCAGATTATGCTCGCGGGCACCCCGAACGCTGATCGTCTGCATCATATCCCCACTGTTTTTTAGCGTGTGTACCATAGAGATTCATGCAAGGAAAAGCGATGATCATGGTTCGTTCGCATGGCCCGCCCGACTTGTTTGCATGAGACGACGCGTTTTATGGGTTTCATTCTGTGTCGACACCTCTTATATAGCGCGCTCATTCACGTTCATGGTAAAAACACCCTGGGCTCAGGCGGTAGCGCGTTTTTAAGGACATAAGGCGATGGCGGGTTCGGTCAATAAGGTGATTTTGGTCGGCAATATCGGCAAGGATCCGGAAATCCGGCAAACCAACGACGGCAAGAAGGTGGCGAGCTTTTCGCTGGCCACTTCCGAAAGCTGGAAAGACCGGATGTCGGGCGAACGCCGGGAACGCACCGAGTGGCACCGCGTTGTGATCTTCAATGACCGGCTCGTCGATGTGACCGAACGATTCTTGAAAAAGGGCAGCAAGGTCTATCTCGAAGGGGCGCTGCAAACCCGTAAATGGACCGACAATAACGGCCAGGAACGCTATACGACCGAAGTCGTGCTGCAACAGTTTCGCGGCGAATTGACCATGCTCGACGGTCGCCAAGGCGGCGAAATGGGGGCGGGCGGCATGGACGCCGATGACGGGTACGGCGGCGGCGCATCCTATGGGGCTGCATCCGGTGGCGGTGGCTATAGCGGCGGCGGCCGCGCTGCGAGTTCCGGCACGCCCGCGCGCAGCACAAGCCGCCCGCCGGTCACCGACCTCGACGATGAGATTCCGTTCTAGAGCGCACCACTGTGAAGAGTGTAAGGAATTTTTAGTAACACACGGAAAGTAGTGAGTTTTTTGGTTGCACGCTAGGACTCGGCTCATTAGGCTCCTTCGGGTTATGGAAGTACCGTGAAGGTGTGTAAAGATTGCCGTTATTTCAGGTGCGTATGGTTGTAATGGGGAAGGGGGAACGGATTCCCCTTCTCCTCAAAGAAGATGGCATTCCACTGTTCCTCCCGACGGCGTGGTTGACAGTGATGCGGAGGGCCGCCTATCCGTCCGCCAACACACTTCAGGCCAACTGCTATGCCCTCAAATTCCTATACATGTGGGCCGCTGATCAGGGTATAGACATCGAAGAGCGCATGCTCTCCGGCCAGTTTCTCCAGCAACATGAAATCGGCAATCTAGCCGACGCAGCGTCTCGCCCCCTTGAAAACTTTGAGGGGAAACAGCCCAAATCCATTAGTTCCCGCCGTGTTGTTTCATTAGAGCGAGTACGGATGGCGCTGCCTCATGCGCCTAAACCCGTGGCTAGCGAAACCAAGACCAACCGGCTTCGGACAGTTGCTCAATACCTAAGGTGGCTGGGTGATAGGGGAATCAATGACATAGACCTCACGGAAGCGGATAAGCGCCGGAAACGGCTAGGCGACATGTCGGCCAATCTCCTAATCATCGTGCCGCCGTCGAAGGGCCGAAATGTGGTTGGCCATCGAGAAGCGCCATCGCCCACGGAAATGGATAGGCTTCTTGCCGTGCTTGAACCCGCGTCCCCAGACAATCCGTGGAGAGATGTTGGGCTGCGCATGCGCAACAGGCTGCTCGTCCACATGATCTATGGCCTTGGTATCCGTCGCGGAGAAACGCTCGGCATCAAAATCACGGACCACATCGATTGGCGTGGAAACAGGATCCTTATTGCTCGTAATGCTGATGATCCAGAGGATCCTCGCGCCCGTCAGCCGCTAGTTAAGACCAGGGATCGGTTCCTTCCGGTTAAAGATAAGCTGATGGATATGATGCGGGAATATGTGACCTACATTCGCGCAAAAATACCCGGCGCAAAGCGGCACCAGTTCCTTTTCGTATCTCATCAGACCGGAAAACCGCTGAGTGATGAGGGGCTGAATAAAGTTTTCAGAACCCTCAGGGAACGCGTAGTGTGGGTTCCGGAAAACCTGACGCCGCATTTGCTCCGGCACGGCTGGAACGATGCCTTTAGTCGCCTGATTGACAATCGCAAGATAGACCCGGTCAGAGAGGCTCAAATGCGCTCTGAGATGATGGGATGGTCACCAACCTCAGGGATGGCTGCTACATACAACAAACGAAAAATCAGGGAAGATGCAGAACGCATTTCCTTGGCACACCAACGCAAGTTGGGCGGAGAAGTTGAATCTTGAGATCTATTATAGTGACTCGGAACAACCGAGATGAGCCTCATTTTATTACCACTAGAGATGGTGCCAGGATCGATGTGGACGGTGACCATTGGCGCGTTATTTCGGCATCATCAATTCACCACTTTACGTTCGATAAGCTTAGACCACTTGTCTCGCCTGACGTAATCCATGCCTTCAAAGAAATTATCGGACATTATGTGAAAAACTATTCTCTCGATTATACTAAAAATATATTTGAGAGATTTTTGGCGCTTGTGCGGTTTGTCGGCACTGACGCCCCAATAGATCAAATATCTATCGCTCATATTTTGTCTTATAGATCGTCTTTGAACGAGAGCACCGAGTGGTATCTGGCTCTCCTTCGCGGTTTTTTAGGACATGGCACGCCCTCCGCTTGCCTAGCCTCGACTACGAAGTAGTCGATCTTCTTGGAAAAATGAAGCTCAAGGGAAACCGCAAAGGCGATGCGGTCAGGAGTTTTGACCCCAGGAAAGGCCAATTTAGCGACATAGAGTTTCAAGCCATTATTGGAGCTCTGAATGATGCGTTCGCGTCAGGACGCATCGACACCGAAGATTTCATCCTCGTTTGGCTGTGCCTCGCGTTCGGTGCCCGCCCCATACAGTTGGCCACGCTGAAGGTCTCGGATTTCTCTTCTTCACAGTCGTCCGAGGGAACGATCGCCTACATTCTCAGAATTCCGAGAGCAAAGCAGCGAGGACAAGCACCGCGCACCGAACTCAAGCCGCGGATGGTCGTCCCCGAAGTGGGCCGATTGCTGGAAGGCTACTGCAAAACCGCAAAGGAACGTTGGCGAAACCTCGGCTTGGGCGAGGATGGCGATGCTCCATTTTTCGTCAATGCGGGGAATGGCGACGCCATTCCGTCCCTCCGGTATCATTGCACAGCCAACGAGCTCTCCCACCGTGTGCAATCGGTTTTCCACGACCTAGACGTGATTAGCGAGCGGACTGGCGAACCTCTGGAAGTAGTCACCAGGCGTTTCCGCTACACCGTCGGCACCAGGGCGGCGGCGGAGGGTGCCTCCGAACTCGTCATAGCCGAAATTCTGGACCACAGCGATACCCAAAACGTCGGCGTCTATGTCGAGGCGGTGCCTGAGATCGTCGAGCGGATTGACCGGGCGTTGGCAACCCAGCTTGCACCCATTGCGCAGGCGTTCTCCGGGGTACTGGTTGAGCGCGAAAAGGATGCTGTCCGAGGCGATGATCCGCATTCCCGCATTGTGTCACCCGCCGACTTCGCGCATCCCGTGGGAAACTGCGGAAGCTATGGGTTTTGTGGTGCCACTGCCCCCATCGCCTGCTATACCTGCCGGAACTTCCAACCTTGGCTTGATGGCCCGCATGAGCAGGTGCTTGATCAACTGATCGCCGACCGCGACCGCATTCTTCGTGACACAGGCGACATGAGGATAGCGTCGGTCAATGACCGGTTGATCCTTGCCTGTGCTGAGGTGGTGCGCCGCTGCACCGAGCGACGGGCGGATGCCATCTAATGAAAATCGCCCACTTCGTGCCGAAAGCGAGCACACCGCAGGACAATCTCGCCGCATTCATCGAAACCACTCGCCCCCTGCTTGAGGTATATCCGGGAGTCCGCTCTTGGGACGAGACGCCGTGGGACCTGATCGGGGTGGTCAATTTGGCTGGAAGGGGCAATGGCCGTACCGTTGTCACCTTCACAAACTACGATGCCATCGAGCGCGGCACTAAAGAGGAGATGTCTGAACCGTTCTTGAGCTTCGCCAAGGCATATTTCCTTTATTGGCAGGCTCTCGTGCCGACCAAATCCTTCGGGGTACGCGTAACCGCCCTGAGAGCGTTGGAGAAGGCCTTGGTGGAGATCTGCGGCACCTCCCATCCTCACCTCGTGACACCGAGTATTTGCAACAGGGCGACCGAACTCCTCAGGAAATATGCCGGTGCCTACAGGATGGGGCGGCAGCTCAACCTCATCGTCTCCTTTCTCTCGGACAACCGCCTCGCCAGCCCGTTTCAATGGGTGAGCCCAATTGCGCGCCCGAAGGATCGGAACCGGGTTGGCAAAGAAGCTGATGATGAGAGGGCGAAAAAGCTGCCGTCGCAGGCGGCATTGGAAGCGCTGCCGCAGTGCTTCAATCTTGCGACAGAGCCGCGCGACGTGGTGGTGTCGTCCATCGCCGCGCTGCTCTGCACAGCACCGGACCGTATCTCCGAGGTGTTCTCCCTGCCGGTGGAATGCGAGGTTGAGGACGTCCACAAAGGTAAGCCCATCTACGGACTCCGGTGGCATCCGGAAAAAGGTGCGGATCCCATGGTGAAATGGATCGCGCCGACAATGGTCGAAGTGGCCAGGGAGGCAATCCGCAGGCTACGGGAAATCGGCCAACCAGCTCGCATGATCGCCAAATGGTATGAGGACAATCCGACGCGGATCTACCTGCCCTCAGGAACCGAACACCTGCGCGACAGGGAGTTCCTTCTGATGAAGGAATTGACCGATATTCTTGGTGTTACAGCGCGCACTGCGGCACGGGGCTGGGTCGATCTGAATGGCGTTCCGACCTTCGCTTCCCCGGATGGCAGACGGGCAGTGTTGGTCCGGTTCGAGGACGTCGAGCGCGCGGTTTTGGTCAGGTTGCCTCGGCAGTTTCCGGTTATTGACCAGCGGACCGGCCTCAAATATTCAGAGGCACTGCTTGTCCTCCGCCCGAACGAAATCGACTCGAGACACGCCACTATACGGTGTTTGGTTGAACCGATCAGCACCAGTCAAATCGCCCGAGGTTTGATCGGTGGCCAAGGGGGCGTATCTATCTTTGAGAAATTCGGGTTCAAGGAGCCTGACGGTTATCCCATTCGCGTGTCTTCGCATCAATTCCGGCATTGGCTGAACACGCTTGCCCACCGTGGTGGAATGTCGCAATTGGACATAGCCAAATGGTCAGGCCGCAAGGATGTGCGCCAGAACCAGTATTACGACCACATGACCAGCGACGAGTTCGTCGAAATAACCCGCGCGTTGGTTGAAGGTGACGACCGTTTATTCGGAGGATTGGCGGAATTGGCGGCGAAGGTACCATTGTCGCGAAACGAGTTCCTAGCCCTGGCATTTCCGACCGCACACGTCACCGAAATCGGTTTCTGCGTCCACGATTTCACCATGCTTCCATGCCAGCAGTACCGTGACTGCATGAATTGCAGCGAGCACGTCTGCGTGAAGGGGGATCGGGTGAAGACCGGCCGTATCAAGGCGCAACTCGAACTGGCGGAAACCCAATTGGTGCAGGCCGAACGGGCCTTGGCCGATGGGTACCAGGGTGCCGATCGATGGCATGAACATCATCTTGCTACCGTATTGCGGCTTCGTAATCTCATGAACGTCCTAGAGGATCCGTCAATACCCGAAGGAACTTTGATCCGGTTGGCCAATCCGAACGAGTTCTCAGCCGTTCGTCTCGCGGTAAAGGACCGCATGCTCACACAGCCGCCTCAAGGCGATGCCTTCGATGAGCTGCAAGCATTGCTCGGAGGAGAGTGATGGCGCGCCATCTGACCGACGCCGACATCGCGGCCATATGCGAGATGATCGACGGCTGGAATCCGGCGACACCGTTGACTTGGGAGAATCTTGTGGTTTCCGTCGATGGGTTGCTCGGGAACCGCTATACTCGCCAAGCACTCAATACCCACGAGCGTATCCGCACTGCTTACACAGTCCGTCGGAACCTGTTCAAGAACCAACGCGGAAGGGTGCCGAAGGGTTCTGTCGAATCGTTTGCTGCCCAGGAGCGCATCGACAGGCTTAAAGCGGAAAACGAACGCCTCAAAGCCGAGAATGTGCGCCTTCTCGGACAGTTCGTGCGCTGGGTCTACAACGCGAGCATCGCGGGGCTGGACGAACACGCGCTGAACAAGCCGATGCCGCCGGTAGACCGCGAGCGGACGCGCCAGCGGGTCATTGACAATATCCGCAAACAGACACGGGAATAGGAGGATACAATGGCCTGAAATAGCTCGTCGAACGAACCTGCCCATCAGAAAGCCCATGTGGATCGCCTGGAAGGGCAGTGCTCGGAACGACTAAGGGGCATCTACCGCACACAGGCGGTATAGAAGGAGGCCCGGCTTGTACAGACTCTTGAGCCGCCGAAGGGATGTTTACCCGCCACCGGCGACAGCAAGGTCAACGTCCAGGCGCTGATACAGAGGCTCAATCCGCATGAGACTGACCACCAAGGTTCTACAAGATCTCCGACTTGGCAAGCCCGATCAATGCGCTGGCGACGGCACAAGGAGGGGCTGAAGGCGATCAAGAGCCACGTATAGCAGTAGTCTGACGACGAGGCGGCTGTCATTACCAGCTGGTCCGTGTGCTCCAACAACAAGCATCACGAGATTAATCTCGCATTCACAAAACCGTCAGCGGCTCAAACTAACGACTCCTCGGCCAGTGCGTTCTTTGGCTCTACAACGCATCGCGATGAACGGTGAGAGCTTTCCTTCTGCTGTGTGGACTTCTCTTGCTGTTATAAAGGGTTAAATAAACCACGTTGACGTGGACGGGCCTTCAAGACTTGTTGCCGCATCAACCGCTCGACGCGGTGCAAGCCACAGGAAAAGCCTTCGGCCAGCGCCGTTAGATGGTTGTCTAGATCGTGGGTGACTTGCTGATGAAAAGTGCATCGCTTCGTTGAAGTCTGGTGCGCAAGCCAGTAGGTTGATCTGAGAAATCATGGGGATGGAAATGAATGTGCGGCCATGCAAGGCAACGCGACTGATTGTGTGTCCGGAAGAGTATGATTATCGGGCTCTGTGTCAGATCGCGGTATCTGGGGATGCTACGGTCTCACTCTTCATCTGCCAGACGATTTTCCGATTGATCGAAAGCTCGTCCGAAGTCCGACATGCAATTTCCATATCTAGGACCCCAGGTATGGGGAGCGAGGAATGAGGCTCATTAGAAACAGTGGCACTGATCGTGGCATCGACAGATTGCGCGAATGGCTAGATCAGGGTGCGCTTATAGACATCGTTTCCCCATCTTTTTCATTGTTTGTCTTCGCAGAACTTCGAGGCCCTCTCGATCGGGTCGAGCGATGCCGATTGTTGCTGGCAGATGCCAGTGCCGTTCTTCCCGGTCTTTTCGGCGGTGAAGCTGACATCGTCTTCCGAGGACAACTTCAAGGACGTTGGCTCGCCCGTCTCGTCGCTGATTGGGTGCGAAAGCGCGTTGAGATGCGGCACACATGTCAATCACCGCCCCAATCGCTGATACTCGTCAACGGTAAGCCTGACTTCCGCCGGGCCATGGTGGGAACATGCGCCTTCACATCCGATGGCCTGGGTGTTACACCGAGTGGCCGATTGGGGTTAGTTCAAGCAACCGAGTCGGATGCCGAGACTACTGATTTCTCCCAATGGTTTAACGAAAACTGGGAGGATGTTGAGGTAAGTCCAGCGGCGAAAGCCCACTTTTTGAACGCGTTGGAGGAAATTGCCTCACCGCGTCCGCCATCATGCGTGTATTTCCAGATCCTGCATCAGGTCTTTAAAGATCTGGGCGATGAACTTGACGAAGAGCAGATCATCAAGTCAGCAACGGGCATTAGAAATACTGCCGTATGGAATAAGCTCTTTCGCTTCCAACGTGATGGGGTTGTGGGGGCGATTGACAAGCTTGAGAGGATCGGTGGCTGTATTATTGCAGACAGCGTTGGTCTCGGAAAAACGTTTGAGGCGCTCGCGGTCATAAAGTATTACGAGCTTCGCAATGATCGTGTTCTTGTGCTTTGTCCAAAGCGCCTTCGTGATAACTGGACAGTTTATAAAGCAAATGATCATCGCAATGTGTTGGCGTCAGACCGGTTCAATTATGATGTTTTAAACCACACGGATCTGTCGCGCGAAGATGGTATGTCTGGCGATATTGAGCTTGCCCACATTAATTGGGGTAATTACGACCTCGTAGTGATAGACGAGTCACACAATTTCAGGAATAAGCCGACCCATAAGGACCGCGACAGCCGCTATGACCATCTTATGAAGCGGATCGTTCTGTCGGGGGTGAAGACCAAAGTTCTGATGTTGTCTGCAACGCCGGTTAATAATCGTCTTGCGGATCTTAAGAACCAAATTGCGTTTGTAACCGAAGCAAATGATACAGCCCTCTCAGCCCATGGTATTGCAAGTATCGAAGCGACGATCCGCAAAGCACAGGGTCAGTTCAATCGTTGGCTTAAGCTCCCGGAAGGCGAACGTCGGCCTACCAAGCTTATGGATATGCTTGGCTTTGATTACTTCAAACTGCTCGATATGTTAACGATTGCACGGTCGCGAAAGCATGTACAACGCTATTATGGGGTTGAGGAAACCGGGCAATTTCCTGACCGGCTGCCACCGGTGAATATCAAGGCGGACGTTGATCTTACGGGTGAGTTTCGGCCTATTCGCGAGGTCAATAACGAAATCCGCCGCCTGACGCTCGGTGCCTATGCGCCGCTGCGATATGTGCTGCCGCACAAACAAGCCGTATATGACGAGAAATATAGTACAAAAATTCATGGTGGTGATCGGTTCTTCCGGCAACTTGATCGCGAGGAAAGCCTCATCCACCTCCTGCGTGTGAATCTCCTGAAGCGCATGGAAAGTTCCGTTGCCTCGTTCTCCTTGACCATTGAGCGCCAACTCGCGGATATTGATGGGCTGCTTGCTAAAATTGACGCCCATGATGACTCGATCGAGGAAATCCCGATCGATGATGTTGATGTGGACGATCCCGCATTCGAACCGCTGCTTGTTGGGCGAAAAGTCAAGGTGCTGATCCAGGATGTTGACCGTATCCGCTGGCGGCAGGATCTTGTGGAGGACCATCAGCGTTTGGCAGCCCTTCTATCGGCTGCGCGCTTGGTGATCCCCAAGTGGGATGCTAAGTTGGCTGCGCTGAAGCAGCTTATCAGTGAGAAAGTGCGCAATCCGATAAACCCGGACAACCAGAAGATTCTGCTGTTCACAGCGTTTGCGGATACGGCGGACTATCTTTACCGCGAGTTGGCCGACTGGTTGCGTGCGACGCTCGGTATCCATTGTGCGGTTGTTACCGGCGCTGGGGCGAACAAGACCACGATGCGTGGTGTTCGCGGGGACATGAGCAGCATTCTGAGCGCCTTCTCTCCAAGGTCTAAAGAGCGGCCGGCAGAGCTTGCCGCCGAGGGAGAAATCGATGTTCTGATTGCCACGGACTGCATTTCGGAAGGTCAGAACCTTCAGGACTGCGACTACCTCGTCAATTACGATATCCATTGGAATCCTGTCCGGATAATCCAACGATTTGGCCGCATCGACCGGATTGGTTCCCGCAATGCCAGGATCCAGTTGGTCAATTTCTGGCCGAATATGGAGTTGGATGAATATCTTGATCTCGAATCCCGCGTCAGCGGCCGCATGATGCTCCTGGACGTGTCGGCCACCGGCGAGGAGAATGTCATTGAGTTCCAAGCAGGCAACGAGATGAACGATCTGGAATACCGGCGTGCGCAGCTTCAGAAGCTGCAGGATGCCGTGATTGATCTTGAAGACTTGTCCAGTGGCGTTTCCATCGCAGATCTCACACTCAACGATTTCCGGATTGATCTGATGGGCCATCTGGGCTCCAATCGGAGGCAGCTCGACGCATTGCCGCTTGGCACCTATGCAGTCATTGAAGCTCCTGAGGACGCAGAGATCCCAGTGCCGCCGGGCGTCATCTTCTGCTTGCGGGCCGTTGGTGCGGCAGCATCGACTGTCGCAGAACCGGGCTACCCGCTGGCACCCCACTATGTCGTTTACGTCGCAGAGGATGGAGAAGTCCTCTTGCCGTATACTCAGGCAAAGCAGGTTCTCGATCGTCTGAAAAAACTCAGTCTCGGTCGCGATCAGCCGGACCACGCGGCTTATGGCCGGTTCGATAAGGCGACGCGTACCGGTCGCGACATGGAACCTTATCGAAAGTTGCTGGCCCGCGCCGTCGGCACGATAGTCGGCAAGCGTGAAGAGCGTGCAATTGCCAGCCTGTTCCAAATGGGCGGCACGCACGCGATGAAGGGGGAGTTTGCCGGTATTCACGATTTCGAGGTTGTCGCGTTCCTGGTGGTTTTGGCACCGACGACTGACGAGGCCCCATGATGGAGATGGCGGCATCCGATCCGATTGTTTCGGCTCTGAATTTGCCGCCGGGTGCACGCCTTGATATGCGAGTTCCGAAGAAGGCGCTGCTTGAGCAGGGCGCACCGATGGTGACCGACAAACGCGCCATTCAAGACGGCATCGAAGAGATGCAGTGGATTGCCGTGCTGAAGCCGAATACCGTTGCCATACCGGCATTCGTGGATGAAGAGCGTAATTATGCTGAAATCGTGGTCCTGTCGGCGGTTCTGCGCGCAGAAGCCCGAGTTGCGCGGCTGACCGAACTCATTCATCGTGCAATTCCGTACCCGCTGCTTCTGATCACACTTTCCGGTGCGCGTGTGGCCCTGTCGGTTGCCCCTAAACGGGCGGCACAGAACGAGGGAAATAAGGTGGTGGTAGAGCGCTTTGTTGTGGCGGAGGCGATTGATCCGGTCACACCTTCGGCGATGGAACAGGCTTTCATGGAGAGTCTAGCCCTTATAAAACAGCCTTCACGAGATTTATCTACTGTGTATGAGGGATGGCTGGTTCGGATTGAGGCCCTGAATGCGGCGCAAGTCTCAGGTCGTTTCATCCTCACCGCCGATGCCGATCGGATCGACCGCCGTCGCGCGGCTCTGGAAGAGCACGCTCGGCTTTTGCGCGAAATCGTACAGTTGCAGGCGCAGGCGGGACGCGCCAAACAGATCAGCCAACGAGTTGATTTAAACCAAAAAATCAAGGCAGTCGAAGCCGCAATTGATCGCGCTAAGCGATTAATGCTGGGGGATGGCGTATGAAGATTTCCACGATCCTGGACCATATTGACAGCGGGCACATGGCGCTACCGGAGTTTCAGCGCGGTTATGTCTGGAATCGCGATCAGGTCCGGGGCCTGTTCGACTCACTGTACCGTCGACATCCGGTCGGTGGTCTGCTTGTGTGGGCTACGGAGGCTAAAACAGCAGCGCATCGGGGTGATGGCCCAGTCGCGGCAGGCATTGTCAAGCTCTTGCTGGACGGTCAGCAACGCATGACCTCGCTCTATGGCGTTATACGCGGACAGCCTCCGAAGTTTTTCGATGGCAACGCCCAGGCATTTAGCGGCCTTCGTTTCCATCTGCAGACCGAGACTTTCGCCTTCTATCAGCCGGTCAAGATGCAGGACGATCCGTTGTGGATCGATGTGACCGCCTTCATGAAGGCGGGAAATGCCGGGCTTGGGGGGGTGATCGCTCAGCTTTCTGCCGATCCCGCCCATGTGGCGAATGTTGGAGTTTATATAGGTCGGCTTGGCGCTCTGCTTGGTGTCACCGAGATCGATTTGCACGTCGAGGAAGTCACCGGACAGGATAAGACCCTTGATGTCGTCGTCGATATCTTCAATCGGGTGAATAGCGGCGGCACCAAACTGTCGAAGGGTGATCTGGCTCTCGCGAAGATCTGCGCCGAATGGCCGGAAGCGCGCGGCTCTATGAAAGTAAAGCTAAAGGAATGGACGGCCGCCGGGTATCAATTCAACCTCGATTGGCTGCTGCGTTCCGTCAACACGGTGCTCACCGGCGAGGCCAAGTTCAGCTATCTACACGACAAGGGTGCACTCGACATTCAGGATGGCTTGAAACGCGCTAGTAAGCACATCGATGCGAGTTTGAATTTCATTGCCGGGCGTCTCGGACTCGATCACGATCAGGTCTTTTTCGGTCGCTTCGGCGTGCCCGTTATGGTGCGCTACATGGACAAGACGAAAGGAGTACTGGACGCGAAGGAGCGCGACAAGCTTCTGTTCTGGTTCGCCCAGGCCGGCATGTGGGGGCGTTTTTCAGGATCGACGGAGAGTTTCATCGATCAAGATCTGGCTGCCCTTGAAGGGCCGAATGGCGGCCTGGACACGTTGCTGGAACAGCTTCGGCTCTGGCATGGCGGGCTTCGGGTTGAAGCCGGTCACTTCACCGGCTGGAGCCTCGGCGCGCGCTTCTATCCGGTGCTCTATATGCTGACCCGCATGGGCGAGGCGCGGGATTGGGGGACGGGGTTGCCTCTGCGCGCCAGCCTGCTCGGGAAAATGAGTCGCCTGGAGGTTCATCACATTTTCCCCAAGGCGCAGCTCTACAAGCTGAAACACAGCAAGGCCGACGTGAATGCGCTTGGCAATTTCTGCTTCCTGACCAAGGACACGAACCTCAACATCAGCGATCGCCTACCGGAGGAATACTTCCCGGAAATCGAGGCGCGGCACCCCGGCGCGCTGGCGTCCCAGTGGATACCGACCGATCCTGCACTTTGGAAAATCGAGCGCTACCTCGATTTTCTCGAAGCCCGGAAGGCGTTACTGGCCGCTGAGGCGAACCGGCGCTTCGAAGATTTGCTCCATGGCGATACGCGCTGGCTCGGCATGGCAGCGCCGGTGACGGAGGCCGAGACACAGACTGCGGGCGGCATTACGAGCGAGGTCGAGGAAGCCGAACTCGAAGCCCTCAACGAATGGGTCGACGGCCAAGGCTTGCCGCGTGGCCTCATTGGCTTCGACTACGCCGATCCGGTCACGGGCGCGCAGAAGGCGCTGTTCGATCTGGCGTGGCCGGACGGTCTGCAGCCTGGCTTGAGCGCTCCCATCGCCGTGCTGCTCAATGAAGGCTCGGAAATTCTCGCCCTGGCGAGCAAGGCAGGATTCCGCTGTTTCACGTCCTCGGCTGATTTCCGCACCTATGTCGAAACCGAAATTCTGCACCTGGAAGCGGCCTGATTGCTGCCGTGCCTCGTTTGTACCTGATTGAGTTGGAAAAAATGAAGAAACTTGATGCCGAGAACCCCGAGACAAAGAGCGCCGATATCATCTCTGGCAACGTCGAGGTGCTGAAGTCCCTGTTCCCCGACGCATTCACGGAAGGGAAGGTCGACTTCGAAGTGCTGAAGCAACTGCTCGGCGGCGCATTGGATGATAGCGAGGAGAAGTATGGGCTGAACTGGCATGGGAAGCGCCACGCCCGGCAGATTGCTCTGACCCCGTCGACGGGGACGTTGCTTCCTTGCCCGGAAGAAAGTGTCGAATGGGACACGACTCAGAACCTGATGATTGAGGGCGATAATCTTGAAGTTCTGAAGCTCCTGCAGAAGAGTTATGCCGGTAAGGTAAAGCTGATTTATATCGATCCACCCTACAACACTGGCAAGGATTTTGTTTATCCGGATGATTTTCACGACAATATAAAGAACTATCTAATTTTGACTAACCAAATTGAGGACGGGCGCAAAGTCAGCTCGAATACAGAGGCATCCGGTCGGTTCCACACTGATTGGCTCTCAATGATGTACCCGCGTCTTAAACTCGCGCGGACGCTTTTGCGGGACGATGGAATTGCATTTATTAGCATAGCTGACCACGAGGTTTATAACCTTCGCGTTATAATGAACGAGATCTTCGGTGAGGAAAACTTCATCGCAACTGTGATTTGGCAGAAAGTCTTCTCTCCCAAAAATACCGCGCGGCACTTTTCAGAAGATCATGATTATATTGTCGCATATGCCAAAAATGCCGAGCTATGGACCCCTAATTTGCTTCCTCGGACTGAGGAAATGGAGGCAAGGTACTCAAATCCAGACGATGATGTTCGTGGTGCATGGACTTCGGGTGATCTTTCCGCACGCAACTATTATAGCGAAGGCCTTTATCCTGTCACGTGCCCGTCTGGCCGCGTAATTCCGGGGCCTCCTCCTGGCACTTATTGGAGAGTAAGCAAATCTAACTTTGATGAGATGGACAAAGATGGTCGTATTTGGTGGGGAGCTGACGGCAATAATACGCCGCGGCTGAAGCGTTTTTTATCCGACGTGAAGCAAGGGCGGGTTCCTCAGACGTTGTGGCCGCATACGGAAGTCGGACACACACAAGAAGCAAAAAAAGAACTAATGTCCAATGTCGCGTTTCCAAATACTGAATCCGTATTCGATACACCAAAACCGTCTCGCCTAATTCGCAGAATGATTCAGCTGGCCACAAAGGCGGATCAAGAAGACATCGTATTGGATTTTTTTGCGGGTTCTGGTTCAACATTGCATGGACTCTACGCTCAAAATGCTGAGGATGGTGGAAATCGCCGTTGTATTCTCGTGCAGATTCCTGAGCCCATTGCAGACACGCAATTGTCGGAAATCAAGACGATTGCAGACGTAACGAAAGAGCGTCTACGAAATTCTGCACAAAAGATAAAACAGGCGACGCCACTGTTCTCTGGGGATCTTGGTTTCCGCGTCTTCAAGCTTGCACCTTCAAACATCCGCGCATGGGAACCGAATGCTGCTGATCTCGAAGACAGCCTTCTGAAGAATGCCGAGCATCTCGTTCAGGGGCGCAACGAGCAGGACGTGCTCTATGAGCTCTTACTCAAGCTCGGGCTTGATCTTTGTGTGCCGATCGAGACGAAGACGATGGCCGGCAAGGCTGTCCATTCCGTTGGTGGCGGCGCACTGATCGTGTGTCTCGCCGATGGTTTGACCCAGGACGTGGCGGAGAACCTCGCGAATGGCATTGTTGATTGGTGGAGGACGCTCGCACCGGCCGTCGACACGCGTGTGGTGTTCAAGGACACGGGTTTCGCCGATGACATCGTCAAGACCAACATGGCTGCGATCCTGAACCAAGCAGGCATCACCGACGTGCGGAGTCTGTGATGAGCGCCGATACGTTTCTAAGCTTCGCCTATGGTTCTAACATGCTTAGCGCGCGTTTGCAGGAACGCTGCCCTTCCGCGCAACCGAAAGGTATCGCCGAACTGCATGGCTACGAGCTTCGCTGGCACAAGAAGAGCCGCGACGGATCTGGTAAGTGCGACATCGTGAAAACAGATAAGCACGGCGCGTCGGTGTTCGGTGTTCTATTCGAGATAGCGCGCAGCGAGAAGGCGACCCTCGACAAGGCTGAAGGCTTGGGGGTGGGCTACGACGAAACGCAAGTGCAGGTCTATTTTGAAGCCGACCAAAGCACTGCGACCGCCTACGTAGCCACCAGCACCGATCCGAAGCTCAATCCCTACACTTGGTACCGCGCTCTCGTTGTTGCAGGCGCTAAGGAGCATGGTCTGCCAGCGGACTATATTGCGCGGCTGGAAGCCGCTCCCGCTGATCAAGACCTTGACCAAGCGCGCCACGACAAGAACATGGCTCTGATCGGTGAGGTGTGCGCATGAAGCTGCATTTCGAACCCGATCTCGATTACCAGAAACGCGCGATCGAGGCCGTCGCGGACCTGTTCCGTGGCCAGGAGATCAACCGCACCGAGTTCACCGTCACCCGGCAGGATGCGGGCGGACTGCAGGGCGAACTCGGGCTGGTCGAAAGCGAACTCGGCATCGGTAACCGGCTTACACTGCTGGACGACGAGATCGTCGCCAACCTGAAGGACATCCAGCTCCGCAACGGCCTTGCGCCGTCGACGGCGCTGACCTCCGGCGATTTCACCGTCGAAATGGAGACCGGCACCGGCAAGACCTACGTCTATCTGCGGACGATCTTCGAGCTGAACAAGCTCTATGGCTTCACCAAATTCGTGATCGTCGTGCCCTCGGTCGCCATCAAGGAAGGCGTCTACAAGACGCTGCAAATCACCGAGGAGCATTTCAAAGGCCTCTATTCCGGTCAGCCTTTCGACTATTTCCTCTATGATTCCGCCAAGCTCGGACAGGTGCGCAATTTCGCGACCAGTCCCAACATCCAGATCATGGTGGTGACGGTCGGCGCCATCAACAAGAAGGATGTGAACAACCTCTACAAGGACAGCGAGAAGACGGGCGGCGAGCGGCCGATCGATCTCATCCGCGCGACCCGGCCAATCCTGATCGTGGACGAACCGCAGAGTGTCGATGGCGGCCTTTCCGGCGCGGGCAAAAGCGCGCTGGGGGAAATGAATCCGCTCTGCACGCTGCGCTACTCGGCCACCCATGTCGATAAGCATCACATGGTGTTCCGCCTCGATGCGGTTGACGCCTATGAGCGCAAGCTGGTCAAGCAGATCGAGGTCGCCTCGCTCGAAGTTGAGGGTGGGCATAACAAGGCTTACGTTCGTTTCCTTTCAACCAGCAACGCCAAGGGAAGGATCACGGCACGTGTCGAAATCGATGTGCTTGACGGCAAGCAAGTGCGCCGCCGGGAGGTGGTGGTTCAGGATGGCGACGACCTGGAAGAGCTGACCAAGCGCGCGATTTACGCCGATTGCCGCATCGGCGAGATCCGCGCCGGACGCGACAACCAGCTTCTGGAAGTGAAATTGCCGGGCAACGAGACCTTTCTCCAGCCCGGCCAGGCGGTCGGCGATGTCGATGCGGATGCGCTCAAGCGCCTGATGATCCGCCGCACGATCCACGAGCATCTGGTGAAGGAAACGCGCCTTGCGCCGTTGGGCGTCAAAGTGCTCAGCCTGTTTTTCATCGATGCCGTCGAGCATTATCGCTCTTATGATGCCGACGGAAATCCGGTGAAGGGCAAGTATGCCCGCATCTTCGAGGAAGAGTATCGCCGCGCGGCGAAGCTTCCCGACTTTGTCAGCCTGTTCAAAGAGGTCGACATAACGTCGGATGCCGAGGAGGTGCATGACGGTTATTTCTCGATCGATAAGGCGCGGCGCTGGATCGATACAGCCGACAACAACCAGGTGGGCCGCGACAATGCGGAACGGGCTTATAACCTGATCATGAAGGACAAGGAGAAGCTGCTCGGCTTCGAGACGAAGCTGAAATTCATCTTCTCCCACTCGGCTCTGAAGGAGGGCTGGGACAATCCCAATGTCTTCCAGATCTGCGCTCTGCGCGAGATCGGCACCGAGCGCGAGCGGCGGCAGACCATTGGTCGCGGCTTGCGGCTTTGCGTCAACCAGAAGGGTGAACGCCTGCGCGGTTTCGACATCAATACGTTGACCGTCATCGCAACCGAAAGCTACGAGGACTTCGCCGAGAACCTGCAAAAAGAAATCGAGAAGGACACGGGCATCAAGTTCGGCATCGTCGAGAAGCACCAGTTCGCAACGATCCCGGTGGTCAATTCAGACGGCGAGACCGTAATGCTGGGGTTCGAGGGATCTGCGGCTATCTTTAATTACCTGAAAGCCGAGGGCCTACTCGATAATAAGGGTAGGGTGCTAGACACACTGCGCGCCGCCTTGAAGGATGATACCCTTGACCTGCCGACGGCGTTCACCCCCCATCTTGGCGCGGTGCGCGATGTGTTGAAAAAGGTTGCAGGAAGGCTCGACATCAAGAACGCCGACGAACGCATCACGGTCAAGACACGCCAGGCCATTCTCGAAAGTGCCGAGTTTCAGGCCCTCTGGGATCGCATAAAGCACAAGACGACGTATCGCGTTCACTTCGATAACGAAAAGCTGGTCGCCGATTGCGCCAAGGCGATCGCCAACGGCCCGCCGATATCAAAAGCCCGCGTGCGGGTCAGGAAGGCCGATCTTTCTATCGGTCAGTCAGGTGTCGCGGTTAAGGAGCACGGCAAGAACAGTGGGACGCTCATCATGATCGAGGAAGGCGACATTGCCCTGCCGGACCTGTTGACTGACCTTCAGGACCGAACACAGCTCACCCGCAAAAGCCTTGTCCGCATTTTGACCGAGTGCGGTCGCTTGTCCGATTTCAAGCGCAATCCGCAAGCCTTCATCGAAATTGCCGGTGAAGCAATCAACCGAACCAAGCGATTGGCGATTGTCGGTGGCGTTAAATATCAGCGGATCGGCGACGAGCATTATTACGCGCAGGAGCTTTTCGCACAGGAGGAACTAACCGGCTATGTGCGCAACATACTCCAGGACGCAGAGAAATCGGTGTTTGAACATGTCATCTACGATTCCGATGGCGTCGAGCGGTCATTCGCCGAGCAGCTTGAGAAAAATGAAGCCGTAAGAATATACGCCAAGTTGCCTGGGTGGTTCAAGGTGCCGACACCGCTTGGTAGCTATAATCCCGACTGGGCTGTTTTGGTCGAAGTCAGCGGTGAAGAGCGTCTCTATTTCGTCGTTGAAACCAAAAGCGGCCTCTTCATGGACGACTTGCGCTACATCGAAGCTGGTAAGATCGCGTGTGGCAAGGTGCACTTCGGTGTGCTTGCATCTGGTTCGAACCCCGCTCGCTATATCATGGCGAGAAATGTCGACGACCTGATGGATCAGGCATAAGATCCTCTTCTTCGTGCAGGTTGTTTTTTCTGGCGCAACCTCATGCCAAAATTGTGGTGTGGCTCACGAATAACAGCCTCAGGCAAACGCGGTGCTGTTCACGGGGTAGCCGGGATTTCCGAGCGACGATCGATTGGGCCACGAAGCCCGAGAATGTCGGCAAGATCGTGGACGGTAATTACGACGTTAAATCCTAAACCCGCCCGAATAACGGCAACATTACCCCATTGTCGCCGAAAGCCTGGCACCGACTGCCGTGGCGAGCGCGGTTGCGCGACGACACGGCATTCACCGGTTCATCGTCTATATCCGATTGAGGGTGGATACGAGCGTCGTCCGCCACTGTAATCAAAGAGCGTTCTTTCATCACAATTTGAAAGCGCACATTTCGCCTACGGCGAACGAGGGTGTTCCCTCGTGCTCCCCTTGCGGTTGATTGGCGTCGAATCAAAGATTCGACGCCAATCAACCGCCCATGTGTAAACTTTTATGAGCTTTTTCAGGTTAAAATTTACATAATATATTTTATATCACAAAAAAATTTTAAATAAAATATATAAATCAATATTTTAAATCTTATTTACATTTTTTAGGTAAGCATAACCGTTCTAATTGTCACTAAATCCGACTGTCAACAAGTGAAGCGGAGACCGCAAGGTCAGCATTCCGGTGAAATCAACACTCCGCCAGTGCCCAACGGGCGGCTTTTTCCGCGATCATCAGGGTTGGGCTGTTGGTGTTGCCGCTGGTGATGGTCGGCATGATGCTGGCATCGGCGATGCGCAGACCGGCGACGCCGATCACGGCCAGACGACTATCCACCACGGCCATCGGATCGTCGGGGCGGCCCATTTTGGCCGTGCCCACCGGGTGAAAAATCGTGGTTGCGATGTCACCAGCCAAGCTCGCGAGATCGGCGTCGCTTTGATATTGGGGGCCCGGCTTATATTCCGTCGGGCGATAGGGGGCGAGGGCCGGTTGGTTGACGATGGTGCGGGTGATGCGCAGGGATTGGGCCGCGATCAGGCGATCCTCGTCCGTGCTGAGATAATGGGGGGCGATGGCGGGCGGCGTGTCGAAACTGGGGGATTTCAGGGTCACGGTGCCGCGACTGGTCGGGTTTAGATTGCACACACTGGCCGTGAAGGCCGCAAATCGGTGCAGCGGTTGACCGAAGGCGTCGAGGCTTAGGGGTTGAACGTGATATTGCAGATTGGCATGGGCTTGGCCCGGATCGCTGCGGGTGAAGGCCCCCAATTGGGAAGGGGCCATGCTCATGGGCCCGCGCCGCGTCAGGGCATACTGCAAAGCGATCCCCGCCTGTCCCCACAGGGTTGAGGCCAGCTTGTTCAGAGTTTTCGCCCCGTCGACCTTGAAAACGGCACGGATTTGCAGATGGTCCTGCAAATTGGCCCCGACACCCGGTCGGTCCAAGACCGGGGCGATGCCGCGATCCTTGAGATGGGCGGCAGGCCCAAGCCCCGACAACAGCAAAAGATGCGGCGTGCCGATGGCACCGGCGGCCAAAATAACCGACCGGGTCGCGCGTGCTGCGACGGGCACGCCTGCGCGCAGGACCGCCACCCCCGTACAGCGCACCCCTTCAGTCTGATCCAAGATCAGGCGTTGGGCCTCAGCCTTGGTCCAGACGGTCAGGTTCGGGCGTGTGCGGGCGACCGGGTGCAAAAATGCCTTTGAACTGTTCCAGCGCCAGCCCTTTTTCTGATTGACCTCGAAATACCCGACGCCGTGATTGTCGCCTTGGTTGAAATCGTCGCGTGCCGGAATGCCTGCCTGTTCTGCCGCCTTCGCGAAGGCATCGAGCAAGTCCCAGCGCAGGCGCTGCTGATCCACCCGCCATTCGCCGCCTTGGCCATGATAGGCCGTGAACGGATCGGGCGGGGCAGGGCGGCCGGGATCGCGGCGGTAATGGTCTTCATGGGCGATGAAGTCGGGCAAGACCTCTGCCCAGCTCCAGGCGGTATCGCCGGTGAGGGCGGCCCAATGATCGTAATCCCGCGCCTGACCGCGCATATAGATCATGCCGTTGATGCTGGAACAGCCGCCCAGGGTCTTGCCCCGAGGATAGAGCAGGCTGCGCCCATTCAGCCCCGCCTCGGGTTCGGTGCGCAAGCGCCAATCGGTGCGCGGATTGTCGATGCAATAGAGATAACCGACGGGAATATGAATCCACGGATAGGTATCGCGTCCGCCCGCCTCGATCAACAACACCCTGTTGGCCGGGTCGGCGCTGAGGCGATTGGCCAACAAACAACCGGCCGTTCCGGCCCCCACAATGATGAAATCAAATTGGGTCATGAGCGCGGAACCCTTGTCTGAAATATCCCGATCCGGCAGCGATCTTAGAAGGATCCATCCGCCAAGGCAAGGTCATGGGGGGTGCACCGGTCGCGATCAAGCGACAAACCATCCACGCTAGCGCGAACCTTTTTTGTGGTTGTAAAGAGAAGCGCATCTTGTTCAGGGCATGATCGATAGAAAGGTTCGAGAATGGCGGTGCTATCACCGATGGTAAGATCGGGTGCAAGGTGGACGGTTGGGGTTGACCTGCCGTGGGAAAATTCCTCCAGTTTAAAGTAGGGTCCGGCCCAACAGAGGACGGACGATATGAGGTGCCGCAGGTTTTCAAAGGAACGGCACGTCAGGATATCCCTTCAGGATATTCAGAAAATGCGCACGTAGCAAACCGGAGCAGGCGATGGAACAAGGTGGGATGGCAAGCGCGTCAATCATCAACTCGGTTCTTATTCATGCCGATGCCGATATCGGATGTGAGGATGATATCCATCCAAACAATGGATTGAAATGGCGAAAATGCTATAAAAAACGATTGTCCTGGCAATAGGTGTATAAATAAAATAGGCTTGGCTAAATATTATAATGGAAAAAACAATAAAAATTGCAATGATGAAGCTTAAAATAACATTGAACAAATCATAAGCAAGATATTTTAAAGTATTTATTTTAAAAAAAATGAAATGATTTAATAAAAAAGAATTTATTAAAAATAATGATAATATATGGAAAATATTAATAAAAAAAATCAATTCTCTATCGACATTATTATCTAATAATTGTTTTCTTTCAATAAGATCGCTGGGATTGAACAATGTAATGTATGAGATAAAAATTGAAACGATGAAATTTATAAAAAATAACATGGGTATTTTATTGAAGCTGATCCTATCCATAAAAACCATTAAAATAAGAGGCACAACAACTAAGGTCGGTACAGGGAGAAGAATAATAATCGATGGATACTCTAAAACTATTTGATTGGTTTTATCATATAAAAAGAGAATAAAAAAACATGCTCCCTGTAACAGGGCAATCAACAGGCGTGCCCAAAAAACCCAGGCGGTTCTGGTATGTGACGTGGTTGGCATCTTGTTTTCAAGCATGATTGCGTCTCATAGGCACGCTGAAAAACCACAGATCCAGGCCAAGGGCCAACCCAATGCCGATGAGATAGGCCCCGATATTCCATACCGAAAAGATCCGTCCCAACAGAAGCGTTCCGGCAAGGGTCAGGCGAAATGCGTCGAGATCCGGGATATGGACGAGACGGCTCGTCTCGACCAACACCGCGATCATCCCGGCTGCCAGCGCCGCGATCCATGGCTTGGCACGGGGGATAAGGATCCGTACCAGGAAAAGCACCATCATCCCCCAAAGGATCGAACCGCCATATTTAACGGCGAACCACGGCAATCCCATGGGAACCCGTCGGACGACGAGGCCCAAGGCAATGATGAAGAGGGTTGCAATCCCATATGCAAGGCGCGTCACAAACGATCCGATCGTTCAATGAAGATTATCACTGTGAAGGGGCTCAGATGAAAAAACCAGTTCTTTTGCCGATTAATGACCATCAAATACAAACCTTACCGAGATCGGGGCGTGAAGGATCAGCCTGCCTGCCTGCCGATCCGTTTCCAATAAATCATCGTGCCGGTCAAGCCGCCATGGGGTTTTAGGGCGTAGTCGGGAATGATGCCGGCAAGGGTAAAGCCCAATCGTTCGTACAGGCGCGACGCTCCGCCATCGGTTGCCGTATCCAACACCAATAACGTCCTGCCTGCTGCGATTGCATGGGCCTCGCCCACCTGCATCAAGGCCGATGCGATGCCGCGCCCGCGATCGCGCAGCCGCGTCATCAATTTGGCGATTTCCGCCCGGTGCGGCTGGTTGGGCGGACAATCGAGCAGTACGGTTACGGTTGCGATGAGATCGGCACCGTCGAAGGCACCGAAAATCACCCGGTCCCCCCGTTCCACGGCAGTAAATGCGTGATCCCAAAAACGATCGGCTATTTCGTGGGAGAGCGGGTGCATGAAACTGACGGACCCGCCCGCCGCAACGGTTTCGATCAGCAAACCCGACAATTGGGCACAGATCTCTGCCGATCGCGTGAGCGAAACAATGCGGTAAGACACAATGATGACCTTGCAACACGATTTGCGGCGGTCCTTACCCTCAAAACAGGACGTGCGTTGCGCTGATTCACAGCACATTGCAGACCGCCTATCGATATCGTTTTACACGATGATACGCGGTTCTGTCGCCTCAGTTTTGCGCGATCATCCCCGAAACAATATTGGAAAAATATAACCTAAAAATAATGAATTTTATGATTATTTAATAAATTTAAAGTTGATATTATCGCGTATATTTTTATAAAATCTATCAAAAACAACCTAAGGATCGGTCATGACGTATGATATTGTACAAACCGTGTTTGCTCTCAGCATGGCGTCGAATGGCGTTTCCAATCTCAACGCAACTGAGGCCGAGCTTAATGCCTATCTGAAATCATATCTCATGGGCGGTCCCGGTCCCAAGGGAACCCATTTGCCGGGTATTCTCTCATCGCTCAATCAAAATTTGGCCGGTGGCGATTGGGACGTCGTTTGGGGGCCGTGCGTCTATCTGAAAGGCGCATCGGGCAACCCAGCGATGACCGGCTATGCCACGAACGCTCTGTATGTCGCCCATAGCCCCTCGCTCAATACTTATGTCGTAGCCGTCGCGGCGACGAATGAACGCTCGTTCTTCGATTGGGTGATCGAAGACGGCGATGTCGATATGCTCAATACGGCGCGCTGGCCCATCACTTTGCCGTTCAAAGGGGCGCTGCATTTGGCGCTCGGTGAAGCAACGCCCCAGATTTCGGGCGGTGCAGCTACGGGGATCAGTGATCTTTTGACCGAAGCGGCCATGCGGTCCAACGGCCAGTTCTTGCCGGAATTTCTAAAATCCCTCACCCAATTGCCCAGTACGGCCAACAGTATCGCCAGCCAAAGCACCCTGATTTTCGCGGGCCATAGTCTTGCCGGTGCCTTAACCCCCTGCATGGCATTGCATCTTTATCCTGAACCAAGCGACAAGGCCCCCTGGGCAAACATTCATGTCCTGCCGACCGCAGGGGCGACGTTCGGCAATGGGGGCGTGGCCGCCCAATTTAACAGGACGTTTCCACCGACCCCTGTGCCCGGCATCACGGCCCCTTACGGCCATTGGAATATGGATGTCACCAACAAGCACGATGTCGTTCCCCATGCCTGGAATTATCTGGGCGAGGTGGTGCAGGCGCAAAACGGCGATGGAACCTATCCCTCGATCTATGGGGTCTTGAACGACGAACTCGGCACCCTGGTGAAGGGGGCGCTCGATGTGGCTGAAAAATTGAGTTCTGGGGTGGGATATACGCCAATCGCGAAGTTATGGTATGAGGGGGATCTCGAACCGGTCCATACTGTGAACAATCCTGCGACAGTCGCCGATTTCGGTACACTCGTCCTGAATGCCCATATCGCGAATTATTTCACCTATTTCAACGTGACGCCGCTCGTTTCGTTGCAGGACGACGAAGAGCATCTCGTGAAAACGCCGACAGCGCAACCGATCCATCAATCCTTGTTGAAAATCATCGCTCACGTTTTTTAAGTCACCCCGACGAGGCCACACCCGGTGACGATGCGCCGCCGGGTGACGCCCTGCCCGTTATTACAAACTGGACAGCGCCTTTTGCCGCAACCATGCGGCAACGCCGCTGGACCCGGCGATTTTGGCCCGGACCTCTTCATCCAAGGCGACCCGATTGACAAAATCGATCAGGCGATCGAACGGCAGATCTGGGTGCGGGCGGTCAATCACCTGCACAGGATCCCCGGCACTGAGATGACCCGGTTCAAGAACCCGATAATACCATCCCGCGCGTCGATTGTGCGTCATGGCGCGGGGCAGGCTGTTATCGGCAAAGTGCAGGGCGAGTTTGAAACAAGGCTGGCGCGGTTGGCAGAGTTGCAGGCGTACGGTCCCGATCGCATGCACGTCGCCAGCACAGAGATCGGTTTCGTCAAGCCCAAGCAGGGTCAGATTTTCCCCGAACGCTCCAGGGACAAACCGGGCGCGATGGGCCGGGTAATCCGCGATCCAGGCCGCATAATGAGAGGCGGCATAGCCATAGACCGCCTTGTCTGCCCCACCATGCACCGACAAATCCGCCTGCGCATCGCCTGCAAGCCCAAGAGGCCCAACGGCAACCGGCCCCGCCTGCGGATGCTTGACGAACCCGCTGGGCACCCGGTCAGGCCCCAGGGGCGCTATGGAACCGATTTGAACGGAGAGCAGGGAGGCAGTGGGCATGGCGAGCACTCGACAAGATGATTTGGCATCCATGATATAGGGTGTTAAAGCGTGTTGGACAATCACGCGTCCGATCAAGGGGCGGGGGTAGCCTTTACCGGCACCGCGTCAAGAGGAGCGTTCGCCGTGATCTCAAACCAGGAAATAAGCGAAAACGCCTGATGACCCCCGATCAATTGCTCGATTTCAGCACCTTTGCCGTCGTGACCTCGGTCACGCCAGGGCCTAACAATATGTTGTTGACGGCATCGGGGCTTGAGTTTGGGTTTCGCCGGGCCGTGCCGCAGATCATGGGGATCGCGGTCGGGGTCATGGTCATGACCCTGGCGGTCGGCTTCGGGCTCGGCACGGCGTTTCAGACGCTGCCCGTGATCCAAACGCTCATGAAGCTGGTGGCGATTCTCTATCTCTCGCATCTCGTCTGGGGGCTCGTCCGTGCCGACGGGATCGAGGGAACGGCGGGGCTTGCCCGACCGATCCGGTTCGTCGAGGCCGCTTTGTTTCAATGGATCAATCCGAAGGCATGGCTCATCATGGTGAGTGCCGTGGCGATCTATACCCCGGTCGAGGGTTTTTTTACCAATCTCGGTCTCATTGTCGGCATGATCGGTCTCATCTCGGTGATGAGCGCCAGTCTCTGGGCGGGGTTCGGGCGCTTCATGCGCCGGGTCTTACGATCCCGGCTGCGCATCCGCCTCTTCAACGGGGCGATGGCGGCTTTGCTCGCCGCCACCATCATGCCCCTCTTGGTCGAGATCGGGGCGGATTTTATCCGATAGTCCGATTAGTCCGATCCGATCGGGCGGCTGTTAGGCCGCCTGATCTGTGGGCATGGCCCGCGCGATGACCGCCGCCTGATCGCCGCCCGGCAAGATCCCGAAACAGCCGCCGCCATCCCCATCCAACCGACTGGCACAGAAGAGATCGCCAATCGCCGCCGGGGCATGACGCACCAGCAACGCCCCCCCAAGACAGAGGATGACATCGCGCGCCACCCGTCGCGCCAGGGCTTCGTCCGGTTCGATCCGGGTGCCGATCGCCTGTTTCAACCGCCCGATCGCCCGATCCAGATGCGGATTGCCGCCCTGAGCAAGGTCCAGTTCCGCAAAGAGGGCGGTCATGGCTTCGGGTGATTTCTGGGCGGCGCGCAGCATGTCGAGTACCATGATATTGCCGGATCCTTCCCAGATCGAATTGACCGGCATTTCCCGGTACAGCCGGGGCATGATCGATTCTTCGACATAGCCGTTGCCGCCCAGCACCTCCATCGCTTCGGCGGCGACGGTTGGGCCGCGCTTGCACAGCCAGAATTTTGCAGCCGGTGTGAGGAGGCGGCGCAACGCCTTTTCCCCGGCATCGTCTTGGCGGTCGTAGGCGGCGGCAAGCCGTATGGCAAGGGCGGTTGCCGCCTCGCTTTCGAGTGCGAGATCGGCCAACACCGCCCGCATCATCGGTTGATCGACGAGACGGCGCTGAAACGCGGTGCGGTGTGCCGCATGGTGCAACGCCTGGGCAAGGGCGGCGCGGGTGAGACCGGCGGAGCCGAGCGCGCAATCGAGTCTCGTATAATTGCCCATTTCGATGATGGTCTGAACCCCGCGCCCAGCCTCGCCGATGCGCCAGCCCAAGGCACCGTGAAACTCAACCTCGCTTGAGGCGTTCGACCGATTGCCGAGCTTGTCTTTCAGTCGTTGGAAGTGCAGGGCGTTCTGCGTGCCGTCCGGCAAGATCCGGGGCAGGAAAAAACAGCTCAATCCATCGTCGCTTTGGGCTAAAATCAAGAAGGCATCGCTCATCGGGGCGGATAAAAACCATTTATGCCCGACAAGGCGATAGAGGTCCTGATTGCCGTCGATCAGTTCGGCTCGCGTGCTGTTGGCGCGCAGGTCTGAGCCGCCTTGTTTTTCCGTCATGCCCATGCCGAGGGTGACGGCCCGTTTCTGGGCAATGGGGGCCAAGGTCGGATCGTATCGGCGGTCGTAAACATGGGGCAACCATATCGCCGATAGGGCGGCATGGTGTTTCAAAGTCGGGACCGAGCCATAGGTCATGGTGGTTGGACATTGCGTGCCCGCCTCGTTCTGACACTGCAGGATGACGCCTGCCGCCCGGGCGACATGGGCCCCCGGTTTCGGATCGGCCCAGGGCGCGCTGTGCAACCCTTGTTCTAAGGCAAGCGTCATCAGCGCGTGATAGGCCGGGTGGAACTCGACCTGATCGATGCGATGACCGACCCGATCGAAAGGACGCAGTACCGGGCCGTGACTATTGGCGAGACGGCCCCATTCCTGCACCTCTTCGCTGCCGAGGCGGGCCCCGAACCGGGCGAGATTCTCATGCGCCCAACCGCCATCATAGCGGGCCACTGCCTCGACCAAGGCGCTGTCGCCCGTGAACAGATTATACCCTGTCAAGGGCGGCGCTTGGTTATGGACCGTGTGGGTTGCAAACGATGACGCCTCCATGCGGTAAATCCCCCCCGGATTCTCTTGCTTGCCGCGCGATGCTGCGGCGCGCATCCCATTCTTGGCGATAGTGTCCAGGCTGCGGTCGATAAAAGCAAGGATCGCGGTTGCTTACACCATTTCCACAGTTGACGCGGGTCGTTTTGGGGCGCATGCAAACGTGTCGTTTATGTACCAAAAGAGCCAACCATGACCGCCTCCCTGCCCAAAGTTGCCGACAAGATTGCCGCCGTGCTTGCCGATTACGGCACAAGCTTCGCCGTGGGCATCCCCGGCAACGACGTGCTGGAAACGATCCGGGCGGGCGAAGATCGCGGCATCCGTTTTATCCTGGCCAAAAGCGAGCCCTCGGCCGCCTTCATTGCCGATGCGATCTATCAGGTCACCCATAAGCCCGTTGCCCTGATCCCCGCCCTTGGCCCCGGCCTTGCCAATGCCGTTTCCGGCCTTGCCAACGCCACGCTCGATCGCTCGGCTATGGTGGTTCTGTGCGGCGAAGTCGGCACGGATCAGGCGGGGATCTATACGCATCAGGTGTTCGATCAGATCGCCCTTGCACGCCCTGTCACCAAGGCCGCTTGGCCGCTCAATCCCGCCCGCGCCGGACAACAGACGGCCCAGGCCCTCGACCTTGCTTTGGCCTATCCGCCCGGTCCCGTCATGCTAACCGTTCCCGGCAATCAAAGCCGGTCGGTTTCATGCGAAAGCGAAGGACCGTTTCAGCCCCAGCCGCAGGCGAAATCGCGCCCCGATGCCGCCGCGATCGATGCGGCACTGTCCGCCTTGGGGGCCGCCAATCGGCCCCTGGTTTTGATTGGCTGGGGGGCCGTGGTGGCCGAGGCGGGGGCGGCCCTTGAGGCGTTCATCGATAGTTGGGCCTTGCCGTTCCTCACCACGTACAAGGCAAAAGGCATCATCAGCGAACACCATTCTCTGGCATTGGGGGCGGCCGGTCTCAGCCCCGTTATCGATGCCTTGGTCCAGGAACGGGTCGAATCGGCCGATCTCTTGATTCTGATCGGGTTCGATCCGGTCGAATTGCGCGATGCCTGGATCGATGCTTGGGATGGCGACAAGCGTGTAATCTCGATCGATCCCGGCAGCCTCATTCACCGCATGTTTCCAACCGGTCTTCAGATCACCGGCCATGTCCCGACGATCGTGACGGCGCTCATCGCCCCGACCCCTGTCGCCCATACTACGGCCGAAACCTGGGTCGCCGAACATCAAAGTGCGGTGGCCGAGATCGTTCACCCCCGCCATCCGCCACTCGGGATCAGTCCCGCCGCCCTCTTCGCCGAGGTCAGCGGGCGGATCGAAGATACCTGGTGGCTCACCGTGGATGTGGGCGCGCACCGTATCCTGGCGAGCCACGTCATCCAATGCCTGACCCCCGGTCAGATGATGCAGTCGAACGGGCTCTGCTGCATGGGTTATGCCGTCCCGGCCGCCATCGGCGCGCAACTGGCCGCCCCGGATAAGGTGGTGGTTGCCTTGGTCGGGGATGGATGCATGCTCATGAGCCTCGGCGATCTGGCGCTGGCCGGTGAGTTGCGGTTGCCGATCATCGTGATCGTGTTGAACGATGCCGCCTTGAGCCTGATCAAGTTGAAACAGCAACGCATGCAACTTTCCCCCTTGGCCGTCGATTTCGCGGCGGCCGATTTTGCCACGGTGGCCCGCGGGTTGGGGGCCGAGGCGGTACGGGTCGAAACGTTGGAAGCCTTCACGGCGGCCTTCGACAAAGCGTTGGGCGGCGCACAATTCACCCTCATCGATGCGTTGATCGATCCGGCGGAATATCTTGAACAAATGTGATCTTCCCCTTTGTATCGATGCAAGATATTACGGGTTACACAGGATTGCGGGCTTGGCGGCGGCCGCGCTGTCGGGCATGCTCGCCCTTGCGTCACGGGCCGGTGTCGGTGACAATTCGGGTTGAACCTTGAGGAGTGTAAGTGGGATGGGTGCCGAAGACACGTTGCGATCCGGTGGTCAGATTCTGGTGGATCAATTGCAGATTCACGGGGTGGATCTCATCTTCGGCGTCCCAGGCGAGAGTTATCTGGCCGTTCTCGATGCACTCCACGATGCACCGGACCCGATGCGGTTCATCATCTGTCGCCATGAGGCCGGGGCGATGAACATGGCCGAAGCTTACGGTAAAATGACCGGTAAGCCGGGCATCGCGATGGTCACGCGCGGGCCGGGGGCATGTCATGCGGCGATCGGGTTGCACACGGCGTTTCAGGATTCGACCCCGGTCATCCTGCTGATCGGGCAGGTCGATCGCGACATGCAGGAACGCGAAGCCTTCCAAGAAGTCGATTACCGCCGCATGTTCGGCGAGGTCGCAAAATGGGTCGCCCAGATCGATCATGCCGAACGGGTGCCGGAATTCATGGCGCGCGCCTTTGCCGTCGCGACCTCCGGTAGGCCCGGTCCGGTTGTCTTGGCTCTGCCCGAGGATATGTTGCGCGAACGGGTAAAGACCAAAGATGCCCGCCGTTACCAAACGGTTCAGGCATCGCCCGCAGCGGGTGATATGGAACGGTTGGCCGATTTATTGTCGAAGGCCGAACGGCCGTTTCTGATGGTCGGCGGGGCAACCTATAGCGCTCAGGCAAAAGCTGATATGCAGGCCTTTGCCGCCGCCTGGAATCTGCCGACCGGCGTCAGTTTCCGCAGTCAGGATTTCATCGACAACGATCTGCCCTTTTACGTCGGCGATGTCGGCATCGGCATCAATCCCAAACTGGCCGCCCGGATCAAGGATTGCGACCTCTTGATCGTGGCCGGTCCGCGTCTGGGCGAGATGACGACATCGGGTTATACGCTGATCGACATTCCGGTCCCACAACAATGTTTGGTGCATATCCATCCGGGCATCGGCGAATTGGGGCGGGTCTATCAGCCCGATCTTGCCATCAATGCCGGACTTCTGCCCTTTGCCAAGGCGGCGGCGGCGCTTGCCGCCCCCGAAACCTGTCGCTGGTCCGCCTGGACCGAAGCGGCGCGGGGGGATTACGAGGCCAATCAGATCCTCACACCCCCCGAAAGCCCGCTCAATATGGTCGAAATCGTGCGCACCTTGCGCGAGGTCTTGCCGGATGATGCGATCATCACCAATGGGGCGGGCAATTATGCGACCTGGTTCCATCGGTTTTTCCGTTATCGCGGGTGGCGGACGCAACTTGCCCCGACCAGTGGCGCCATGGGATATGGTGTGCCTGCCGGGGTTGCAGCCGCCCTCCACCACCCGGAACGGGTCGTGGTCTCGGTCAGCGGGGACGGGTGCTTTTTAATGTGTGGGCAAGAAATCGCGACGGCCATCCAATATGGGGCAAAGCCGATTTTCCTGGTGGTCAATAACGGGATGTACGGCACGATCCGCATGCATCAAGAACGCAATTATCCCGGCCGCGTCAGTGGGACCGAACTCGTCAATCCGGATTTTGCCGCCTACGCCAGGGCATTCGGGGCCCATGGCGAAATCGTGACCCGGACCGAGGAATTCGCCCCCGCCTTTGCCCGTGCGCGCGCCTGTGGGACGGCGGCCCTCATCGAATTGCGCCTCGACCCTGAAGTCCTGACGCCCAAGCAAAGCTTGAGCGAGATCCGCGCGGCAAGCCGCGCCGCCAAGCAACCGTAAGCCTTGGTTTCGATCCGGTTGGGGGGAGGTATCGGTTTTTTTCCTGGTCTACACCCCTCATTCCCGTATTCTCCTTTGCGATCATTCTTCGCTCCGGTATGGATAGAAGATCAAAGACATTGCCTTTTAGAGTGAGTATGACGATGCGCCTTCTTCGAACCGCCGCACTCTTGACATTGACCGCGCTCGCTGCGTGTGGCGGCGGTTCGCTGAAACCCCAGCCGGAAGTTCCCGTGCGCAGTCAGCCGGTCCTCTTCAACGTGCCGACCGGCAAGATTGCCTTGGGCCGGATTGATGTCGCGCTGCCCAATCGTCGGGGTATCGGCACGTATTATCGCAATATCGATTGTTTCGTGCGTGTCCGCTCCATCATGAATACCGACTTTCCGGGCGACGATCAGATTGCCGAGGAAATCCGCAAAGACCTGACCGAGGCGAAACTCACGGTGATCCCCGGCACGTTCGGGTCGGCCGCTCAGGCAAAAGGGGCCGATTATTACCTGACCGCGTCGATCCCTGCCGCCCATGCCGATCTGTGCATCGATAATTTCTTCCTAGAAGGACCGGCCGATATCGATGCCCAGGTCCAGGTGACGTGGCGACTTGTTTCCGTTAAGGACGGTCAGGTCGTTTTGGAAACCAATACGACGGGCAGTGCCAAGGCAAAGGACGAAACACAAAAAATCGATGCCGGTGCGTTTGCAGCGGTCCGCGAGGCGACGCGCCAACTCCTTGACAGCGTGACCTTGCAACAATATCTGACCTTTGGCCGGATCGTGACGCCGCAGCCGGCAGCGGTGGCATCCGGCGTTGCCATTCCGGCCGGGGGATCCCGCCCGATTCCGGCCCCGCCGCCCGGCATCGCCCCGGTCCAGCCCGCCGTCGCGGTCGCCTTGCCGCCGGTTTTGGTCCCCGTACGGTCGGCAAGACCGGCCGGAACCGTCCTCGATCGCACTGCCGTGCGCGGTAGCCTCGTTGCCGTGGGCCCCAGTGCAGCAGCCGGATTCATTACCGGGGGCGACGGGTACATCTTTACCTCGGCCAGTGCCGTTGGCGACGCGGTCGTGACCTCGGTGAAATTAGCCAACGGAACGATCCTGGAGGGGCGGGTCGTGCGCAAGGATGCGACGGCCGATATTGCCTTGTTACAGGTGGATGGCACAGTTCCACCGGCCTTGCCGCTGCAAGCAAAACGGGTCGCCGTCGGCGATCGGCTGTTGGGATTGGGCCAGAACGGCCCGGTTTTAGGAACGGTGGCTGCCGCCCGATCCGCCGGTGCCCAGAAAGATATCGTCCGGTTCGACCAACCGGTCGGCATCGGCGCGCCGGTGCTTGATGAAACCGGCAACGTGATCGGCCTCGTTCAGGAGGGCAATGCCATGATTACGGTTGGGTCCATGTTCCGGCTTCTGACGCTTGGGGCGCAGCCGTCAGACGAATAACATCTTTTACCCATCAAAACCGCCATCGAGAAAAATCTCTCGATGGCGGTTTTTTATCGATCCCGCATCATTCTTTTTTTAATGAGTAATTAATTGTATCCTTCAATAATCAGAAGGTATGCACTAACGCTGTATGCGTCTATCAACCAAATGAGTCGATTCTACTGTTATTTATCGCTCTGATAAGGATTTTTTTGTTATGAGTATTTCTATTTTAATCTTGGATGATAGTAAGGTCGCGCGTATCGGTGGGAAGAGGGCGATTTTGCAAGTCGTGCCCGATGCTCAAATTTCTGAAACGGATCAACCGCTTACCATTACTGATTTGACGGATCATAACGTTTACGACCTTATTTTACTTGATTTCAATATGCCGGACGAAGACGGATTAAGCGTTGCGACACGGTTACTACAGAGTAAACCCGATCTTAAAATCGCTTTGTTGACTGCCAATATCCAAGATTCCATCATGCAGCGGGCGGCGGCACTCGGCATTCCTTTCTTAAAAAAACCCTTGCAACCCGATGTTATCAAATCATTGTTGATCGAAAGAGGGTTGATGACATCATGACTATGTTGTCCGAACTTGAGTGCGACGCCATCACGGAAATTATGAATATCGGTGTGGGTCGCGCGGCCGCCAGTCTCAGTCTGATCGTCAAAGAAGAGATACTGCTGTCGGTACCTAAAATCGAAGTGCTGTACGGGGCCACGGATCACGAGCGGATCATTCAATCCTGTCACCAGATGGTTGCCGTCCGCGAGCAATTTTCCGGCATCGTCCACGGGTCCGCCGCCCTGTTGTTTGCCGAAAATAAGAGCCTCGATCTCGTGTGCATGATGTTGGACCAGGATCCGGATTCTGCGGAAGTGATCGAACTGGAACAAGAAGCCCTGGTTGAAATCGGTAATATTATCCTGAATGGCTGCCTGTCTTCATTGGCTGATGCTCTAAAAGGCGAAATTCAGACCACTGTTCCGGCCCTTTTGAAACAGTCGATCGATCTGTTAAAAAAATACCAAACGATCAACGAAGCTGTTTTATTATTTTTAACGATCGATTTCAGTATAAAATCACGAGATATCAGTGGAAACATTCTTTTTTTTCTGGATATGAATACGGCAGGCGAGTTTAGAAATTTGATTAGAAATTACGTCGAAACATTATGTTGAGGGGGAGGGGTGAATGCCGAACTCTCACATCAATAATTTTCAATATTTACTCGATTCCATAGATATCGGTATAATCGTTCTTACGCAGGACGAACGTATTATTCTTTGGAATCAGTGGGTTGAAGAGCGTAGTTCCTTTTCGTTGGCTGCGATCGTCGACCAAAAGCTGTTTGACTTATTTCCCCATTTGAACCAGACGCGTCTGCGTGAAGCCGTGACGAGTGTGACGCAACGGGGGCAATCCTGTGTTCTATCGCGACAGTTGAACCCAGTTCTCTTTCCATTGCACGATCTGTCCGGTGAAAAAATTATTCAATCTCTGGTCATGCGACCGGTTCGGTTGGAAACGGGGGTGGGGTGTCTTATCCAAGTGCGTGATGAAACCGCATCGGCGGCACGGGAAAAAATGCTGCTCGAAAACCAAGAAGCGTTGAACATTGCAAAGAAAGACGCAGTTCGCGCCAATATCGCTAAATCTGAATTTCTCGCTAACATGAGCCATGAACTCAGAACGCCGCTCAATGCGATTTTGGGTTTTTCTGAAATATTAAGCGGTCAACTTTTTGGTAATTTATCCGAACGCTATAAGGAATATGCCGACGATATTCATAATAGCGGCCAGCATTTGTTGGACATTATTAACGATATTCTTGATTTATCTAAAATAGAAGCTGGTAAGATGGTCCTCAACCCCGATCGGGTCGATAGCGTTGTGTTGCTGGATCATGTCCTGCGCATCGTTCAGGCCCGGGCCGACGATCGACATGTCAGTCTGGAACGCCTCTATCAGCACAATCCCATGACGATCTGGGCTGATTCGCGCCTGTTGAAACAATCTATGCTCAACCTCCTCTCCAATGCGGTGAAATTTACCCGAGCCGGCGGTTGGGTCAAAATCTCGACCAGCAGAACCCCGACCAGTTTTTCAATCACCGTCGAAGATAATGGCATCGGTATGATGCCTCATGAGATTCCTCGGATGCTGCAACCCTTCGTCCAAGGGGAAAGCACGATCAACCGCAATTTTGAAGGCACTGGACTCGGATTGCCGCTGACAAAGGCAATGATCGAGCTTCATGGCGGTACCCTTGATCTCATCAGTACCGCGGGGGTCGGGACGCGGGTCACGATCGAAATCCCGACACCGGTGGACGATTTGACGGTCTTTACATAAAAAAAAGCCGATATCCAGACACCATCGGCGGCGGATATCGGCTTTTTTCGCAGAGATGATTACATCGGCGGAACGGCGCCGTCCTTGCCGATCACAATGCGCGATGCCTTGTCATAACCGCCATTGGCCGCTTTCGGCACGGTGATGAAGACGGCGGCACCCGGCACGGCGGCAGCGCGCTCATCCGGTTGGAAGGTCACGATCGGCACATTGGCCGGCACGGTGATCTGGCGCTTGTTGCCTTGGAAATTGACTTCCAATTCCCGGCCTTTGCTGCCTTCGGTCACTTGTCCCACGGTTCCATTGGTCATTGTCGAACCGGGGGCGAGATCCCAGCCGTAATGGCCTTCACCGGCACCGCGCATCGCCTCGGGGAACACCAGGACTTCCAAGGAACGGCCTTTGCCTTCGCCTTCTTCGATTTCGGCGGTGCCGATATAGGAACCGGCCTTGATCGCGTCGGCCGACAGGGGCTTTACCGAGAGAACCGCCCAATTATCGGCCATTTCGGCGGTGAAAACCGTCCCCTCGCGGGTATCGACGGTGATTTTATTGCCATCGACCGATTTGATCTTGCCGCGCACATGGATCGGCATCGTGGCCGCAATAGTCATCGGCTTTTCCGCCGGTTTTGGGGCGGGGGTTTCCGCCCAGGCCGGAACCGCTAAGGCCAAGATCGCGGCGGACATCGTCAGGGTAAGTCGGCGCATCAATTTCCTCCAGAACGTCCATCATGGTGTCGGTACAGCCGACACGCGTGCTCTCGCCATGCCGGATCTGGCTGTGCCGACCGCTTCCGAAACGGGGACAGGGGTCGGCACAGGCAAAAAAATCATGGCACGTCCTCACTCATAGACGATCTGGGGATAGGTTTGCCAGAAATATTACTCGTAAAAATAATTAAAATAAGACCCAATCCTCATATCGTCGTCGTGGTCGCGCGATGGCGTTCGGCCTCGACCTGTTTTGCGTGATCCAGGCTTGCTTGTTCCGGGGTCTTTGGATTGCCGACCAACTTCATCGCCGCCAAGGCCAGGACATTCATCATGGCGACGAGGGGGCCTGTGTTGCGGTCCGGTTTTTCGATGGGGGCGCGAAAGGCGACGACATCGGCGGCCGTATTCTGTTCAAGCCCTTCGGCATTGGCATATTGGCGGATCTGGCCTTCGATTTTTGCCGAAAAATTACGATAAATCTCCGAGACGGTTTTGGCTTCGCCCGATGATTCGTAAAAGACCGACCGGTTGGCCGCCGCCGCCTGGGGCAGGAGATCGGCCGCCTTGGTCGTGCCGTCATGTTCGACTTTTTTAACGAAATCGGTCGCCCCTTGCGCACCGAGGAAATGGGCGAGATAGAGATCGGTCGCACTGGCCGGTCGGCCGAGATTGCGTTCGACATCCTGTTTGTTTTGCGACGCCAACTCACCGGCCAAGGCCGCTGCATAATGGGGATCTTTGCGCAGATCGAGAATTTGCTGCTTCACGACGGGATCGCTGACCGAAAGGCCGCCTTTGCCGTTCGTGTCGATTTTGGCGGCAAGGGCACCCAAACCGTATTTCCCGCCCCACTGCTTGACGGCGTGCAGCCACGTCGTATCCAAAAACTGATAGAGACCGGTTGCGGAACTGGTCGACGCCTTGGCATCGGGATGAAAGCCGCTTTCCTGCGCCGCCTGGGCCATGAGATAGCCGAAATCGACATGGCTTGCCTGACTGGCACGCTTGATGTCGCTCACGATAGACGGATCGACCTTGGGTGTTTGAATGAAGGGAGAACGGACTGTCATGGTCTGTGCCGCAGAAGAGGTCAGGGAAAATCCAAGGATCCTCAGTATCGCAAAAAATGGTTAAGGTAATCTCACGATTCCCCATGGGCCGCTGCCAAAGCGCCCTCAAGATCCTGGATCAGGTCCACCACACTCTCAAGCCCGACGGAAAGGCGCAGGAGATCAGCGGGGCAGGGGCTTTCCGCGTCCTCGACCGATCGGCGATGTTCGATCAGACTTTCGACTCCGCCAAGCGAAGTTGCCCGTTTCCAGATTTTGGTTTCGGCGGCAACCCGGATCGCCGCCTGTTCGCCGCCCGCCACCCGGATCGACAGCATGCCGCCAAACCCGCCGTGCATTTGCCGTTTTGCAATTGCATGGCCCGGAAAATCGGGCAGGCCGGGATATAAAACTGCATGGACCAAGGGATGATTGGAAAAATGCGCCGCGATCGCCGCCGCCGACTGACAGGCGCGTTCGACCCGAACGAAGAGAGTGCGCATGCCTCGTTGCAGCAGCCATGCCTCGAATGTGCCGAGAATGGCCCCATTACCGGCCCGCAGCGCCGTTATGCGATCCCAATAGAGATCACATTTGGCGGTGGTGAGGGTGCCGGCGATCACATCGCTATGGCCGTTGAGATATTTGGTGGCCGAATGCATCACGATATCCGCCCCGAAGGCGATCGGCCGGGTTAGGACGGGCGTCGGGACCGTATTATCCACGGCCAAAATCGCGCCAACCTCGTGGGCAAGATCGGCAAGGGCCGCAAGATCCGACACGGTCCAGGTCGGATTGCCGGGGGTTTCGACCCAAATCAGCTTCGTTTCACCCGGCAGACGGGCAGCCCGCACGGCGTCCAGGTCGCTCGTATCGACAAAATCGACGCGGTAGCCCCAGGCGACGGCGAAATTTTTGAGCCACCGGCGCAGGGCCCAATACATAACCGTGGGGGCGATAATATGGGCACCGGTGGGCAGCGCCATGAAGGTCGCCGTCGCCGCCGCCATGCCCGAGGCAAAACACAAACTGGCGGCCCCGCCTTCCAAGGCGGTCAGAAGGGCTTCCGCCGTCTCGAAGGTCGGGTTGTCGGCGCGCGCATAAACCCTGCCGCTGCGATAGAGATTGTCGGCGTCGCGCTGGTAGGTCGTACTGGGATAAAGGGCAGGGATGAGGGATTGGGTGATCGGATCGATCGCCCCCAGGGCTTGGGCTGCCATCGTTTGTCCGGATTGATCCTTTGCCCTCATCCTTTTGACCTCTTTCCTATTGCGCGGTGAGCGCCTCACCGTCGATTTTATCGCCAACCTTGATGCCGAGCCGGGCGGTCGTGCCGCCATTCAGTTCAAGGACATATTTGATGGGACCGCCGGATGGAATTATTTCAAGCGATTGCGGTACCGCCCGTTCTCGAATGGCACCGATCGTTCCATCGGCTTTGATGAAAACCATATCCAAGGGCAGGATAGTATTTTTCATCCACATCCGCACCGTCAGTTCCTGGGGATAGACAAACAGCATACCGGCATCCGCCGCCATGGCCTGGCGATACATCAACCCCTGTTCATGTTGACGATCATCGAGGGCCAACTCAACAGTGAATTTTTGCGGACCAGACGCCGTCTGAATCGATAGCGCACTTTTACGATAGGTGACGATGGCCTGTTTTGCCGGTTGCTGTGTTTGGGCAACAGCCCCCGCCGTGACGAGTGGAACGGCAAAAGCGCACATCGCGACCAATCCAAGGCGCGAAACCAGTGACACCATCATCCGATCATCCTTGAAAATAATGCGTGAACCATGCCGCCACTATAAGCAGTGGGAGGCCTTTCGGCCTAACCAAATTTTATCCGATCGACCAGGGCTGCGATCTCGCTACGAATGGGTCCGGGGTTTGGGGGATCGCGCAAGGTGGTAAACCAATGATCGGGCGGGTTGCGTCCCTGGCTTCTGCGCCATGTGACGGCCCGCAAGATGGTTTCGACGGACGGGGGCACGATGTCTGGCGGGGTCAGACGATTGAGCGTCAGCCAGATCCCGGTCCAACAGCGACCGACTGCCCAGGGATTATAGCCCCCGCCGCCCAAGACCAAAAGACGCGGTGCATACGGCATCAATGCCCGAACGGCTGACCACAAAGCCCCGTTCGAGAGGCAGAGTTTGCTGAGCGGATCGTCGTTCAGTGCATCGCTACCACATTGAATCATCAGGCACTGCGGGCTAAAATCCTGAACCAGGGGTAGAACCGCCCGATCCATGAGATAGGCCATTTCGCTGTCGTTAAGACCCGGCGGTACGGGAAAATTTCGGGCATAGCCACCGCCATCGTCACTGGCTTTTCCGGTATAGGGCCACCGATTCGTTTCGTGGATCGAGATCACGCGCAGGCGTGGATCGTGGCTCAGAGCATCTTGAACCCCGTCGCCGTGATGGGCGTCGAGATCGACATAGGCGATACGCACGAACCCTTGATCCAACCAACCGAGCAACCCTAACACTGCATCGTTTAAATAACAAAAACCGGATGCGCGATCGGGGCGACCATGATGAGTACCGCCGCAGGGATTAAAAGCGATCCCGCCATCCTTCAACCGATCGATCGCCCATAAAGTGCCGCCCGCTGCCGTGGCGGGACGGGTAAAAAGCAGCGGATAGATCGGGTTGCCGTTTATGCCGATATTGAAATCTTGTTTCATCCGTTCAGTTAGGGATTGCGGGCATGACTCGGCAATCTCAAGGGCGGCCAGATAATCCTGGTCGTGGAACCGCCGCAATTGATCCAGCGTCGCGCGCGGACAGTCGATAAAGGCGTCGTCGTCAGTGAGCGCCAAGGCCCGCACCAAATCTGTCACCAACGACACGCGTTCGATCGCAAGCGGATGGTGTGTGCCGGAATGGGTGTGCCGAAAAACCTCGCTGGTGATGAAATAGGGCGTCATTGTCATCTGAACCACGATCTTGGTGCCGATTTGCCTGAACATCGTAGCAGTTTTTTCTGCCCCAACGACCCTTTTTAAAAGTCGCATATTATATATTATGGAAAATATAAGATAAAAATTTGCGTTGCATCATTTTTAAAATTATATTAACAAATATGGTAAATATAATGGGTTAAACTTATTCAAATAAGAAAAAAGAATGGAATTTTAAAACTTTTAGATTAAGAATCAAGGTCGGTAAAAATTATATCTCATTGTTTGCACCGTTATAGTTCCAGATATGTATGCGTGCGAGGACATCAATGCGGTTTTTACGGGTTATAACTTATCCACTTCTGGCGTGCATTGTTTTCCTGTGGATGAACCAACAGGCGATTTGTGCTGAAAAAAATGATTTTGCCGAAAAAGAAACACATACCGTTTTTATGTTGACCTTTCGAGGTTGTGAAGAAATTTGTTCGGCATTTAAACAATACTTAAATGAGAAAAATTTAAAAATTACGTATATTGATCGAAATGTAGATTATAATATTTCCCGTGTTGGTGAGTTTATTAAAGAAATAAGAGAGGTAAAACCTGACTTAGTTGTTACATGGGGTACTGGTGTTACTTTAGGTGTGGTTGGTCCATATGATTCTGTCGATAATCAGCGTTATATTAAGGATATACCTGTTGTTTATTTAAATGTCGGTGACCCGGTTGGTTCTAAAATCGCAATCAATGCACAAAAATCGGGACGAAAGAACGTTGCCGGCGGCAATGTCGACCCGCCCCTTATTACGCAAGTGCGCGCGATCGAAGCTTATAAACCGATCAAACGCATCGGGGTGATCTACGGGACGAACGAGGTCAACTCCGTCCTCAACGTCAATCAATTGAAATCCGTACTGGATTTAGAAAAAATTGAGTTGGTGCAAGCCACCCTCCCCCTTGGGGAAAATGGGTTTCCGCTCGATACATCGATTGAAACTGCCGTTAAAGAAATCAGCCGCAAAAAACCGGATTTTATTTATTACGTTGCCAGTTCCTACATCCTCAAAAATATCAAAAACTTTTCGAATCTCTTGATCAAGGAAAAGCTTCCCCTCTTTTCTGCGTATGAAATCCCGCTTCGGGAAGGCAACGCTCTCTATGGCATTCCCGCCACTAACGCCAATATCGGCCAGATTGGTGCTTATCAGGCCCATCAAATCCTAGAAAAACACAAGGTTCCAGGGGATCTCCCGACAGTGACGTTGAGCACGTTCAATCCGATCGTCAACATCCGCGTTGCGCGGGAAATCGGTCTCCTGCCGCCGCCATCAATCTTGAACTACGCCGAAACCATCGATCATTAAATAGGGTTGAGATGATTGGCAGCAAGCCAGCCTGCGTCGATCTGACCGCGGGCGACGACCATTGTCGGGCCTGAGAGCGTCACATCGGTATAGTCGCCGGGACCGATAGGGTGAAAATCGATAAAAACCGGAACGCCGCTCGTCGTATCGATGCGAACCGGGCCCGGTCCGACATGGCCGTGATGATGCGCAATCAACGCGCAGGCAACTGAGCCGGTCCCACAGGCTAAGGTCTCATTTTCAACCCCGCGCTCATAGGTGCGCACGCGTAAATGATTTTTACCCCTTATTTCATAGAAATTTACATTTGTGCCGCGCGGTGAAAATTCATCATGGTGGCGCACCAATTTTCCAATTGGGACAATATCGATCTCTTCGATCCGATGCGTCAACGCCGCAACATGAGGGACGCCAGTATCAATATAGTCGAACAGGTACGGATGATCTAAAATATCAATCGTGATTTTTTCCCTTAAACCATGGGGTTTCGTCATTTTAATCGAAACAATATTGTCGGTGATCTCGGCCGCAATCAAACCGGCACCCGTAAAAAAATTTGTCTGCCCCCCCGAGACGAGGCCCAGTTGATCGGCGAAAGCGACCGCACAGCGGGCACCATTGCCGCACATCTCGCCAATTTCACCATCTGCATTGACATAAATCATGGAAAAATCAGTTTTATGACTAATGTCTTCATGTTTTTGAGGATCGCAAATAAAAATGACACCATCGGCCCCTAATCCCAAATGGGGGGCAGCAATTTTCTTTGTTAAAAGTGACCATTTATTCTGCCAAACACCAGACCGATCATCAATCATTATAAAATCATTACCACAACCATGCATTTTTACAAAATTTAAGGCCACCAAAGTGAACTCCTTATGATTAAGCTATGCTGATGCTATTTTTTTCAAGGATTCAAGATCCAGAAGACGTACCTTATCCATATCGACCAGTTCGATCAGATTGTCTTTGCGCAAAGCCGTAATGGTTCTACTGACCGTTTCCGTGGTTAAACCGAGATAATCGGCAATGTCGGTCCGGCTCATCGGCAACCGCAGGAGGGTCGATGAAACTTTTTCTCGGACACCGCGATCGGATTGGGTGATCAAGAAACTCGCCACCCGCTCCCGCGCGGTTTTCCGCCCTAACATCATCATTTGATCCTGGGCGGCAGCCAATTCATGAAAGGCATTTTCAAGCAACCGCCGTTCCATCGTAGGATAGGCTTGCAGGAGGGATTCGAGTTTCTGCCGCTCAAACCGGCACGCGGTGACTAATGTGACCGCTTCGGCGCTATAGGCATGCAAATCGGTTAAGGCGAGACCTAAAAAATCACCAACCGACAAGAAGCCGGTTATCTGACGTCGGCCGTCAGAAAGAAGTTTAAATAATTTGACGGTGCCCCCCGTAATATTATAGAGGGCGGTTACGGGCTCGCCTTCCGTCGTGATGGTTTCATGCGGTTGGAAAACATAATTGTTGGAGATTTCAGCCAATCTCTGCAAATCAGCCGGTTCCATTGCATCGCAGACACTGAGGACGCGGGCACCACAGCGCATGCAATGGCCGACGGTTCCTGCGGATTGTCGGTTTTTTTCAAGTTCGCGATGACAATCGTGATCGATTACCATTCTGTAGGCCTCACTCAAGTATGATCGGCTTAAACCGAACGGATTAACCATAAATCATACTATAAAATCAAGAGGATGTATATTGACCTATTACTCAACCAAAACTAGCAGACTCCCACGGTCATGAGCGCCCAGTGAAGGCGCATCCGAACGATACGACACATATTGTCTGGACCGACACGATACTACCGGCTTACTGCTTTCACAGATATTGATAATTAAACAGGTATAATGCCAAAAACCACAGGACATACCGGCCAACCGAGCCGTAGCTGGGCGATAACCAACGGATCACTCAACCGTTCTAACAATATGTGGGCCGACTGAAAAGAAAAATCACGCCGGTCTGGGCAATGAGGCGGGTGTTATGCCGATCACACCAGTACCATAGAGTGTGCGGGCGCGCCCCTCAAACGCAGCGACCATTCGGCGCACCGCCTCACTGAACAACATCTCGATCAATCGTTGCAGCATCTTCGATTTAAACTCGAAATCGACATAGAAATCAACAATGCATCCACCATCGGCGGTCGGTTCAAAGCGCCAGACATTTTCAAGATACCGAAACGGCCCCTCGGAATAGGTCACGGTAATCCGATCCGGTGCTGAAAGCAGGACGCGGGAGGTAAACCGTTCACGATAGATTTTAAACCCGATCATGAGATCGGCGACAATCTCGTTACCGTGTTTCGAGCGGATGCGCGATCCGATACACCACGGTAAAAATTCGGGGTACTTTTCGATATCGGCAACCAAATCGAATAATTGCTGCTGAGTATAGGGGAGAAGACGGCGTTCCGCATGTTTTGCCATGATGGCGCCAAACCCCTAGATCAAGCCTAACTTCTGATCGCGTGCCGCCTTCATCTGGGCGAAATCATCGCCTGCATGATAGGACGACCGGGTCAGCGGGCTCGCCGAAACCATCAGAAACCCCTTGCCATAGGCCATCGTTTGATATGAAGCAAAAGCATCGGGCGTTATCCACGCCTCAATCGGATGATGTTTCGGGGTTGGTTGCAAATATTGACCGATCGTCATGAAATCGACATCCGCCGCCCGCAAATCGTCCATCACCTGCAACACTTCCGCCCGCTCCTCCCCCAGACCGACCATGATCCCGGATTTCGTAAAGATCGATGGATCGAGCCGTTTTACGGTATCCAACAACCGCAGGGAATGAAAATAACGGGCACCAGGGCGCACCGTGCCGTAAAGACGCGGAACCGTTTCGAGATTATGGTTGAACACGTCCGGTTTTGCCGCAACGACCGCCTCGATGGCGCCGGGCTTACGTAAAAAATCTGGCGTCAAAATCTCAATCGTCGTGGTTGGCGCATTCTGACGGATGGCGGCGATGGTGCGGACGAATTGATTGGCCCCGCCATCGTCCAAATCGTCGCGATCGACGGAGGTTACGACCACATGGGACAAGCCCATTTGTGCCACAGCCTCGCCCACATGATCGGGTTCGTGCGGGTCGAGTTTATCCGGCATGCCCGTCGCCACATTGCAAAACGCACAGGCGCGCGTGCAGACGCTGCCCAAAATCATGACGGTCGCGTGTTTTTGCTTCCAACATTCACCGATATTGGGGCAGCCCGCCTCTTCACACACGGTATTCAGAGACAATTTGCGCATCAAATCGCGGGTTTCCAGATATTCGCGGCTGGTCGGCGCCTTAACCCGCAACCATTCCGGTTTGCGCGGGGCCGGACGATCGGGATTGGCCTGCTTCTCAGGGTGACGAGGCGGAACTGCTGCACCATCGGCGAGGGTCATCGCGATACATCCTTGGTAAAACCGTAACCGGAAAACACCCCGCCGCCCCCGCAGATTTCGTTAAGATTGCGAGGGCGCGCAGAGAGAGATCACCCGCTAAAAATGGATCGCGCGACCGTACGCGTCAAGCACCGACTCATGCATCATTTCGGAAAGGGTGGGATGCGGGAAGATCGTTGCCATCAATTCCGCCTCCGTCGTCTCAAGCGTCTTGCCCACGACATAGCCTTGGATCAGTTCGGTCACCTCGGCCCCGATCATGTGCGCGCCCAGCAATTCGCCGGTTTTGGCATCAAACACGGTTTTGATCAGCCCCTCCGTTTCGCCCATGGCGATGGCCTTGCCATTGCCGATATAGGGAAACCGCCCAACGCGGACGTCATAACCGGCTGCGATCGCTTTCTTTTCCGTCAAGCCGACTGAGGCAACCTGGGGCATGCAATAGGTACAGCCGGGGATATTGAGGGGATCGATGGCATGAACGCCCTTGATTCCGGCCAAATGCTCGACGCACAAGACACCCTCGTGACTGGCCTTGTGGGCAAGCCAAGGGGGGCCTGCCAGATCGCCGATCGCATAGATGCCGGGTTCGCCCGTGAACATATGGCCATCGGTCACCACATGGGTGCGATCGATCTTGACCTTGGTGCCTTCAAGGCCGATGCCTTCGACATTGCCGACGATGCCGACGGCAGAAATGATGCGATCGACCGTGATGTGCTCGATCTTGCCGCCGACCTCGACCGCCGCCGTCACCGACGTCGCGGCCTTCGTCACGGATTTCACCCCTGCATTGGTGAGGATGCGCATCCCCTGCTTTTCAAACGACTTGCGGGCGAGCGCCGAGATTTCTTCGTCTTCAACCGGCATCACCCGGTCCATCATCTCGACCACCGTAACCTTGACACCGAGATTGTGATAGAAGCTGGCGAATTCGATCCCAATCGCCCCCGACCCGATCACCAGTAACGAGCCCGGCAGCTCGGTTGGCACCATGGCCTCCTTATAGCTCCAGATGAGTTTACCATCCGGTTCAATCCCAGCAATCACCCGCGCCCGTGCGCCAGTCGCCAGGATGATATTGCGAGCGGTGAGATTGGCGACCGGTTTGCCGTCCTTGTCCACAGTGAGCTTGCGCAAGCCGCCCGCCACCCCATCGAGACGACCATGCCCATCGAATACCGTCACCTTGTTCTTTTTCAAGAGATGCTTCACGCCGCCCGACAGTTGGGTGGCAACCCCGCGCGAGCGTTTGACGATCTTCGCCAGATCGAAGCTCACCTCTTTGGCGCTAAAACCATAAGCATCGAGATGGTGCAGCAGATGATTGATTTCCGAGGTCCGTAACAAGGCCTTGGTCGGAATGCAGCCCCAATTGAGACAGATCCCGCCCAAATGTTCGCGTTCGACCAAGGCAACGGATAATTTCAATTGGGCAGCACGGATCGCCGCGACATAGCCGCCGGGGCCGCCGCCTACGACGATGAGATCGAACGAGGTTCCGGTCATGTCCGGGTCCTTCCAGGAAAAGAAGCAAGGACGGCCCAACCGACCGTCCCCGGCAGTGCAAGAGAAGAAAGGGGCCGGGCAATCGGCGGCCCTGCCCCCCCTTTCGGCGAGTTACAGCAGCATCGAGAGCGGATCTTCGATATAGCCCTTGAAGGCCGAGAGGAAGGCCGCACCCACGGCCCCGTCGATCACCCGATGATCGACCGACAGGGTGACCGTCATCACCGTCGCAATCGACAAGGCCCCATCCTTGACCACGGGGCGCTGCTCGCCGGCACCGACCGCGAGAATGGCGCCATGGGGTGGGTTGATCACGGCGGAAAATTCGCTGATCCCGAACATGCCGAGATTGGAAATCGAGAAGGTACCGCCCTGAAACTCGTCGAGTTTCAACTTACCCGCCTTCGCCCTGGTCCCAAGATCCTTCATCTCGTTCGAGATTTCAGCCAAGCCTTTCGTCTGTGCGGCCTTGACGATCGGCGTAATCAGTCCCCCATCGATCGCAACGGCAACCGCGACGTCGGCATTCTGCCACAAGAGGACGCCATCATCCGACCAGGAAGCATTGGCAGCCGGGACTTTTTTCAAGGCTAAGGCCGACGCCCGGATCACGAAATCATTGACCGACAGTTTATACTGATCCTTGGACCTGCCGTTCAACTCGGCGCGCACTTTCAGCAAGGCGTCGAGTTCGCACGCGATCGTCAGATAGAAATGCGGCACGGTCTGCTTGGCTTCGGAGAGGCGCTTGGCGATGGTTTTGCGCATACCCGTATGGGGTTGGAGTGTGTAGGCCCCATTGCCGCCCAAGGCGGCCACCCGAGCCTCGCTCAACGCCGCCGGGGCAGCTGGGGCCTGAACCTCCGGCGTACGGGCAACGGCGGGTGACGCTGCAGGCGATGCGGGTTTAGCGAGGCCCTTGGCAAGGGCCGTTTCCACATCCTGCTTTACGATCCGGCCATTGGGGCCGGAACCGGCAATCGTTTTAAGGTCGAGGCCAGCCTGCGCCGCCATACGCTTGGCCAATGGGCTTGCGACGATCCGATCGTCGCCGACCAGTGTCGGGCTTACCGCCAGCGCGACAGGGGCTGCTACTGCCGGGGCAGCGGCGGGTGCCGCCTCCTGGGCCGGGGGCGATACCGTCTTTGGTGTGAGGACGGCGTCGGCGGCTTCGCCTTCTTCATGCAGGATGGCGATCGGGGTTCCGACCTTGACCGCCTCGGTCCCGGCTTGAATCAAAATGCGGGTGAGCGTGCCCTCTTCTACGGCTTCGACTTCCATGGTGGCCTTGTCGGTCTCGATTTCGGCGATCACGTCGCCCGCCTTGACCGTGTCGCCCTCCTGCTTCAGCCACTTTGCCAAATTACCTTCGGTCATCGTCGGCGACAGAGCCGGCATCTTGATTTCTATGGGCATTACTTCCCCCCGTTCGACCGGCGCGCGGTCGGGCTCATAATCAATAAACCAAAAAGTGCCGGATCGATCCCGTCCGGCACCCCGCCCCAGACCCAGCGTCAGCGGTAGCAAACATCCTTGGCTGCCGCCACGATATCCGCCACTTGCGGCACGGCCAACCGTTCGAGATTGGCGGCATAGGGCAAGGGGACGTCTTTGCCCGTCACCCGACGCACGGGCGCATCCAACCAATCGAAGGCGCTTTCCATCGTGAGAGCCGCGATTTCGGCACCGATCCCGGCAAAGGGCCAGCCTTCTTCAACGGAAACCACCCGATTGGTGCGCTTGATCGAGGCGACGATCGTTTCGATATCGAGCGGGCGGATCGTGCGCAGATCGATGACTTCTGCCTCGATCCCATCTGCCGCGAGGTGGTCGGCTGCTTCAAGCGATAGCTGCACCATGCGCGAGAAGGCGAGGATGGTAACATGGTGCCCCGGCCGTGCAACCCGCGCCTTGCCGATTGGCACGATCCAATCTGGGTGATCCGGCACTTGATGGGTCTGACCATAGACCAATTCATGTTCGAGGAAAATGACCGGGTTCGGATCGCGGATCGCCGCCTTCAACAAGCCCTTGCAGTCGGCGGCGAAATAGGGGGCCACCACTTTCAGACCGGGGCAATGGGCGTACCAACTGGCATAGCATTGGGAATGTTGCGCCCCGACCCGCGATGCGATCCCGTTCGGTCCGCGAAACACGATGGGCGATCCCATCTGGCCGCCCGACATATAAAGGGTTTTTGCGGCTGAATTGATGATGTGGTCGATCGCCTGCATCGCGAAATTGAACGTCATGAATTCGACCACCGGCTTTAGTCCGGTGAAAGAAGCACCGACGGCAAGGCCGGCAAAGCCATGTTCCGTAATCGGGGTATCGATCACGCGGGCACTGCCGAATTCATCGAGTAAGCCTTGGCTGACCTTATAGGCACCCTGATATTCAGCAACTTCCTCACCCAACAAGAACACGTCGCCGTCCCGGCGCATTTCCTCGGCCATGGCGTCGCGCAACGCTTCGCGCACCGTTTGGCTGATCATCGGGCCGGTCCAATCGGGTTCGGCCCGAATGAATGTCGCGGCAGGCATAGCGGCAACGGGGGCGAGGTTGGCTGGTGCTGCAACGACGGGGGCCGGGGCGGCTGGAACCGTTG
>DAISJD010000007.1:0-55915 GCA_036821645.1 Aliidongia sp.
ATCAACAAACAAAGCCGATACCGTGCCGCCCCGGCCGCTTGGGTCCGACCGTGCCCCCACTCCGCCGGAACCGGGGCTTGCCAGCGCTGCGAACACGCGCGATGCCATCGCCGCACAGCTCCCAGTTCCAGAGGCAGGCGGTATCTCCCTTGACAGACAGGTGGAAACCGACACGCCCGCTGAAGCCTTTACGCCCCAGACCGTCCTGCTCGCCGGACGAACCGTCGCAGCCCCCGATCCCAGCGCCGTCTTGGTCGAGACCAGTCTCGGCCTCCTCGCCTTTCCGCCCGGCGATCCAGGGGGCGTGCCACCCCCCGGCACCGCGTTGCGCCTCATCGTCAGTGCCGTCGCCCCATCCTTGCGCACCGCCACCCCATCGGCCGATCGCATGGATGAAGCTTCAGATGCGCCCCGCGCAGACAGTATTCCCACCGACACCGCCGCCCGATCAACGGGAAGACGACCATCATCCGTGCCCAATCAATCCATCCTGGAAGAGGCGCTGAACCTATTATCGACGCGTCAGCAGCCGATACCCCAATCCCTCAGCCAACTCATGCTGCCCATGGGGGACCGGTTCATCTCGGCTTTCATCGGGGTGTTGTTCGGATTGAAATCCAGCCCACGCGGTACCGACCTCGATGCCGGGATACGGCAAGCCTTGATCGAACGCGGCAGAAAACATCTGGCAGATCAATTGGAAGAGACCTCAAGGACCATCGGTTCGACGAGACCGGCACAATCAAGCCCCGACATGCTGGTCACGATCCTCCCCTATCTCAGCTCCTTGACCACAGAGCCGATGCGGCTCTACCGACCGATCCCGCCAACCGACAAGGACGGGCGCAAAGGGACTAAAAACAAAGAACATTTTGTGATTGAGGTGACATTGAAACGACTAGGGCCGCTCCAATTCGATGGCGTCGTCCGAGAACGCCGTTTCGATCTCACACTGCGTTCGGCGACGCCCTTGCCGGAAGATTTGCGGTCCGGGATCGAACAATGCTTTTTCAGCACCTTGAACAGCCATGGCTGGGCGGGTGCTCTTGCCTTCGGCAAGGCCACCCGCATCCCACTCCTCAATCAGGCCCCACAGGCACCCGTACAGGCAACGATGGAAGTCGCCGTTTAACCGATCACTTCGATGTCGCAGGTTTGGCCGTAGGCGACAAGCCGTCGCCGTTCGGATAGCGGACATGCAATTGGGCCAAGGATTCGGCCGCATTGTAATCGCCGGGGCTCAATTCATTGGTCAATTGAACATTGACCTTGGCTTGAACCTGAACCGTCCGTTGGGGCGGTTCGTAAAAACCATCGGAAAAACCACCCCCGAAGAAACCACGGCGGGTCCGAAATCCGGTATGGGCAAAGAAAAACGGACCCGGATCATAATAACCGTTGGCCGTAAAGGCATCGACGTTGAAATGGCTTTCCAAAACCTTAAACCCTAAAAATCCACGGGCTTGTGCGATCTGGCTCGCACGCCAAACCGCCAAATCGAACCCAAGATCCTTACCATCTTTTTCCGCAGGCGACGCGCTATAGCGGAAGCCATAAGCCTGGGTAGTGGGCGTGACATAAGTCACCTCGACCTTATTATCAGCCTGGATTTCTTCGCTATACCCAAAACTCTTCGCCGTCTGAATCGGCGTCAAGAGCGGGAATGTCGGTTCAGGCGTCGTACAGGCGGCGAGCAACCCCACGAGACCTGTCACAAACGCAACCCGTACGGAACGGGACAACTGGTTGGTACGCATATCGAGAACTCTCCGATGAGACTTTCATGGGGGATCCAGCAACGCGACAGCCGACGGAGCCACCTGTCGAATAAAACAATGCATCACCAACAAGCCAATCCACACACTGCGGCGATAGCAAGAAAAAGTAATTTTTGTTAGTGAAATCGGCATGTTAAATAAAAAAACAACAAACTCGCACAAGAACACCCTGACCCTACACAAAATTTACGACAAAATTAGGGCATTACGCTGAACCTTACACCTTATCTCAGCACTACCGGACAAGACAAAAACAACCAACCGACCCTATCCAATCAACAACTGACGACAGCCTATTCTATGGTGGATCAATCAAAATCATCCCTGATCCAAATCAATTCCCCGTCATTATCCTTAAAAAAAACCACCAACCCTGCGGTTGGTGGTTTTTGGAATGCATTGCGAACCGGACTTGGGTTTAAGATTTCGCCTTCAATTGCCACGTAAAGAACGTGAAGAGGTCTGTTTGTTCATCCAAGATCTTAGAAAACGGCTTACCCTGCCCATGTCCGGCCGCATGTTCATAGCGCAAGAGGATCGGGTGCTTTGCATCGTCTTTGTTGCCCGCATCCTGACGCAGACGGGCAACCATCTTCAAAGCATGTAAGGGGGCGACCCGCGAATCAGTATCTGCCGTCATAAACAGGGTCGCCGGATAGGTCGTGCCCGGCTGAATATGATGGTAAGGGGAATAAGCGTAAAGCCATTTAAACTGCTGCGGATCCTCGGCAGAGCCATATTCAGGAATCCAAAGCTTGGCAATTTCGAATTGATGATACCGCACCATATCGAGCAAGGGTACAGCAGAAACGGCCGCTTGATAGAGTTCCGGATGCTGGGTGATCGCAGCGCCCACCAAGAGACCGCCATTCGAACCGCCATAAATCCCAAGCTGTTCTTTTTGTGTGTATTTTTCCTTCACTAGATATTTTGCCGCTTCGGCAAAATCATCGAATACGGTCTGTTTTTTGCTAAGCATCCCAGCCGCGTGCCAGGCCTCGCCATATTCGTCTCCGCCCCGCAGATTCGCCACGGCATAGATGCCACCTTGTTCCAACCAGTAATAAATCGATCCACTGAAAGCCGGGGTCAAATTGACCCGGAACCCACCATAACCATACAGAATGGTCGGATTATGCCCGTCCAACACCACACCCTTTTTCGCGATGATAAACATCGGAACCTTGGTGCCGTCTTTGGAAGGATAAAAAACTTGCTTGACCGTAACCATGCGCGGATCAACCCCTTCCGGCAAGTCGGGGGCAAGCCACGCATTGGTCGTGCGACCATGCACGTCGAAGCGAAAACCCGTCTGAGGTTGATTATAAGATTGGTAGACGAAAAACGCATCGCGGCGCTTCTCGCTGACGGCAAGGGCGCTCACCGTGCCGATGCCCGGCAAGGCGACATCGCGTTTACGCCGCCCCTGCAAATCGACCGTGACAATGCGGCTCGACGCATCTTGAAGATAGCTCAAGACAAGGCGATTGCCGCCCGCCACCTCGACATCGGTCAAAACGCCGGGCTGTTCGCGAACGATTTCAACCCAATTTTCCCGCTGGGGATTGGTGGCATCCACCCGGAAGAGATGATACCGGCTGGCCCCGTCATTGGTCATGACATAGAGGGCCCCCTTATAGACGAACCCGCGATGGATGGCACTCACCCCCCGGGTCAGCAACAGAGGGCCCTTTTCGCTCTTCAAATCTTTTAAATAAAGATCCGACTGGGATGTGCCTTTTTCCACGGTGAACAGCAAAAAGCGACCATCATCGGATACATGGGCCGAGGGAATTTCCGCTTCTTTAAGACCAAGCCCCTCGCCGAATACCAACGGATCGCCATCGCCGGTCGGGTTTTGGCCCAGAGTATGACGATAGATCCGCACGTTATACAGTTCTTGGCCGGCTTGCACAGCACCGCCGCGCGGACGCCCATAGTAAAAACCGGACCCATCGGGCAGCCACGCAATCTCGGCGGCCCGAGCCGGGAAAATCGATTCTTTCTGCAATTTCCCGGTCTCAACATCCAGGACATGCAAGACGCTGATTTCCGATCCGTTGGATGAAACGCCATAGGCGACATAACGGCCATCGGGCGACGGCTTATACCAATCGAGGGCGACGGTACCCTGTTCGCTCATCATATTGGGGTCGATGACGACCCGTTCGATCCCTTGGTCGCCGGTCCGCCGGTAAAGCGGCGGCTGGTTCTGATCGGCTTCGCGCCGACGATAGAAAACCGTATCGCCGCCAACCTGCACGTCGCGGATCTGGCCGACGGTTAAAAGTTTGGCAAGGCGGGCGCGTAGGTCAGCCCGTCCCGGTTGAGATCCCAATACGGCCTGTGTATAGGCCATTTCATCATCGCCGAAACGCCGGGTCGCAGGCGATTGTGCATCTTCAAGAAACCGGAATGGATCCGAAACCGTGACTCCGTGGATCGTTTCTTCGAGAGGTTGCGGCTGCAACCGGGTGCGCGCGGGCAATTCCGCCGCCAACACATCAAGGGATGGGACTGCCATCGCCAAGACCAAGACCAGGGCGGCCCGCGATATACGATTCCGCAACCCGGCGGTCGGCTCATCTCTCGCTATCATTCGTTCCTCATTCAACGCAAAACCCGCCCGCGTGCCAGTCGCGACCTCTGGCCCGAAACGAGCCTATAGATCTTCGGCAAGCGCCGCCCGGACGGCATCCGGCATGACGGCCAAATGACCGTAATGCGGATGATCGAAGCCCAGCAGAATTTGCCCGCTCTTGGTTCGAAACGCAACGGCTTGCGCCTCAGTGAGGCTAAAGGTAACAAACTGAACGGCCGACGCCTTGCCCTCGGGGCTGGTATTTTCCCGTTCGGCATCCGGGAGGCCCCGGACGATGTCCCCAGCGATATTGAGCAGCATATGGTTTTCGATATGCCCCAATTGGCTCAGCACCGAGCGGCGGCGCATCGGATCGTCGACTTCGATCATGACCGTGGCGATCAATTGCCGCCCCTGTGGGATCAAGGCGCGATAAGCCCCAATTTCCTCTAGAACTTGGGCATCGCCACCATTTTCAATATACAACATTTCCTGAATCTGATGGCGAATCGTCAGCCAATTTTCGAAATAGAACGTCGTAAACGGCCCGACTTCGACCCGACGATTCCGCTTCAAAACGGCCATATCACGGCGGGCCTGTTCACGCTGCGGCAGGTAATCGGAACGGGACAGAATATCGCCGGGCACGATATCGCGCTTCGTCACTGGGGTGGAAATAGGCGACATGACGGGGCACCTTCTCTTGATCACGATAAAACACGAGACACGCCAATTGCGAACCAAACCGGCCGAACACCGGATAAGCGGCGGCAGTTTGCCTTAAAAGGCAACCCCATAGGCGCGCGCGAACAAGATCACGGGATGCGCCTGATCGGGCAAGGCCTGATCGGGCCCCACCACCCGCTCCAACCCTTGCATGATATGGGGCCCTGCCAACGGACACTCGGAGGCGACATGGGCAGTCCCGTGATTCGCCACCGCCCGTGCGACCGGTTTGCCGACCTTCATCGCAACCTCGAAAAATTCGTCGCGAACCCCCCAGGATCCTCCGTGACCGGAACAGCGTTCAACCACCTCGACGCGGGTATCGGGAATGAGGCGCAACAATTCCGCCGCCTTTTGCCCCATATTCTGAGCCCGGGCGTGACAGGCGAGATGGACGGTAACACCCCCTTCAAGCGGCGTCAGCCCCGGTGCAAGCCCCTCTTTTTTCGCGATATCGACCAAATACTCGCTGAGATCGCTGGTGTTATCAGCCAGACGGCGGATTTCTTGATCGTCAGGCAGCAAAAGCGGCCATTCAAATTTCAGCATCAAGGCGCAGGATGGGACCAGGGCAATGATCCGGTATCCTTGATCGACCAAGGGCAGCAATGCGGCGGCGACCGTGCGGGCCTTCTCGGCAACATCGCTCAAATCGCCCTGCTCCAATTGCGGCATGCCGCAACAACCGGGATAGCTTACCACCGTATCGACGCCGTTATGGGCCAAGACGGCACGAGCGGCAAGCCCGATTTCCGGTTCATTATGCTCGACGAAACAAGTTGCGTACAACACGGCCTTACGGCCGAATGCCGGGGCTGTCTCATTGATCGCCGGGGCCGCAAGCGCCCGGTTCTGAAAGGATTGGAACGCAAATTTCGGCAATTGCGCATCGGGCGCAATCCCGGCAACCTTCTGCATCAAGGGGCGGGTCACGGTATTGCCGCGCGCACTCGCCCAATTGACGACAGGGGCAACCAGAGAGGCAAGACCGCCGTTGCGGTCCATTTTCGTCATCTCCCGCACAGCCGGGTTCGACTTGCCCTGCTGAAACTCCGCCGCCCGATAGCGCAAGATGAGGTGCGGGAAGTCGAGGTCAAATTCATGGGGTGGTACATAAGGACATTTCGTCATGAAGCACAGATCGCACAAGGTGCAGGCATCCACGACCTTTTTGTAATCGGCCTTTGCCACGGAATCGAGTTCCCCGGTCGGGGCTTCGTCAACGAGATCGAACAGACGCGGAAACGAATCGCATAGGTTGAAACACCGACGACACCCGTGACAAATATCGAAAACCCGATGCATTTCGGTTTCGATCGCATCCATATTGTAGAATTCCGGGTTTTGCCAATCCAACGGATGGCGGAACGGGCGCCCGTGATCATCCTGTGCGTCTGGTTTGGCCATTGTGCCCCCCCGGTTTTATGCATTTAAAAGAAGAAGACTGAAGACGAAATTCGGGAACAGACCCCGATAAAAACCCCGCCCAGCGCGAAAGAGCCAAGCGGGGTTTTTATTCAGCACACGATCAGCAAGGACCGAAGGCTCAGCTATTCAGCGATTCGAGGGCCTTGGCAAACCGGCCGGCATGGGACCGTTCAGCCTTGGCAAGGGTCTCAAACCATTCGGCAATTTCCTCGAAACCTTCTTCACGGGCACTGCGGGCCATACCCGGATACATGTCCGTATATTCGTGGGTTTCACCAGCGATGGAGGCTTCGAGGTTCAAAGCCGTAGAACCGATCGGCTTGCCAGTGGCCGGATCGCCAACAGCTTCCAAGAATTCCAAGTGACCATGGGCATGGCCCGTCTCGCCTTCGGCCGTCGAACGGAACACGGCGGCAACATCGTTGTAGCCTTCTACGTCGGCCTTTTGTGCGAAATAGAGATAACGACGGTTGGCTTGGCTTTCGCCAGCAAACGCTTCTTTCAGATTAGCTTCGGTCTTGGTACCGGCCAGCTTAGTCATCCTTGCCTCCCAAAAAAAACTCCGCCTTCGCATGAAGGCACCGCGTTATCAGATCATCACCCAATCGGGGTAACGCCGTCAATCAATTTAGAACGATTCTATGATTGCGAACCACAGAACAATCGACATACCCGACAAGCGCGTATGAGACACCATATCCTTCCCATCTGGCAACCGAGATTAACGATCCCGACACCGGATGAGCGCGCGGGCATAATACAAGATTGTTTTCAGCTCTCAAGAGAAAGGACGCGACCTTGCCGGGTTTTTCACACCATGACGGGGGTCTGCCGCAATTTTGCGCAGTAATGCCGGTGATAAAATGAGAATGATTATTATTATCCCAACGTCCAAACGGTCATCTTTTCTTCACGCCCCCGAATGGTCTGCGGTTCGCGCTGATGAAAACCGTTCAGCAGTTCCTTGGCTTCTGGACCTTCTTTTTGCATCCGCTCGACCAAGGTTTCGCTCAACACAATCGAACTGTCGAGCGGACGCGCCAACCCTTCGAGGCGGCTTGCAACGTTCACCGTATCGCCGATCGTCGCAAATTCGAGGCGGCGTTCATCGCCGATATTACCCAAAAGGACCGGTCCGTAATGGAGGCCGATGACGACCCGGATCGGCTTCAGTTTTTCTGCAATGCGTTCTTCATTCCAAGAATCGATCGTGCGCTTCATCCCCAACGCAGCTTTAAGCGCATTGGTTGCATCTTTGGGGCCGGGTCGCGGTGTGCCGAAGGACGCCATCATCCCGTCGCCCAAATATTTATCGATGGTTCCGTTGGCCGCAAACACTTCCGAGCCGACCCGGGCGAAAAAACCGCGCAGAAGGCCGAACACTTCGGCCGGGGTCTCTTCGGCGCACATCTTGGTAAATCCGACCATATCGATGAACAGGACGGCCACGTCTTGAGCCACGGGCGAGGCAAAAGCCTCTTGTTCTTCCGCCAACAACTCGACCATACCCGGCGCGAAATACCGTGACAGATTCGTGCGTGCTCGTTCCGCATCTTCGCGCCGATGCACCGCATCCTTCAATTGATGGGCATCATCGATTGCTTTTTTCAAGGTTACTTCAAGGTCACTGAAATCGATCGGCTTGGTTACAAAATCGGAGGCCCCTCGGTTCATCGCCGTTCTGATGTTCGCCATATCGCCATAAGCCGACACGACGACGGTCTTCAACAGGGAATGACGCTCGATAATATGCCCCAAAAGGGTCAAACCATCCATGCCCGGCATACTGATATCGGTCAGAACCACATCGACATCCGGCTCGCGCGCCAAAACATCCAAGGCTTGATTGCCATCGCGCGCAAATAAAAAGCGATATTCACCACGCCTGATGACGCGGCGGAAACGCTGCATCATCATCGATTCTACATCAGGTTCGTCGTCGACGATCAGTACCGTTGCGATCATGGTTTAACGATCCGAGCCCCCGGACTGATAGGGAACAGGTTTTGCGGAACCCGCAGCGATTTCCTTGATCAACGCCTTGAGCGCCGTAAAGTCAATCGGTTTCAAAAGATAATTCGTTGCGCCCCGCTCGGCGGCGATCCGACGCCGTTCCGCATCGCCGTAAGCGGTCACCATCACCACATGCAATTCGGGACGTCTTTGTTTCAAAGTTCCGAGCAATTCAAGCCCATCCATGCCAGGCATATTGATATCCGTGAGAATCAGAACCGGCTCGGGACTTACCCCCCCTTCGATCTTTGATAGAGCCTCTTCACCCGATTGTGCGAAATGCAACGTACATTCACCATTGCGCACTTCGCGCCGAAACCGTTGCTGAAATAAATCAACAACATCGGGTTCATCATCGACCACAAAGAAACTCAAGGTCATAAAAGGTTCTCCCGTTCCTGACCGAGACCCCCGATTTTACAAGAGCTTTGGCTTTGGATCATCATCGTGAAAAGAGAATCGCACAGGATGCGTACCGAGTTCCCTGATTTAGACCGACCGCCTAGCTTAGACCGACCGACAGTGTCATTTAACAAATTCACGCCCTCAAGACCAGAGCCTAAACCAAAAACCCGCCAACGGCCTGATAACTCACGCGCGATGACCAAAATTCATGCCGAACAAGGATACGGGCAAATCATGCGCCCGATCAAGCCTCTCTCTCCATACCGTGATTGGACTAATATTGACAGAGCCATAATGGCATAACGCGCCGCATCAACACTGATACAAACATTCAGTTCTTCAAGCGTCAAGGAACAATACAACCAGGCCCCGCGTCTCATCAACCCACCAGCGGGTGTCTTGCTAAGGGGTGGCATAAGAACGACGCAAAAGACCGCGCACCCGCCGCCTCAAACGCCAGACCAAAGGGGCCATCTCCTCAATCACCTCATCCCGTCGGATCGCGGTGGCAAAAACGGGGCCCGGCAAATCCGTCACCGCTTCTGCCCGAACGAAAAGAAAGCAGCCATAGCGTATTTCCGGCAAGATGCTCGCCTCGGCTTGGATCACCGATCGGATCACATCGAACATGTACCAGTCTTTTTCAGAAAAACGCTGGCGCCAGAACCCGCACCCATCCGGCATCGGCCCATCCGGCGGTCCCATCGTCATGAAACAAACCCGATCGCCCCAGGCGGCAAGACGGGCGACCAGACTTTTGGCCTTTTCTCCATCGCCGCCTACGCCATGATCATCGTGAATGATGAGGTCGAACCGAACGATCGGCGAGGCCGGCGCATCGAAAGAGGCAACGGCCACAAAATCGCCCTGACCGATCCCCTGCCACGCACGGCGCCAAACCTCGCCGTCACGTCCCACGTAAAGGACTGATTTCGCATTTAAAACGCGTGTCACCCGATGAAGAAACAACGCAATCCCCGTGTGAGGGGTCGCCTCTTCGCCGACATCGGGCATCGTCCGCGTCCGCTCTTCCTCTGTATCGACGAACAATTTTTCGGCCCCTGTGGCTCATGCTGTGTCACGGTCCCGCCTCACCTGTCGTCACCTGCCGAGATCGGGACCTTGTACAGGGGTAAAACCAAGAGAGCGTCGGCAACGATCACACAAACGACGAGCATGAAACATGATCATGGCTGTTTCATAGCACAGCATAAGGACCAGAACAGTGGTTTCCTGCGTTGGGGCGGCGCAAAAAATTCGGCGGCACGCATCGTTTTAGCGCGCGTGAAGACGGATTACATCCGAAACGGGCCGCCGCGCGCTGGGCTTCACGACTGGACCATACCCAAGCCGCAGCAGAAGCTGGGGATAAAGTCGCCCCTCCCGTTGCAGATTGACCCGCAAACTCGGCACCTCAATCGCCTGATTCAAAAAGGCCGCCGCCGCCCCCCACGCCGTTACGGTCAAGAGCAATGCCGCAAGGGCCCTGCCGGTTTCGACCCAATCGGCATGCCGGTCGCCCGCAGTCGATAACAGACCGAAGATCGGCGTATGAGCGGCTAATTGCCGGTCGCGCGCAGCGATACCACGACCCATATCGATATTGCGAATCAACAGGGCCTCAACTGGCGCAAACAAGACGGCGCCAGGATATCCGCTGGCCGACAAGCCGTCGCCCGATCCGATGCGATGAATCCAAGTGGAGAGTTCGGCCCGGAACAAAGGATCGGCAAATTGCTGCATATCGGCCATCCCCGTCAGTTCCGCCACAGCAAGGCGGTGCGTTTCATCGGAAATCAGTTTGAGATCGACATTGAAAGGGACAACGGAATGCTGCCAAGCCTCAAGTGCCGCAGGCGGCGGCATCAGAGGTTCGAACGGCCGCCTTGTCGTGCGGCGGGCCTGGATCGCAGCAAACACCATACGGTCATGCGGACTGGGCGACCGCGTCCCCGTCACGCAGAGCCGTGCGATAAAATCCGCCTCATCGCCCAGTACGGCCATCGTGCAGGTATGGTCAAAACCGAACCGACGCAGCGCCAAGGCCAAAAATTCGAGGGCGGCACCGCACGAGATCAGTAACTCGCGATCCTCAGGGTCGACATGGGCAAGACGACGACTGCGATCCGCATAGAGGGCAACGGCAGATTCTTCGATCACGAAAAGCCAAGGCTGCGCATTATGCGCCGAAGGCGCCAACACGGCATAGGCAATGAGAAACCGCATTTTCTCGTAAAAATCGCCATCTTCCGGGAAATCTTCCGCACAGATCTGCCAAGATCCCGATGTCCGATCATAAGTCGGCGAGGCTTTCTTGTCGCTCATATGGTCCAGTTGTTCTTGCGCCATGACCCATCCGCCCCACAACAGAAAGCGAAACGGTGACACAGACCGCAGGCACCAACATTGATCGATATCAAGAATGACGCAAGAACGCCGATCCTCTTGCCGATCTTATTTAAGCGACCAAGAATGACGACTCTAACCTTTGTAGAATTTGTCGCCCCGAAAATAATGGTTAAAATACTTCTCGGTAATCATATCGGTCACGACGATGATACAAACATCGGTCGTTTGAAATTCTGGATCGATCACGGCGCCGTCGCCGATATAACCGCCCAGCCGCAAATAGCCCTTGATCAAGGGCGGAAGTGCCGACAAGGTCGCGCGGGCATCCAATTCGGCAACGGCCGCCTGGGTATCGACATCGCGTTCCGGCAAGAGATCCGTACGGACATAACGATCCGGTAAAGCGCGCGCACGAACATGGGCCGGCGCCAAATGGTTATAATGCAAATATGAAAGGGGGCGAGCCAAAGACTGCGGGTCGATACCGGGCAAACTGGCACAGCCGAACAAGACCTTCACATCGTAATGAATGGCATAAGCCCCGATGCCGCGCCATAAAAGCTGCATCGTCTGCCAATTGCGGTGCGGCGCCTCAACGCAGGCGCGGCCCAGTTCCATAATCTCGCCCTTCACATTGAGAAGCGGCGTAATGTCGAACTCGGTTGCCGTGTAGAAACCACCATTTTGCTCAGCCGCCGCCCGACGCATCAGGCGATAGGTTCCGATGACCGTCGGTTCCGTACCATCGGCCGGGTGATTGAGTACCAGCAAGTGATCGCAATACGCATCGAACCGATCGAAATCGCGGCGCACGGCCACCATTTCCGGGCGAGGCTTTGCGTTCATTTCTTCATAGAAAACACGATAGCGCAGAGTCTGCGCTGCTATGACGTCTCGCTCGCACCGGGCCAAACGAACTTCGAGGTCGCCCGCGCGAATACCGTCGATGATCGAAGCCCTCAGACCTGTGGCGACCCGGTCCCCTTGTCGAGCGGCAGTTTCAACCATTACGACTCCTTGATACGTGCACCATGACGACACAAGATTTGTGCTCTGATGAAGCGATGAAACGACAAAACGCCGACTGTTAAACCGTCATTATCGAAAATCTGACGGATTTTATCATAAACTGTCGATAAACGCCATCGTTACATCATCCGTGCGAATGACCGCCGCCAATCCCCCCGCAGAACGCCGGGCATCAGCCTAGTCATCGCTGACTTCTAAGATAAAAACCGCACTCATGCAAGTTTTATAGATTTTTACCCCGACGCCCGCTTGCCCCTTGTTCTCCTGAACGATGGGACCAAGGTGCTATCACAGTGCGCCGACCCGATCCAAGCGCTGCACGCAATCCGAGATGCCGAACCAGGATGCGTTACCCGATCCTGGCCCTGAAAGTCACCTCAATCCTGAACATGACAGGATTGAACTCCATTTCCCTTTTCGTTTTCTTGACAGAAAAACCATCCTATGTCCTATTGCGCCGCGTCGGTACCGAGATAGGTCGGTGCCCTCTTCGGTTTTGACTGACCCGACAGTTTGACTGCCGTCTCTCAAAATCGGGGAATGCCCCTTATCGCGGCACTGCTATTCTGGATATTTTCTTGGATAGCGACCACGAGATCGACACCGCTTTTCCCGTTTCCACGACCATCATTCGGTCGAGCACCGACCAGGAGCCTACAGTGGCACGCAAGACGCCCCTCAAGGATATGCGCAACATCGGCATCATTGCGCATGTCGACGCCGGAAAAACCACCACCACCGAGCGCATTCTCTATTACACGGGGCGCAGCCATAAGATCGGCGAGGTCCATGACGGTGCCGCCACGACCGATTACATGGAACAAGAACAAAAGCGCGGGATCACAATTCAGTCCGCTGCTGTGACCGTGTTCTGGAAAGACCATCAGATCAACGTTATCGACACCCCAGGCCACGTCGATTTCACGATCGAAGTCAATCGGTCGCTGCGCGTGCTCGACGGTGCCGTCGTCGTGTTCGACGGCGTTGCCGGTGTCGAACCGCAATCCGAAACCAATTGGCGTCTTGCGGACAATTACAACGTCCCCCGCATGTGCTACGTCAACAAGATGGATCGCAGCGGTGCGAATTTCCGCCGTTGCGTCGATATGATCCGCAATCGCCTGGGTTCCGTGCCGCTCTGCCTGCAACTGCCCATCGGTTCCGAGGATAATTTTCGCGGCATGATCGACCTCGTCGAAATGAAGGCCCTCGTATGGCATTCGGACGAGAAAGACGCGCCTTGGGAATTGTGGGAGATCAACGACGATCTCGCCAAAAAACTTAAGATTGAGGTGAAGGAAGATCTGGATATCCTGAAGGATGTCGATACTTACCGCCAGACCCTGATCGAGACGGCGCTCGAATGCGACGACGAAGCGCTTGAAAAATACCTCGAAACCAATGAACCGCCTTCGGTCGAAACTCTGAAGGCCTGCATCCGCCGTGGCACCTTGATCGGGGCCTTTACGCCGGTCATGTGCGGCTCTTCCTTCAAGAACAAGGGCGTGCAGCAAGTTCTCGATGCCGTCATCGATTATCTGCCGGCCCCGACCGACGTCGAAGCCATCAAGACGGTCGATGAAGAAGGCAACCCGATCGGCGAACGTACCTGTTCCGACGACGAGCCCTTCTCGGCACTGGCCTTCAAGGTGATCAACAACCAATTCGGTGCCTTGACCTTTGCCCGCGTCTATTCCGGCGTCGCGACCAAGGGCATGACGCTCTTGAACTCGACTCGCGGCAAGAAGGAACGGATCGGTCGCATGGTCGAAGTGTTCGCCAAGGACACGAACCCGATCGAAGAAACCCGCGCCGGTGACATTATCGCCTTCGTTTCCCTGTCGGAAACCGAAACGGGCGATACGCTGTGCGACATCAATCACCCGGTGATCCTCGAACGGATGAAATTCCCCGACCCCGTCATTTCCGTGTCCGTCGAAGCAAAATCGAAGGGCGATCAGGAAAAGCTGGGCCAGGCGCTCGGCAAGATGGTCCGGGCCGATCCTTCCTTGCGTCTTGAACTCGACAAGGAAACCGGTCAGACGATTCTGCGCGGTATGGGTGAATTGCATCTCGAAATTACCATCGACCGTATCCGCACGGAATATGGCGTGGAAGCGAATGTGGGTCGTCCGCAGGTTGCCTATCGCGAAACGATCAGTGCCCCCGTCGAACATATCTATACCCACAAGAAGCAAACCGGCGGTTCGGGTCAATACGCCGAAGTCAAGATCCAGTTTGCCCCGCAAGAACGCGGCAAGGGTTTCACCTTTGTCGACAAGATCGTGGGCGGCTCGATCCCGCGCGAATTTATCCCGGCTGTTGAATATGGTCTCGAAGTGCAAAAGGAAGACGGCGTCCTTGCCGGGTTCCCGACCGTCGACTTTAGCTGTACCCTGGTTGATGGTAAGTACCATGACGTCGACTCTTCGGCCATCGCGTTCGAAATTGCCGCCCGTGCCTGCTTCCGCGAAGCCATGCGTAAGGCCAATCCAATCCTGCTCGAACCGGTGATGAAGGTCGAAGTCGTCACCCCGGAAAATCACCTGGGCGACGTGATCGGCGACTTGAACCGTCGGCGCGGCATGATCTTGGGTCAATTGGATCGCGGTCTCAATCTCGCGGTCGAAGCCAATGTCCCGCTGTCGGAAATGTTTGGTTACATCGGCGATTTGCGTTCCATGACCTCCGGTCGTGCAACCTTCACGATGGAATTCAGCCATTACGAACAGGTTCCTCGTCAGGTTGTCGACGAAATCGTGTCTGCCCGTTCCAAATAACGGGTCTTTACGGTTCAGTAAAAAAACGGCGGCGTTTTGTCAGAAACGCCGCCGTTTTTTATGACATCCCCCCCGTTCATCCCTTGTCTGGATCGATACGATCCCCACATAAAGGCGAGAGACACAGCACGAGCCCCCCTGAAGGACATTGTCATGGCTGGGTTCACCCCCTGGAAAACCAAGCGCCATCTGCAATATATGATTGCCGTCTGCGGCCTTTTGCCAATCTCGGCCGGTCTTGCCGGGGTTGCGTTCGGTCCTGACTTCATCGCCGACGGCACCGGTCTTTCAGCCCCTTTGGATAGTCATTTTCGCTATCTTTCAGGCTTGCTCGTCGGCCTTGGCCTTTCGTTCTGGTTCCTCATTCCCACAATCGACCGACAAGGGCCGATGCTGCGCCGCTTGGTTGCGATTGTCTTGTTGGGCGGTCTTGGACGGGTCTTTTCGCTCATCGAAGTCGGATACCCGGATTTGGGTATGACGGCGGGTTTGGTCATGGAATTGGTCGTCGCACCCTCGATCGTTTTCTGCCAATGGCGTCTTGCCAAAGCATCGGCGACGCGATGAGCCCCATGGGCAACGAGCCATGATTGCGATCCCCGCTGATGACTGGGTATCGCAGCCGCTGGGGGAGATGATCAAAATTGAACCAATTGCCGTAACGTTGCCCCTGCCGCCAATTGCTCAAAACCGAGATTGATATCCTCGAACGGATGGATCTGCCCCAGCAACCGGTCGACAGGCATCCGGGCTTGTTGAAAAAGGGCGATATAGCGGGGAATGTCCCGAATCGGCACGCAGGATCCGATATAACTGCCGCGAACGGTCCGCTCTTCCGCCACGAGTTGCGTCAAAGGTAGGGCCCAACGCTGATCGGGATGGGGCAGGCCCGCCGTCACCACCATGCCGCCGCGCCGCGTTGCCCGCCATGCCGTATCGAACGCGGCCGGGACCCCCGCCATCTCAAAGGCAAAATCGACACCGCCCCTGGTGAGATCCCGGATTTCCTCTGCCGCACTGGGTCCCGCCGCAACGGTCGCCGTAGCCCCAAGAGTACGGGCCAAGGCCAGTTTTTCCGCCAAGGGATCGACGGCAATCACGGTACTGGCCCCGGCGGCAACGGCCCCGAGCAAGGCGGCAAGCCCAACCCCCCCAAGACCGACAACGGCAACCCGCGTTCCGGGACTGACGGCCGCCGTATTCACGACGGCACCGACCCCGGTCAGCACCGCACACCCGAACAAGGCCGCCTGATCCAGCGGTAAATCACGCGGGATCGGCACGACGGAGCGCCGCGATACCACGGCATGACCGGCAAAACCGGAAACGCCCAGATGATGATGCAGGGACAGACCCGTGTGATCGGCGAGACGCCGGTCCCCCGACAACAAGGTACCGGCCCCGTTGGCTGCTGCCCCCGGTTCGCACAAGGCGGGCCGCCCTTCGGCGCATGGCAGGCAATGTCCGCAACTCGGAACGAACACCATGACGACGGGATCGCCAGGAACGAGATCGGTCACACCCGGTCCGCAGGCCACGATGCGACCGGACGCCTCATGCCCAAGCACCATGGGAACGGGCCGGAGTCGATCGCCGTTGATCGTGGACAGGTCGGAATGACAGAGACCGGCATAGGCCATTGCCACCAAGACCTCACCCGGCCCCGGTTCGCTGAGGGTTATGGTCTCGATCGACAAGGGGGATGTCTCGTGATACGGGCGTCCGATTCCGTGTTTGCGTAAAATTGCGGCTTTGGTCTGCACGGATTTTCCCCCAGGTTCGATGGCACAGCGGATAAACATCCCCTGATAGATCGATAATTTTGTGCCTGTTTCATTTTATTTATTCCTCTCAAATTCAGCAATTCACCTGTGCAGTAACTGCAAGTCGCGATACAATGGATCAAACAAAAAAAAGACATGAACACCCAAGACATTGTAGAGTGATCTCGCAAATGCGATGGCATCACCCTGTTTCACATGGGATGCATTGTTTTTGCCCGGAAACACCACTTTCGAACCATATTTTGACAATGAGGGGATGCGCTGAGGCGGATCCTCGTAGATAATTTCGGATCGACGAAAGAAATCACTGCGATGAAATCAGCGTTTTTTGTAGAATCATCCGGAACGCTGGACCGCTTAGCCGAGACGGATGCCGTCTTGGCCCGTCATTCGACGATCCATGAGGCCGTTTTGGCCCGGGCTGCCGCTTTTCCCGACCATCCGGCCCTTCTCTGGCACGAGGAAACGATCAGCTACGGTGCCTTGGTCGCCCAGGCCCGGGCCATGGCCGGTTTTTTGCTCCAGAACGAGATTTCGGGCGAATCCCGGATCGGTTTGATGCTGGAACGCGGGCCCGCTCTTTACGCCGCCATGCTGGCCATTCTTATGGTCGGCGGCACCTATGTACCGATCGATCCGACGACCCCGCCCGACCGCGTCCGCGCGATTACCAATCACGCAGCCTTAACGGCCGCCTTCATCGAATCGGACGCCGCTGCGAAGGGCTTCGAAAAAATTCCCTGTTTCTCGCCGGACGCAGCCGGGCATCAGGCTTACACAGGCCCCCTGCCGACCGTCGCTGCCGAGACGGTTTGCTACATCATCTACACGTCCGGTTCGACAGGGCGCCCCAAGGGTGTTGCCCTCGAACATCGCCACGTCATGGCCTATCTCCGAGGCGCACAGGCGGTCTATGGCCTGACGCCGGACGATCGGGTCTATCAAGGCTTTTCCGTCGCCTTCGATGCCGCTGTCGAGGAAATCTGGTTGAGCCTCGCCGTCGGGGCCACCCTGGTTCCAGCCCCCAGCCAAGCGGTCAGGTCCGGGGCATGCCTGCCGGAATTTTGCACACTCAACCGCATCACGGTCTTGAGCGTCGTGCCAACGCTCCTCGCGATGGTCGAACAGGATATTCCGTCCCTCCGTCTTCTGATTCTCGGTGGCGAAACCTGTCAGGGGGCCCTCGTGCGGCGTTGGCTGAAGCCTGGACGCAGGGTCTTGAACACATACGGCCCGACCGAAACCGCCGTTGTTGCGACATGGAGCGAGGTTGACGGTCTTCATGAACCGGATATCGGCTTTGCCCTGCCCGGTTATCGCATCCATCTGACCGATGCGGCGGGCGGCTTGGTACCGCCGGGCCATGAGGGTGAAATATGCATTGCCGGACCGGCCGTCGCCCGTGGCTATCTCAATGACCAGCACCTGACCGATGAGAAATTCGGTATCGAGCCGCCCGATTTTCCCGGTGCCGAAGCGGGTGCTCGGCTCTATCGCACCGGCGATCTCGGGATGTTGTCCACCGATGGCCGCCTGAAATTCCTGGGTCGGCGCGATGGTCAGGTCAAACTGCGCGGGTTCCGCCTCGAACTCGATGAAATCGAAGCCGCCTTCACCAAATGCGCCGCGGTCAAGGTCGCAGCCGCAACCGTCCAAAAATCGACCGACGGGATGGAAAGCCTCGTGGCGTTCATCGTCCCACAGTACGGCGAGACGGTCGATCATCAGGCGCTGCTGGCGGAGGTTGCGCGCCTGTTGCCGCCGCATGCCGTGCCGGATCAACTACACTGCCTTTCGGTCATGCCGCTTTTGACCAGCGGTAAGATCGACCGCAAAAATCTGCCGTCCGTCTGCCACCCGCACGAGACCGGGACGGCCCGTCCCCAAACCTTGGCCGAGCGCATTGCCATCATTTTGGCGCGGATTCTGGGACGTCCCGATGTCCCCTTGGATGCCGATCTCTTCCTTGACCTCGGCGGACATTCCTTAGTCGCCGCACGGTTGATTTCCGCGCTACGCGAAGATTTGGTCCTGCCGACCCTTGCCATTCGCTCTGTCTACGAGCATCGTACCGTGCGCTCGCTCGCCAGATACATCGAAACCGCCTTTGGTGCCCCGAAACCCAACTTGGCGAGCGATGACGACAATCCTGTCGCCAATCCCCCCTTACGCAAAAAATTGATCCAACGGGCACAGATCCTGTGCCTGTGGCCGCTCGGACTCATTCGGCTCCTGCCCCTGTTGTTCCCGGCCTTGGTTTCCCTCAAAAGCGAGGCCGGAACGCTCTCGTTCCCCGCGTTGATGGCGGCGGGTCTTTTCGGGCTCTGTCTCAGCTATCTGATTGCCGCCCTCGGTCAACGGGCGTTATTGTTCGGTATCGCCGAAGGTCGACACACGCTGTGGAGTACCGTTCACTTGCGGGTTTGGCTTGCCAGACAGTTGGCCGAAACGGTACCCGTCGATATCTTGTCAGGGACGCCGCTCTATAATTTCTGGCTCCGCCTTGCCGGGGCGACGATCGGGCGCGGGGCCGTCATCAATGCGACGGCCCTCTATCTCCCCTCGTTTCTGACCATCGGGCCCGGGGCAACCATTGGCCGCGATACCTGCCTTAGTCCCGACGATATGGATCGCCAGGGCATTTTTATCGGTCGGATTGTCGTCGGGGCCAATGCCACGCTTGGCACGCGGACCTATCTTTCCCCCAACTGCGATATCGGGGCCGGTGCGGAACTCTGCGACCTGTCGATGGCCCCACGCGGCACCACGATCCCCGCAGGTTCGCTCTGGCGCGGTGCGCCCGCCCGCCACGAACAGGCCGTCGGTGCCAATATTCCGGCTGATCCGCCGGTGTCGTGGCTGCGGCGGACGACCCTTCTGATCTCTCACGGGGTCGCCTCGCTATTCCTGTTGACGGTTCCGGCCCTACCGACCGGCCTCGGCAGCTACGTGCTCTTTCGATTGGCTTATGAAGGCATGGCCTGGTGGCCGCTTGCAACGCTCGGCACCAGTATTGCTACAACCCTTGTGTTATCCTGCGGGTTTGCCGTTTGCCTGCGCCTGTTGCCCTTGAAAAATGGGGTCAAGCACCCGCTCAACGGGTTTGCCTGGGTGCGCCATCGTTTTGCCGATGGGCTCATCATTCAAACCATGACCTTGCTACGCCCCCTTCTCGGCACCCTCTTCGCCCCCTCCTTGATCCGGCTTCTAGGCGGTAAGGTAGGGGCTTGGACGGAAATCGCCACCTTAAGCTTTCTCGACCCCCGGCTCGTTGAAATCGATCGAGAATCATTCATCGCGGATAATGCGCTCATTGCCTGCACACGCCTCTCGCGCGGCTCGTTCGAGACGAATCCGGTGACGATCGGTCGCCGGACCTTCATCGGCAACAGCGCCGTCGTCAGCGAGGGCAGCAAAATCGGCAATGGCTGCCTCTTGGGCGTTGCCTCGGTGCAGCCGCAAGCGATCACGCCCGATCAAACCTCGTGGCTGGGCTCGCCCGCTCTCTTCCTGCCGAAACGGGATATTCGGACCACGCCGGATCAATTGACCTATCGTCCGTCCTTCGTTCGGATCGTTAGTCGGCTCCTGATCGAGATCTGCCGGATCCTTTTGCCGACCGCCTTGGTACAGATGGTCCTCACCCTTGTCGCCCTCGTCGCGGTCTGGTGGAATCCATCCGTTATCACCCTCATCCTACTGGCCCCGTTCGTGTTTTATGGTGCGGAACTGATGCTGGTTTTGGCGGCGGCAGCGGCAAAATGGCTTGTCATCGGCCGGTATCGGCCATGCGAAGCCCCGCTTTGGTCCAATCTCGTCTGGCGCAGCGAGTTTGTCACCGGGCTTTACGAAGCGATCGCCTCGCCGTTTTTGCTGCGTCAATTGGGGGGTACCCCCCTCCTGCCGCCGCTGCTGCGTCTTTTCGGGGTCAAAATCGGCAAAGACACGGTGATCGAGACCGCCGATATGAGCGAATTCGATCTGGTCGATATTCAAGATGGAGCCTTGATTGGTTCCGATGTGATTTTGCAAACCCATCTTTTTGAAGATCGGGTAATGAAGATGGATCGCCTGATCATCGGCACCGGCAGTGCGGTTGGCTCACGCGCCGTCATCCTCTACGGCACGCTGCTTGGCGATCACAGCCAGCTCAGCCCCCTTTCCTTGTTGATGAAGGCCGAGCAAATCCCGCCGGATACGGCATGGCAAGGCCTGCCGGCCGAACCGATCAACCATCACCATCACCATCACCATCGCTGATCCGATTGTGTTTCTCGCTGGTATCTGACAATTTTTCATCGTACCCTTGCAAAAAAAGGGGGCCTACGATGACCTATGCAGCAACAGACACACCCTACCGCGACCCGCGCCGTTCCGTTTGGTTGATGTCCCTCATCATCCCTTTTTTAATTGGTGCCGGGCCAATTCTGTACTATCTGACCAATCAAAGTGTCGTGCTTTGGTTCCCGGTCATCCTGAGCTACGTCATCCTACCGATCTTGGATTTCGGGCTTGGAGAAGACACGCGCAACCCGCCGGAGAGCGCCGTCCCCGATCTCGAAGCCGATCTGTTCTACCGGTACATCACCTACGCCTTAGTCCCTATCTTATGGCTGGAAGTGACCCTGGCCGCATGGTTCGTGAGCCATACGGCCCTTGATTGGCAAGACCATCTCGCCGTCATTCTCTCAACCGGTCTCGTCGGCGGTTTTTGCATCAATGTCGGCCATGAACTGGGCCATAAGAAGTCGCGGCTCGAACGGTGGCTGGCAATCTTAATTCTAGCCCCGACCGCTTACGGGCATTTTTACGTCGAGCATAATCGCGGCCATCACCGGGATGTTTCAACCCCCCTCGACCCTGCCTCCTCGCGCATGGGAGAGCCGATTTACCGCTTCGTCCTGCGCGAAATGCCCGGTGCCTTTGTGCGTGCTTGGCGCTTGGAATGGGAACGACTGATCCGGCTCGGCTATGCCCCGTGGCATTGGCGTAACCAAGTCTTGGTGCCGATCACCATTACCATCGTTTATTGGGCCGTACTTCTCTGGTTCTTTGGGCCCTTCATGCTTGTTTTTCTACCATTGATGGCATTTTGGTCAAATTTTCAATTGACAAGTGCCAATTACATCGAACATTACGGCATCCTGCGTCAAAAAATGGCGGACGGGCGGTACGAGATCGTGAAGCCGCACCACTCCTGGAACAGCAACCATTTCCTCTCCAATTGGATTCTGTTCCATCTCCAGCGCCATTCCGACCATCATGCCAATCCGGCGCGCCGGTACCAAGCACTTCGCCATTTCGACGGTCTGCCCACGCTGCCGTCGGGGTATTTCGGGATGTTCTTGCTGGCCTATGTGCCGCCGCTCTGGTTTCGGGTGATGAATCCCCGTCTTGTCGCCGCCATGGGGCATGATCGAAACAGAATTAATTTCGATCCCAAAAAGAAACGGTCACTCCTGAAAGAATTCTGGCCGTAACCCGGCTTTTCATCCTAAAGAAGAGCGGTTTTGCGGCCCTTGCCATCGAAAACCGCCCCCCTCAATTGCTGCGCGTAATTAGTGGGTCTCAGTCAACTGTATCAAGGCAGCCCTCATCAGGATTTCAGCTTCCTTGAGCCCCGCCTCCTGCGCCTCGGCGCAGGTCGCATAGGTACCGGGCAACCGTTCGCCGAACACATGCACATCCCATGGCTTCACGGCGCGGGACAGGCAATAGCTTACTTCGATCCGCAATCCCGGTCCCAAAACCAGAACCGGCCCCGAGCCGAAATTGCTTTCAATCCATTGCAACGGCATCTGTTTTCAATCCTCACAATCAATTTGCCGCCCGCGTGTTCCGGGTGACAAACCGCACAGGAAAACAATCCCGCCTGCTATACAGGATCTCTCATCGGGGGGAAATGGTGTGACCTGCGCACGGACTGCAATGCACCCGAGCCAAATACCACGGCGCGAACCACGGCGCTGATTGCGCTATCTCGGCATGGATCGGACGGTTTCAGGATGGAATGATGCGACTGGGCGTGTACCGGGCCGTGGGGAGCACGCTTTCCCCCGACCGCCAACGCCGCTCTGCATCGGGATCCTCGTGCAAGGCCACCAACCCCGCGGTCAATTCCAATCCAGCCATATCGAGACCAAGATCGCTCAGCACCGCAACCCGCGTACCATTGACCACACTGGTGATCATGCTCGCGATTTCAGGCTGTTCTACCGGTAGGGGTGGCGCCTGATGATTGGCAAGACAATGATCCAGATTGACCGATAAATACCCTTGGCATGGGGCTGGGCGGACGCTATGGGCCAAGCACGCCATGGTCTTTGGATCGAGGATCGGACAAAAAAGCCGCAATCTGTGGCGATCGACCGGATCCAACCCATGTCCTCTCACATCATTGGCCTTGGCCCTCTCGACAAGCTCTGCCCATTCGTCGGGGGGCAGAGTCCGTTTCAAATGAGCATAAACGGCAAATAATTCTTCCGGTGTTACCTCAACCGTGGTGGTACAACAAGCGCCGCACCCTTTGGCGCAGGCAACGGGCTTACCCGCTGCCGCCATCGCCGGAAAAACCGGGGCAAGCTCGTCCGTCAGGATACCGACCCGTTCGCGCGCCAAGGCCTCGCACAGATCCGGCGCCATGCCGCGTTCGGCAATGATGCGCGCGAACCGAGTGAGAGCCCGTTGATAAAGGGCGGCGAAGAAGGCCTGAACCTCCGGCGGCAGATCGGCGGTCGACGCCCGCGCGGTTCCTTCACCCATGGGCCGTCCCTTCATCTGCGGTCGATATCATCTGGGCTCAATCACCGACTTGCGCGCGTGGGTCGGCGGCGGCTCGTTCCCCATCGCGCGTGTCGGTGTGTCCATGGTCCGCGTCGCGAAATGCCGAAAAATCGACCTTCCTGGTCATCCGCAGGTAACGATAACAGGAACCGGGCCAATTCGCCGTGATTTTCGTCCCCGTTGTATACCAACCGGTACAACCAGCCGCCCAGATCGATCCGGTCAAAGATTTTTGCAGCGCTTCATTGTAGCGATGCTGAACCGCAGGCGCTACATCAAGCGCCGCTTTACCCTCGGCGACCACATGATCGAGGCAGGACACGATATACCGATACTGACATTCCAGCATCAGAATGATCGAGCTATGGCCGAGATTCGTATTCGGGCCATAGAGCAAAAACAGATTGGGAAAGCCGGACACCGTCATCCCGAGATAAGCCTCCGGCCCATCCTGCCACGCCCTTTGCAGGTCCAACCCGACGCGCCCGGTAATCGTAATCGGGGTCAGACAATTACTGGCATCGAAACCGGTCGCATAAACGATGACGTCCGCCGGGCGTTTTATGCCGGTCTCGCTGCGGATGCCGTCCGCTTCGATCCGGCCGATCCGATCCGTCACCAATTCGACATGGGAAAGATTGAACGTCTTTAAATATTCGTCCGAAACCAACAAGCGCTTGCAGCCGGGTGGATAGTCGGGCGTCAAGCGCGCGCGCAAACCCGGATCGCGCACTTGGCGATAGAGATGGAAACCGGCCATCGCCTTCACCAGACTATTGCCGAAAGAACGCGGCTTTAGGGCGCGAAACAACAGTTCGTGTTTCCAATAAAGATACGTGCGCAAGGCGCGGCGCACCCCCGGGACCCGGCGAAATGCCAGACGAGCGGCGGCGGAATAAGCATAGTTCCAGCGCGGAATGACCCAGTTCGGCGTCCGTTGATAGACCGTCAGCTCAGCGGCCTGCTCGGCCAAGCGCGGAATGATCTGAACGGCACTCGCCGCAGAGCCGATCACGCTCACCCGCTTGCCCGCAAGATCGATCGTGCGATCCCATTGGGCGGAATGAAAGGCCGCACCGGAAAAAACTTCGGCACCGGCCAAGGCGGGAATGACCGGGCGGCTTAATTGCCCGACCGCCGGCACAACGATATCGAACCGTTCCGTCCCCCCGTCACCCCGTTCCAGGACCCATTCCTGGTGCCGGTCATCGAACCGGGCCGCTTTGATCGGGGTATGACTGCGGATCAAAGGCAGGATCCCATGATCGGTTGCGACTTTTTCGAGATAGGCCAGAATTTCAGTCTGCGGCGAAAACCGATGACTCCAATCCGGGTTCGGGGCAAATGAATAGGAATAGAGATGCGACGGCACATCGCACTCGGCACCGGGATAGACATTATCCCGCCATGTCCCACCCAGCGCATCACCCTTTTCAAAGATCGTAATCGCCCGATATCCCGCCTGTTTCAGGCTGATCGCCATGCCGATGCCAGCAAAGCCCGATCCGATGATGGCAATCTTCAGTGTCGGCTTGGCCCGGGTCCTCGTCGATGCCATCGTCTTCAAAACCTGGTCCTGCATGCAAGCCCCCCTGCCCCGCAGCTTGATGCCGCGTTATGCCATCCGTATTGGCACAGAATTGCACGAGAACCGTCAGAATTCCATCGTTGCGATGACGCGCTTCTCAAAAAATTTGACGCATCCGTCATTTTTTCAAAAACGCACCGTGCCCCGCGCCAGACGCTGGGGGCCTGCGCCAGCGTCGCGATTGTTCTGGGCGTGCGAGGCATTATACTCGTCGGTCTTGGCGGGCCGGAAGACGACCCATGGCCCCCTATAGCAGCGGGACGGGACCATCATGACACGATCGATTAACAAAGTTGTGCTGGCATATTCAGGTGGACTCGACACGTCGGTCATCTTGCGCTGGCTCCAGGATACTTATCACTGCGAAGTCGTGACCTTCACCGCCGATATCGGCCAAGGTGAAGAATTGGAACCCGCCCGCCGCAAAGCCGAGGCCCTTGGGGTCAAAGAAATCTTCATCGAAGATCTGCGCGAAGAATTCGTGCGCGATTACGTGTTCCCAATGTTTCGCGCCAATGCCCTTTACGAGGGGCTCTATCTGCTGGGAACCTCCATCGCCCGCCCGCTCATCGCCAAACGTCAAATCGAAATCGCCCGTCTGGTCGGGGCCGATGCCGTTTCTCATGGTGCAACCGGCAAGGGCAACGATCAGGTCCGCTTTGAATTGGGCTATTATGCCCTGCAACCCGATATCAAGGTCATCGCCCCTTGGCGCGAATGGGATCTGACGTCCCGCACCCGGCTCATCGCCTATGCCGAACAGCATCAGATTCCGATCGCCAAGGATAAACGCGGCGAAGCCCCCTTTTCCGTCGACGCCAATCTTCTGCACATCTCCGCCGAAGGCAAGGCGCTCGAAGATCCCTGGCTTGAACCCGAAGAATTCGTCTATTCCCGCACCGTGTCGCCGCAAGAGGCGCCGGATCAACCCGCCTATGTTGAAATCAGTTTCAAGCGGGGCGACGCGGTTGCCGTTGACGGGGTTGCCCTATCCCCGGCCAGCCTGCTCGCAAAATTGAATGAATTGGGCGGTCGCCACGGCATTGGGCGCCTCGACCTGGTGGAAAATCGGTTCGTCGGGATGAAATCGCGCGGCGTCTACGAGACACCGGGCGGCACCGTCCTGCTGGCCGCCCATCGCGGCATCGAAAGCATCACGCTGGATCGGGGTTCGGCCCATCTCAAGGACGAGTTGATGCCCCGCTATGCCGAACTCATCTATAACGGCTTCTGGTTTTCGCCGGAACGGGAAATGCTGCAAGCCCTCATCGATAAAAGCCAAGAGCATGTGGAAGGCACGGTCCGCCTCAAACTCTATAAGGGCAATGTTCATGTGGTGGGACGTCGGTCCGATCGCTCGCTCTATAGTCTTGCGCATGTCACGTTCGAGGCCGACCAAGTCTATAATCAACGAGATGCCGAAGGTTTCATCAAACTCAACGCGTTACGGTTACGGCTCGCTAAATCGGCCCGTCCCTAAAAATTTATCATCAGACAATATCGTCCTTTAATGAGATCCCACACCACCTAAATAACCAAGAATTATCTTGTGGTAGTGTGGGATTTTCACTGCTGACGATCCAAAAAAATCAGTCTTTGGATAATTTTTTATTAGAATGAGAATTCTATGCTGAATATCTGCGATTTTTGCACTAGGCTGATCAGCTGAACAGGGTGATCGATGTGTTGTATTATTGAATTAACGGATAGATCTATGCTGAAGGTGTTTTTTCGTCCCGCAAGCAGACAGCCTGTACCCCAGGCCTGAGACTGAGCCCAATCCCCGATGATTTATACACGCGCCCATCTGGAAGCCCTTGACCGATCCGATCCTTTGGCCCGGTTTCGCGATGCGTTTTCACTGCCGCCCGGCGTCATCTATCTCGACGGCAATTCTCTGGGGGCGATGCCCAAGGCAACGCCGGCGCGGGTCGCCCGGGTCGTCAATGAGGAATGGGGCAAAAGTCTGATCCGCGGCTGGACCGATCACCAATGGATCGACCTGCAACACCGGATCGGCGATAAAATCGGTCGCCTAATCGGGGCTCGCCCCGGTGAAACCCTGGCCGCCGATTCCACCTCAATCAATCTGTTCAAACTTTTGAGTGCCGCCCTCCACGCGCGCCCCGGGCGCTCGGTCATTCTTTCGGAAACCGGCAATTTTCCAACCGATCTCTATATCGCGGAGGGATTGGTCAATCTGCTGGGCAAGGATCGGCAGCTCGTTACGGTTCCATCCGAAGATCTCCTGGATCATTTGGATTCATCCGTCGCGGTCGTCATGCTGACCCATGTGAACTATCGCAGCGGCCTCATGCACGATATGGCGCGCATCACCAAGGCGGCACACGCGGTCGGGGCCTTGGTTCTGTGGGATTTGGCCCATTCGGCAGGGGCCATGCCGATCGATCTGACGGCGATCGATGCCGATCTCGCCGTCGGCTGCGGCTATAAATATTTGAATGGCGGCCCCGGTGCGCCCGCCTTCCTTTACATCAACAAACGCCTGCAACCGGATTTCCAACCGGCCCTTTCCGGCTGGCTTGGCCACGATGCGCCGTTTGCCTTTGAACCCTCATACCGCCCGGCACCGGGCATTTCCCGGGGAATCGTCGGCACCCCCCCGATCCTCAGCCTTGCGGCCCTTGAAATCGGGGTTGACCTCCTGCTCGAAGCGCCGATGGCGGCGATCCGGGATAAATCCTGTCGTCAGGGGGAAATTTTCGCCGCCCTCGTCCGCCAAGAATTGGGTGCCTACGGGTTTACGATTATTTCACCGCAAGATGCAACCCTGCGCGGTTCGCAAGTATCCCTAAGCCACCCCAACGGATGGCCCATCATGCAAGCGCTCATCGCCCATGGGGTCATCGGCGATTACCGCGCGCCGAACGTCCTTCGGTTCGGCTTTACGCCGCTTTATCTCGGCTATAGCGAATTATGGGATGTCATCGCCATCTTGAAGCAGGTCATGAACGAAGCCGTCTGGGAAAGGACCGAATATCAACGGCTGGCCAAAGTCACCTGAAGACACCCGTATCAAAGACACCCGATCCAAGGTAAAAGACCGCTTACGGCTTATCGGTTTGCCGATGCATCGCGGCGGCAAAGCTGACCAACAGCCCCGGCAACGTCGCACGGGCCGCCGCAATCCGGGTCTGGGCCGTCGCCTCATCGCGAAATTGCGGCGGTCTCGGCCGTACGCGTCCTGCGACGGACACCGGCAGATCGGGCGTAACGCCGCGACAAAGATAGGGATCATTGCCGCGCAGACCCGCCGTCGTCTGTTCTTCCAACAAGGCATCGCCGACCAAATGGGCGATTTCATCGTCGCCCAAACGCTGAAATTCGCCCCAAATCGGGGCGAGGATCTGAGCGAACTGACTGCGCCGGGCGTTCTGGGTCACAACCTCAGCACAGCGCGCGCCATCAACTTCGATCAGGGCCAAGGCATATAGGCCGGTTTCAAGGGCAAGGTCGGCAAAACCGGCCTCGGCACTGCCGGGCTTTGCCCCCCGTGACAGGGTATAGAGATGAACGGCGCGCATCCCCGCCACAAACAACCCAGCCCCCTGGTCCAGTCGATCGCGTTCCCAGCGCAAGACGACAAGGGCCTGATCGGGCTGCGCCAAGGCCGCCTGCATCGTCTTGGCCAAGCCCGCGTAATCCTCGGTCATGATCAATTGGTCGAGACGGACCGCGAGATCGTCCGCAGCCACGCGGTCTTCCGCCGCCGCCCAAGGCACCGCCAGCATCATGGCAGCCCCCAGCAGGGCCACCCGCATGAACCGGATCAGAATGAAGGCTCCCCCAATCCGGCAAGACGATGGGCGGCGAGCGCGGTATTGCGCATCAGACAGGCAATCGTCATCGGACCGACGCCGCCGGGCACGGGGGTGATGGCGGCGGCAACACCATGAGCCTCCTCATAGGCCACATCTCCAACGAGGCGGGATTTGCCATCGGCCCCATCGACGCGGTTGATGCCGACATCGATCACAGTGGCCCCCGGCTTGACCCAATCGCCCCGGACCATAAGGGGGCGTCCGACCGCCGCCACAAGGATATCGGCCGTCCGACAGCGCGCCGGAAGATCGCGCGTGCGCGAATGAGCGATGGTCACGGTGCAATTTTCCGCCAACAACAAGGCGGCCATCGGCTTGCCCACCAACGGGGACCGACCGATCACCACGGCATTCATGCCGCTCATATCCGGGTGCAGCGCCTTTAACAGCAGGGCACAGCCAAGAGGGGTACAGGGAACCATGCCTGGCGTACCCGACCACAGCGCACCGATATTCTGTTGATGCAGCCCATCGACATCCTTGGCCGGACTGATGCGGGCGACGATCGTATCGGCATTCAAACCGGCCGGCAGCGGCAATTGCACCAAAATCCCATGAACACCGGGATCGCCATTGAGCCGGTCGATCAGGCTGAGAAGATCGGCCTCGGCCGTTTCGGCGGGCAGGCGATATTCCAGGGACCGAAACCCCACAGCCTCGGTGGTACGCACTTTATTGCGGACATAGACGGCACTGGCCGGGTCCTCGCCGACCAAAATCACCGCAAGACCGGGGATGAGCCCGTGCTCGGCCAGCAGACGGCGACCCACCGTCGCCACGGCGTCGGTCAAACCGGCGGCAAAGGCTTTGCCGTCGATCCGACCGTCAGTAAGGAATGAGGCGGATGAGATCATGCGCAATAAACCGCTGGAGAAATTGAAGCAAAATCAGCAGAACCAGGGGCGAAAAATCCAGACCCGAGAGGGTCGGCAAGATCCGACGAATAGGCTGCAACGCCGGTTCCGTTACGCGATAGAGCAGATCCATGATGAGCATGACCAGACGATTGCGCCGGTCGATGACGCCATAGCCGACCAACCAACTGGCAATCACCGAAACGATCACAATGTTGGTATAAAACCCGATTATAAAGATTGCGGTATCGAACAAGGCATACATAGCGCGTGATCAAACCTTAAAGGAATTGGGCTCATCGACGCTACCCTGCCCGGCTTTCCGGCGCAAGCACAGAACGGAGATCACGCCCATCACCCCGCAAAGATTCAAAATTGCTCTTGACAAACCAAGGGTCCAACCGGCATAGATCGGGCAATTGGGGTCGTAGCTCAGTTGGTAGAGCGCGACGTTCGCAATGTCGAGGTCAGGGGTTCGATTCCCCTCGGCTCCACCAAAGAAAAAGGCCTCTGCCCATGCGGGTTGAGGCCTTTTTCTTTGACAAACCGCATGCCGCCCTTTGTCGGCCGCACCGTTACAGCGCCACTGCCCCCTCTAAGGCGGGGTCAAGCGTCACGGCAATCCAATCGGGCAAGATCGGGGCGGTTTCGCTCGTAAAGCGTCCGGCATCGGCGGCGGCAAAGCCCAGTTTCTTGAAATAATCGTGGCAGGTCGCATTCTTGCCGGTATCGACGACGCTGGCCACGGCACTGGGCCCCGCCAGCAAGGCAAGCCGCGTCGCAATGGCCCCACTGACGATCTCGGCACCGAGCCCGAAAACCCGGCACGACAAGACTGCCTGCACGATTTCGCTGCCAAGTACGATCGTGACCCCAATAATCCCATTATCGACCGTCTTGTCTCGCAAAGCGGCGGTTAAGATCGTTCCCCCTTGTTGCAGCAGATCTTCCAATTCACCGTGTGTCCATCGCTTGCCATTAGTATTGAACTGATTGGTCTTATTGAGTAATTCCAAGGCTCTTGCAAAATTCGGATGGTCTTGCGTGCGCACGGCGCAAATTTCTTGCCTGAGGTCGAGCGACCTTAGCCATTCATCGCGGGTGAGACTGGTCGCAGCAGCATCCCGATCGATTTTTGCCCGCAACAATTCGGTCCTTTGTCGAGATTCCCGCGAAATTCTGGCGACCTGCATTTCCGGTGCCCGCAGGATAATCCGACGCCAATCATGGTGATTGGTGCCAAGGCATCGTATGGTTGGAAATTGGGCCTGAACTTCGTCGATCTCACGCGGGTTATCGTCAATAAAAACCGCACTTTCCGGCAATAAATTCACCTCTTGCAGAATCTGGGCGATATTCTCGGATTTCGGCTGCCAATTGATCTTGATCGAGACAAAATCATCGAGCGTAATCCGGTCACGACAAATCTGCTGAAACCGCAACCGGGTGGCTTCTTCGTCGTTTTTACTGCAAATCGCCAGAAGTCCGCCGCGTTTTTTGAAGTAGAGCAAGGCCTCGATAAAGCCAAGCGGCCACCCTTCTTCACGCCGCCACGCCTCCATCGCCCCCTCGGCCGCAATGCCGCGCCACAGTGTGTCGTCGAGATCGACAATAAGAAGTTTGACGGGTGACGTTTGTTTGATAATCTTTAAATTGTCTACCAAATCATTGAAAATAATTTTATGAAGCATTTTAAGATTACACTTGACGTCGAAAGTACTTAAAAGCGAAATAGGCTTTACAATTCTTTCCTGATCATAATCATCGTCCCAATTGCTAATGATCGAATTATGCATTGAATTTATGGCGGAATCATCTTGTAAATGCAATCGACCCACGGCATTCAAAGGAAAATTCACATCATAAAAATAACAATTTTGATATTTAGATACAATTTCCTCAAATATTTCATTTGCTTTTCGAATAAATTTTCCCATAAAACTCAAATCATTGGCATAAATCAATAAACCATCATATTGAAAACTTGGCTCCATAAAGGAAAAAAAGAAGAGGGGGATCTTGTTCATGGCATCATGAATGCGACGAACATGCCGATCGAGTTTTTCGGTCAGCCGCTGCATGGCGGCTTCTGCTTCTTCATGCGTCCAGAAATCACGCACATGGGCCGTGTCGCGCGCTTTGCCGATTGCGTCGGCAATCAAGGACCGAAAGGTCAGACCGATGATGCCAGCGTCATAGACGGCATAATCTGCCGAAGGGACCTCGCTGAATTCATTGGAATCATAGAGAAAATGATCGGCACCATAGCCGAATTCGGCGGCCGCACCGACCAGATGGTGCACTTGACACGTGCCGACCATGACGAAATGCAAGCCTTCAAGCCGGGGGCCTAGCACCTGTGGCGTTAAAATCGGATCGGCGGATCGCAAGGCGTCATGGGAGTTTTCCACCAATCGGTCGATTTTTATCCGCAAGAGATCGTTTTCTAATTTCACCTGCGCCAATTCACCCCTTAAACGGGAATTTTCATCCTTAAGAGCAACCTTAGAATTGTGATCTGCCGACTGTTTGGAAAATAAGGATGAAAACAACATCAACCTCCTGAATGATGGCAGATCGGTCCGCAGCATCCAAACCTCACCAACCCTGACACTAACGTCAAGTGAATATTTTCCATCGCGCTCGAAACACCCGCCCGGCATGCTCCGCGCCAAATTTCAGGCGACCCCGTCATCCCGTACAAAAAAAGACGCCCCATAATGCGGCGTCTTTTTTTCATCCCGCTCCTACGGCCTCATGGCCTTATCGACGATGGCGTGGAGCCCCGTGGGGAGGGCACTTCATGGGTTTTTAGAACGGCATCCGTAACCGCGTCGATCTCGATCAGGCGCACACCGTATGTCCAGAGTTCGGCCAAATGTTTCAGCACCGACTGGGTCGTTTTTTCATCCAACAAAATTCCTTCATGGACCGCATGGCGCAGGACCAGAACCCGGTCGCCAGCCATATCCACGTCAACCACCTGAATGTCCGGTTCCCGGCGCGACAGGTCATAGGTCCGGGCGAGAGCCGCTCGGATCTTACGATACCCTTCGTCGTCATGAATCGCATCCACCCGCATATGGGTCTTCGTGGCCGTATCGTCGATGCAAAAGAACTTGAAGTCCCGGATTACCTTCGGAGACAGAAATTGCAGGACGAAACTTTCGTCGCGATAGTTGGCCCAGGCATCGCGCAAGGTGCCGTACGGATCGCCATTGCCTGCAAAGGCCGGAAACCAGGCGCGATCTTCGTCCGTCGGGCTGAGGCAAATCCGCTTGATATCCGCCATCATGGCATAGCCCAGGGCATAGGGATTGATACCGCTATAGCGTTTATCGTCGAAATCCGGCTGAAACACGACCGACGTATGAGAATGCAGGAATTCGAGCATCGCCCCTTCGGTCAAGAGGCCCTGTTCGTAAAGCCGGTTCATGATTTCATAATGAACGAAGGTCGCACACCCTTCGTTGATCAGTTTCGTTTGTTTCTGCGGATAATAATATTGTGCGATATTCCGTACGATCCGGCACAATTCCCGTTCCCAGGGCTCCAGAGCCGGGGCATTTTTTTCCAGAAAATACAGAAGATTCTCTTCCGGTAAGCCCAACTGACGATGGGTTTCAAGACGCAATTGCGCCACTTGATCTTCCTGGAGTGCCTTGACCGCATCGCTGGTCGGGATCGTGCGCCACAGATCGTTATAGGTTTTTTCCGCGTAATCCTGGCGTGCCTGTTCGCGTTTACGCTCATCGTTGAAATTCAGCGGACGGCGGCGGGCATACCGATTGACGCTCTGATCCATCAAGGCATGGGCAGTATCGAGCACCCGCTCGACCCGTGCGACCCCATAGCGTTCTTCGCAGGAAGCGACGTAATCGCGCGCAAATGCCAAATAATCCAGAATCCCCGACGCATCGGTCCATTGCTGAAACAAGTAATTATTCTTGAAAAAATGATTATGGCCAAAGGCTGCATGCGCAATGACCAAAGTTTGCATCGTCATGGAATTTTCTTCCATGATATAACAAATACAGGGGCTGGAATTGATTACGATTTCATAGGCAAGCCCCTGCAAACCTTTGCGGTACAGCGTTTCATTATAGGCGAACCGTTTGCCGAAACTCCAATGGCGATACATTAGGGGAAGCCCGACCGACGCATAGGCGTCGAGCATTTGTTCGGACGTGATCACCTCGATTTGAACCGGATAGACATCCAAGCCCAATTCTTTGATCGCAATCGTCTCAATGGCATCGTAGGCCCGTTTGACCAGATCGAAATTCCAATCGGACCCCGTGAAGAGAGGGGGCAAGTGCATGCCATCGGCTGCCATGATCGTCTCCTCCTTCGTCAAGCCGCACTCTTATCGCGGGCAAAAAGATCATGGAACACAGCAAATATCTGCGACGGATCGGTAACGCGGCGCATGGCGAAATTGGGGTGCGCCGGTGCCACATCGGCGTAGCAACGCCAAAGATCGGTTTTTTCCGTCCGTCGATCAGGAAAGACATCGCCCGAATCACTGACCTCTATATAGGAATAATATTGGCAGAGGCCCAATAACTCGTGCAGCAACACCGTGCAGCGATGGCTGTCGGCACCGAAATTATCGCCATCGGACGCTTGGGCGGCATAGATGTTCCATGCATCGCTCGGATAGCGTTCCGCAATCACCCGCTTCATTTCGGCAAGGGCGGTCGACACCACGGTCCCCCCCGTTTCTCGGCTGTAGAAAAACGTTTCTTCGTCGACCTCTTGTGCGGTCGAGGTGTGACGAATGAAGACCAGATCCACCTGCTTGTAGCGGCGCACCAGGAAAATATGCAGCAACAAGAAGAACCGTTTCGCCAGATCCTTCATCCGCTCGGTCATCGATCCTGAAACATCCATGAGGCAGAACATCACGGCCTGAACATGGGGTTTCGGTACTTTTTCAAATCGGTTGTAACGCATATCGATCGGATCGAAATAAGGGATCGCCTTACTGCGCCGCAGCAAAGCCTCCAGGCGATCGACCGCCTGCTGCCAATCCGTTTCGGGCCCGGTCTCTTTCAGACGGGCAATCTCGTCTTCAAGCGCCGCAATCTCCTCGGGTTTCGGGCGATGCAGGGAAATGCGCCGCGCCATGGAATTGCGCATGGTACGCACAAGATTGAGATTGGCGGGATTGCCGGTCGTGGCGAAACCGGCGCGCGCCGTTTCTGGAATGGTGACTTCCGCCAATTGCTTGCGCACCAAATCGGGCAATTCTAGATCTTCAAAGAAAAGATCGAGGAATTCATCCCGGCTCAGACTGAACTCAAACCCATCCTCACCCTCGCCGGACTCGGATGCTTGGTTGCCGGAACCGCCGCCACCTGATTTCGGACGCTCGATCTCATCACCGGTCACATGATCCTTATTGCCCGGCAAAACATACTGACGATTGCCCCCTTGCCGCCCATGGTGAAAGGCCGGTTCGTCAATCCCCTTGGTCGGGATCTTGACCTTTTCCCCACTTTCAGCCTCGGTGATCTTGCGTTTGCGCAGGGCATCCATCACCGCCCCTTTGACCTCCGCCCGTGCCCGCTCGATAAAGCGGCGGCGATTGCCCAGGCTTTTGCCTTTTGGATTGGGGCGACGGTCGACGATGTTCATCACGATCGCGGTCCTTCTTCATGCGACGCTGCCGGAACAGCCGGGCCCTTCTTGCGGCCTTCTTCATGCCACGGTTTTACCGACCGGCTTCGTTTGGCGGCCACCGGGGAGGGGTGCTGTAATATAACCGCTCCCCTCCCGGCCAGTGGCTCATCCGGCCTTGTTCACCCGCATATACCACTCGACGAGACGACGCACCTGACGTTCGGTATAGCCGCGGGCGATCATCCGTTCCACGAATTGGGCGTGCTTGCGATCGCTTTCGGAATCCTTCTTGCTACCGAAACTGATCACCGGCAAGAGATCTTCTACCTGACTGAACATGCGTTTCTCAATGACTTCGCGCAATTTCTCGTAAGAATTCCATACGGGGTTGCGTCCGGCATTGGCCGCCCGCGCCCGCAACGTGAATTTCACGACTTCGTTGCGGAAATCTTTGGGATTGGCGATCCCGGCCGGTTTTTCGATCTTGGACAATTCCTGATTCAGAAGATCCCTGTTCATCAACTGCCCCGTATCGGGATCTTTGTAATCCTGATCTTCGATCCAGGCATCGGCATAGGCGACGTAGCGATCGAACAAGTTTTGACCGTAATCCGAATAGGATTCGAGATAGGCCTTTTGAATTTCATGGCCGATAAATTCGCAGTACCGCGGTACCAATTCGGTTTTGATGAAATTCATCAGACGCTTTTCGCTATCCTCCGGAAATTGTTCCCGGCGGATCGATTGTTCCAGCACATACATGAGATGCACGGGATCGGCCGAAATTTCCTGACTGTCGAAATTGAAGGTCTGAGACAAGACCTTGAACGCAAACCGCGTCGAGATTCCCTCCATCCCTTCATCGACACCGGCAGCATCGCGATATTCCTGAACCGATTTCGCCCGCGGATCCGTATCCTTCAGGCTTTCGCCGTCATAGACGCGCATCTTGGAATAGAGATTCGAATTCTCATGGATCTTGAGCCGCGACAAGACGGAAAACCGCGCCAACATGTCGAGCGTGCCGGGCGCACAAGGGGCTTTGGACAATTCGCTGGACGAAACCAACTTTTCGTAAATTTGGCGTTCTTCGGTCACACGCAGGCAATAAGGCACCTTGATCACGGAAATCCGATCGATAAAGGCCTCGTTATTGCGGTTGTTCTTGAAGGTTTGCCATTCGGACTCGTTCGAATGGGCCAAGATGATCCCTTGGAACGGCAAGGCCCCGATATTTTCCGTACCGATATAGTTGCCCTCCTGCGTCGCCGTCAGCAAGGGGTGCAGCATTTTCAGCGGCGCCTTGAACATTTCCACAAATTCCAGGATCCCCTGGGTCGTGCGGTTCAACCCACCGGAATAGCCATAGGCATCCGGGTCATTCTGGTTGAGAAATTCGAGCTTTCGGATATCAACCTTACCGACGAGCGAGGAAATATCCTGATTATTCTCATCGCCCGGTTCGGTCTTGGCGATGCAAACCTGCTTCAGGCTCGACGGCTGCAAGCGAACGACCTTGAAGCGCGCAATATCGCCGCCGAACTCGTCGAGCCGCTTCATGGCCCAAGGCGACATCAAACCGGTCAGGCGCCGTCGCGGAATGCCGTACCGCTCTTCGAGCAAGGCCCCGAAATGGGTCGGATTGAACAGGCCGAGCGGCGATTCGAAAATCGGACTGATCTCGTTGCCGGCCTTCAGGACATAGATCGGATGGGTTTCCATCAACAGCTTCAGACGCTCGGCAAGGGACGATTTGCCGCCGCCGACAGGGCCTAAGAGATAGAGGATCTGCTTGCGCTCTTCCAAGCCTTGGGCGGCGTGGCGCAGAAAACCCACGATCCGCTCCACCGTCTCTTCCATACCGTAAAAACCGGCAAAGGCAGGATAGACCTTGATGGTACGGTTCATGAAAATGCGACCCTGACGGGGGTCAAGGCTCGTATCGATGGTCAGCGGCTCGCCGATGGCATGCAACAGGCGTTCCGCCGCCGTCGCATACATCATCGGGTCGTCTGAACAGCCTCGAAGATAGTCTTCGAGCGACATTTCGACATCCCGCTGGCTTTCATAGAGCCGGGTGAATGAGCTGAAGATGCTATCATAGGTCGGCATGGCAATCTCCACGGCGAACGATCACAAAGATAGTCAAATGAAGTCGCAAGGCAGGTTTTCGTTCAAAAACAGGCACGACATCGTTTGCGGCTTAACACCCCCCAAGTTTTTTGATCAGCGATCATCGAACTCAGGTTTTCGTCGACACTGAAACACCCCTGTCAAGGATACGCCCAGATCATCAAACTGGATACGGGCTGGCTTGGAGATATCTATCGCTTATCCTTGCCATCAGTTTCCCTCACTCTGTCTTAACAAGTGATTTCAACTGGGTCGCCGCAACGCAGGACAGTGTCCCAACCGCCGTGACCCGACTGCACCCATCCCGACAACGATTATCTGGGATGGATCTGATCGGTGACCTTCCTTTATTGCATTGCACCGCAAAAAATCATAATTAATGAATCATTAAATGCAAGGTGTTTATCCTGATTTCGATCGTGACCACCCAGCCCAACCTACGTTCCGATCGGCTCAAATTTTAATCAATCAAACACATTATTTTTTATCTAAAATACTGAAATATTTGAATTTTAAATCTATCATTCATGATTGTGTCGCCCAAATTATCCCCTTGCAAAGAATATTTTTTCACATATTATAGTATTTAATAATCCGATAAAAATGTCGGACAATATTTTATGATGAACTATTTTCATTTTTAAGAAAAAATCTCAAATAACGCTTAAAAACACATCTAGAGTTAGAATTTTCAAATCATTTTCATCTATTATTATTTTATATATTTCTTTACTTATTTTTTTTATTTATTTTGAAACCAAATCTCCACCCAATATCGTACATAGGAGGAGTAGCGTTTTTGAACACCATAAATAATTGAAATTTACCTTGCGGGAGCAACCATGGACGTCCTCGTCTCTGATCGCGGTGAAATTTTAGATCGTTACAGCCCAACAATCGGCCAACGCCTGATGGGTCAGAGACAGAAAATCAATCCAGCACAATTTGCAATAGAAACCCTGGGTTTCGTTCATTTTTCCCGTAGCGCAAAGGGCGTCGTCCATCTGAGGCTCAATCGGGGCAAACTAAGCCGAACCTGTTTTACCAAACTGGTTTGGCTGCTAACCGACATCGAAGCGACCCGCGTCATTCTGCATGATGAAAGTGCCGGTGGACTTGTCGAAGTTTTTCAGAATTTTCATGAAATCGTCGCCCGTCTCGATTGCCTGCGCATCCGCGAGGATGGCGATCAGGGACGGGCGGATTTTCAGACGATACATCTTTCTCTGGAACGGTTATCGCACCAAAAGCGGCATAATTTACAGAAATTCTATCAGCTTTGGGCCGAGAGAAAATATCAGATCCCCGACAGTTTTCTCGAAAGAACATCACAAGACCCTGTGATGGATTATAATTTTCTCTTTGAAAAAACCGATGCAGGACAAATTACCGTCAAGAATTGGCCGAAGTCTCTCAAGTTTTATTACCCATGCCAACAAATCGGCATGATCGGCAAAGATCTGTGCCAGCAACCGGATCCCGTTTACGCCACCAAAACCGCCCAGCGTGTCGCCACATCGATCCGCGATCAAGTCCCCGTTCTCGAACTCGTCGAGGCGGTCATCCAATCACCAGGTCTGCCACGGCGACGGCACCGTTATGAACGGCTGATTTTACCTTGGACCGGCAACGGCCGACTCTATGCGACAGAAACGATCATGCTGCGCTCATCCCGCACAGAATAACCGTTTCTTCCGCTTTAGCCGGCCATCATGGCCGATCGTGGCACGCGAGCGACGGTTTAGGGCGCAGGATCATTCATGACGGGGTAATCGGGGTGTCCCCAATCATGGCATCCCCCGATGCGATAAACCCTGCCGCAGGGGCTTGGCATTCAATTAGAAATGACAAGCCCGAATCCCGGAAATCAGGCCGCCTTTTCCTCGCGTTTCGGTGCGCTGCGCAGCAATTCCAACAAGGGCCGCAGCAACCGATCGTCAACCTGTTGCAATTCCCGCCCGACTTCAAGACGCAAGCGATAATGCGTGCCACGCGACGATCCACCGGCCGTCTCCGCCAATGCGTCGTCCGATGCTGGGGTCGACCCGTGCGCCTGCGGGCCAGGCAAGAGAATGGCCGGCACATCCTCGAAAAACCACGAGATCGCATGGTCGTAATAACGGGCAATCGCCAACAGTTTATCTGGTGAAATGCGGCTGGCCCCGCTTTCGAATTTCTGGACCTGCTGGAAAGATAGGCCCAAAATTTGAGCCAAATGTTCTTGAGAATGACCATTCGACGCACGAAGAGCCCGCACCCGTCGACCAACACATTGATTAATTTGGCGCGCAACTTCTGGCGATTTTTTGCGCTTCAAGGCAACTTCTTGCATTCTCAATCCTTCCTATCCACAGCCTTCATCGTAACAACGTCCTGCCACTCTCAGACGCGCCATCCACCGCCCAACACCGTTAACGTGCGGCCGGAATGGATCACCATCTGGAATTGACCACGCGATAAGATTCAGGACACGTAGGCATACAACCATATTTTGTCAAACGATATAGGCAGACAAAAATGATTATGCTTATGATTATCGACAAAAATGGCGATAAAATGGCAATATTCAAAAAATCCATCCCGAGAAACCGTGAATATATCCGTAGGTACCGGTGAAGGTAACAGTATAGTATGCATTATAATTTTGAAAAAAAATACTGATAACATGTTGATTTAAAATGACAATATGCAATTTAAGAACATATCGACCAAGGATAAATAAAATTTAGGATAATTCTAAATGGGTTTTCACCCCCATCACCGCACAAATTTGTGAATTCTTTTTATGAGACGCCCAATAAAATTTAAATCCATCATTACAGGCGTATTTTTTAGCGATCTTGCTAAAACAAAGAACACGCAGAAGAAAACAACCCTGAACATTGTTCACGGAGCTAGTTTTCACGGTGATAGCGGGAATGAAATGGTGACTCCGTCGGGATTCGAACCCGAGACCCTCTGATTAAAAGTCAGATGCTCTACCGGCTGAGCTACGGAGTCAGATGCCGTCCAAGAGGGGCGCAGGTTACCGGGTGAAGCCCCTATGGTCAAGCACCGATCAACACATTACTGCATCCCATATTCAGCAAGCCAATCACCCCAAGACTATGGCCGAAAAGCCCTATTGGTCCTTCGCATCATCGGTGTCAGCAAACCGTTCCTTCAGCTTGGCGATCACCAAGGGCGAGACGAAATGGGCAATTTCCCCTTCCAACCGGCCGATTTCTTTCACAAAGCGCGAAGAAATAAATTGGTACCGGTCCGATGCCATCAAAAACACGGTATCGATCGTTGGATTGAGCCGCGCATTCATCCCCGCCATCTGGAATTCATACTCGAAATCCGAAACAGCGCGCAAACCCCGTATGATCACCTTCGCTTTGAGTGAGGTTGCGAAATGCATCAGCAGGGTTTCAAAGGACTGCACCTCGATCCGTTCCGCGATCGACCGATCCGGCAGGGCATCAAGCTCGGCCCGCACCATCTCGACCCGCTCCTCCGCGGTGAAAAGGGGGCCTTTACCTGCATTGCGTGCAACCCCGACGACGAGATGATCGACCAACCGCGATGCCCGTACGATGACATCCATATGGCCCTTCGTCACTGGATCAAAAGTTCCAGGATAAACGCCGATGCGCGCTTGTGACATTTGTCCCTTCCCTTCTTCCCCCAAAACATTTTGCCTCTCTAAAACATTTTCGCGCCAAAGGCGACGAGAAATGTGCGGGCTTTTTATTTCTCAAAAAGGCACGGCACCGCCCGGACACAGCTTTGCCCTGTGTCCGGGCGGTGCCGATCGATCGCTTACGACTCCGGTGCGGCCGGATCGATCAGATCCGTCCCTTCATTGATGGAGAGTCCGTCGTCCTGGTTTTCTTCTTGATCGGTGTTGTCGCTTTCCTGATCGTTGCTGTCGCTCATGGTGGCGACGGAAACGACCTTTTCTCCGTCGGCAACCCGGAACACCATCACCCCCGCCGTCCCACGCCCGGCCAGACGAATGTCATGAACAGGACACCGAATGACTTGGCCGGTATTCGTCACCAACACGACCTCGGCACGGGGTAGCACGGGGAAGACCGCAACCACTTGGTCGTCGCGCTTGGCGACGTCCATCGCATCGACCCCCTGCCCACCACGACCCGTGATGCGGAACCGATAGGCAGAAATGCGCACACCAAAACCTTTTGCCGTGATCGACAGCAGAAATTCTTCACGCTGGGCAAGATCGGCAAAGCGCGCTTCATCCAATTGAAACCGTTCCGATCCGCCGGATTCGGCCGGTTCGTCCCCCGTTTCGACCGGTTCGACGAGGGCGCCATCCCCCTCGGCTTCGACCTCGGCACCGGCCTGACGACGGCGCTGAGTCGATAGGCTGAGATACGCATCGCGTTCAGCCGTCTCAACCGCGATATGATTGAGAATCGACATGGAGATGACCTTATCGTCACCCAGCAAGCGAATCCCCCGAACCCCAACGGAACTGCGACCGCTGAAGACGCGAACATCGGTAATCGGGAACCGGATACAGCGCCCCCCTTCAGTCGCCAGCAACAGATCATGATCGTCAGTACAGATCGCGACACCGATCAAGGTATCGTCGGCATCGTCGCCTTCAAACTTCATGGCGATCTTGCCGTTTGCCATCACATTGGCAAAATCGGCCAAGGAATTGCGGCGGACATTGCCCTTCGACGTGGCGAACATCACCGTATAATCGCCCCAGCTTGATTCATCCTCAGGCAGAGGGAGAATGGCTGAAATACCCTCGCCCGGCTGAATGTTCGGCAACAGATTGACGATCGCCTTGCCACGCGATTGGGGTGTGCCCAACGGCAGGCGCCAGACCTTGATCTTAAAGGCGCGGCCCGACGTGGTGAAGAACAGGACCGGCGTATGGGTCGAGGCAACGAAGAGTTGGCTGACGGAATCCTCGTCCCGGATCGCCATGCCCGAGCGTCCCCGGCCCCCACGGCGCTGGGCGCGATATGTCGAAAGCGGCACCCGCTTGATCGCACCGGCGAGACTGACCGTCACGATCATGTCTTCGCGTTGGATCAAGGCTTCGATATCGGACTCGAATTCCAATTCTTCGATCGTCGTCCGGCGCGGGGTCGCAAACTGGGTGCGGATTGCCACCAATTCATCGCGCATGATCTGGTATTTGCGTGCCTGCGACTGCAGAATCGAGACGAGATCGACGATTTGTTCGGCAATTTCCGACAGTTCCGCCGTGACCTTGTCCCGTTCGAGCCCGGTTAGACGTTGCAGGCGCAATTCCAAAATCGCCTTGGCCTGCGCCTCCGACAGGTAATAGGTGCCATCGTCGGCGACGCGGTGGCCCGGCTCGTTGATGAGCGCGATGAAGGCGGCGACATCCGCCACGGGCCAAGCGCGATCGGTCAAACCGGCCAAAGCCTCGGCCGGATCATTGGCAAAACGGATCACCCGGATGATTTCGTCGATATTGGCGACCGCCACCGCAAGACCGGCCAAGATATGGGCCCGTTCGCGCGCCTTGCCCAATTCAAAGATAGTGCGCCGGGTGATCACCTCTTCGCGGAACGCGATGAAGCAGGTCAGCACATCCTTGATCGTCATCAATTCGGGCCGACCGCGATTGAGCGCCAACATATTGACGCCAAACGTCGTCTGCAACGGCGTGTGGCGAAACAGTTGATTGAGAACGACATCGGGCGTCGCATCGCGCTTCAACTCGATGACGACCCGCACCCCGTCCCGATCGGATTCATCGCGCAGATCGGCAATCCCCTCGACCACCTTATCGCGCACCACCTCGGCAATGCGTTCGAGTAGCCGGGATTTATTCACCTGATACGGAATTTCCGTGATGACGATCGCATCGCGATCCTTGCGGATTTCCTCGATCGTGTGGCGACACCGCATGACGACCGAACCACGCCCGGTGTGATAGGCCGACCGCGACCCAGTCCGCCCCATGATCAGACCGCCGGTCGGGAAATCGGGGCCCGGCACGATATCGAACAATTCGTCGATCGTGATCTCGGGATTGTCGATCATGGCGCAACAGGCGTCGATGACCTCGCCCAGATTATGAGGCGGGATATTCGTCGCCATACCGACGGCAATGCCGTTCGCCCCATTGACCAAAAGGTTGGGAAACCGGGCTGGCAAGACGACGGGTTCCACCGTGCGCTCGTCATAGTTCGGGCGATAATCGACCGTATTCTTGTCGATATCCTCCAACAGCCCGTCGCTCAACCGGGCGAGACGCACCTCGGTGTACCGCATGGCGGCCGGCGGGTCGCCGTCCATGGAACCAAAATTGCCCTGCCCCTGAATCAGGGGGTGGCGCATGGAAAAATCCTGCGCCATGCGAACCATCGCATCGTAAATCGCAGAATCGCCATGGGGGTGATATTTACCGATCACGTCGCCGACGGGGCGGGCGGATTTGCGGAACCCCCGGTTCCAGTCGTTCCCCGCCTCCTTCATCGCATAGAGAATGCGACGGTGAACGGGTTTCAGGCCATCACGAACATCGGGAAGCGCACGACTGACGATCACGCTCATCGCATAATCGAGGTACGAGCGTTTCATCTCGTCTTCAATAGTGACCGGGGAAATATCGGAGGGGGGGATGGTCGACGATTGGGTTACCAAGGCACGGGCACAGTCGCTAATGAAAAAGGCATAACCGGCCCCCTCGAAACGAGACCGGTCACGACGCGCACAATAGCAAACTTTTCCCAATACAACAATGCACTGCGATGAACCCAGCCCTTGGCCTGTCTCAAGGCTTTTCACCCTCAATCCGCAGTTTTATCCCCAAGATCAGCCGGATATGCCCAAAGATCCCGTCACCATCCCGAACGCAAGGGCGGCACCAAACTTGCATAACAAACCCGCATATCTGTTATGACCAAGGCGATGAACCTTGCGATCCCCGGATAAGCCGACAGGAGACGCCGTGAAATGCTTAAAAATGAGGCATATTGTCCCGACGCCGTCTTTGACGAAATGCTGATGCCCGATGGAACCCCGCGTCCCGCCTACAGCACCCTGATGTCCTGGATCGACCGACAATCTTCTGAAAAACTACAACAAAAACAACGCGAAGCCGATCTGATCTTTCGCCGTCTCGGCATTACCTTCGCGGTGTACGGCGATGCTACCGATCACGAGCGCGTCATCCCGTTCGATCTCATACCGCGCATCCTCTCGGCCGTGGAGTGGCGCTTTTTAGAGCGCGGGATCGAACAACGCGTACGCGCGCTCAATGCCTTTCTCTACGATATATATCATCGCCAGGAAATCATCCGGGCCGGGATTCTGCCGTCGGCACTCATCAATCAAAATGCCGCTTTTTTACCCGAGATGATGGGCTTCGATCCGCCCGGCCGGGTTTATGCCCATATTATCGGCACGGATATCGTCCGCGCGGGACCGGGCGAGAGCGGGTTCTACGTGCTCGAAGACAATCTGCGCACGCCCTCCGGCGTTTCCTACATGCTGGAGAACCGCGAGGCGATGATGCATCTTTTCCCCGGCCTCTTCGCCGCCCATCGCATCGCCCCCGTGGATCGATATCCCGAAATGTTGCGCCAAACCCTTGAGACCGTAGCCCCGCCCGATTGCCGGGGCGATCCCAAAATCGCGATACTCACGCCCGGCATGTTCAATTCCGCTTATTTCGAACACGCCTTTCTCGCCGATCAGATGGGGGTGGAACTGGTTCAGGGCAGCGATCTCATCGTCGATGACGGTGCCCTTTATATGCGCACGATCCGGGGCAAGGAACGGCTGCACATCCTCTATCGCCGGGTCGATGATGCGTTTTTGGACCCGTTGAATTTCAGGTCCGATTCGGTCTTGGGCGTGCCAGGCCTGTTCGATCTCTACCGGGCGGGCAAAGTGACGATCGTCAATGCCCCCGGCACGGGCATCGCCGACGATAAGGCGGTCTATGCCTATATGCCGGCCATCGTCAATTTTTATACGGGGGAAAAGCCGCTTTTGAACAATGTCGAGACATGGCGCTGCGCCTTGCCGGAAGAATGCGCCCATGTCCTGGCCCATCTCGACGATTTGGTCGTGAAAGAAGTCCACGGTTCCGGGGGATACGGCATGTTGATCGGCCCCCATGCCAGCTGCGAAGAACGCACGCGCTTTGCCGAAAAAATTCGCGCCAATCCCGGAAACTACATCGCGCAGCCGACCCTCGCCCTCTCCACATGTCCGGCCTTTTGCCCAGAAGGCATCGCCCCGCGCCATGTCGATCTCAGACCCTTCGTCCTGGTCGGCGACCGGATAGAGGTCACACCGGGCGGTCTCACCCGCGTCGCCCTGCAAAAAGGATCCTTGGTGGTCAATTCCAGCCAAGGCGGCGGCACGAAAGATACCTGGGTCTTGGAGGATTGATCATGCTGGGACGCACTGCCGCCTCGCTTTTCTGGATGTCGCGTCAGGTCGAACGGGCGGAAAACATCGCCCGGCTGACCGAAGTCGGCCATCGCCTGGCCCTCACCCCCGCCCATGGCACCGGGTATCGCGACGATTGGCAATCGACGCTCGCCGCCGCCGGGTGCCTCGATGCGTTTCGCGCACGCTATGACGACATCACCGCCGACAGCGTGACGCAGTTCTTGCTGTTCGACCGCACTAACCCGGCTTCGGTCAGCGCCTGTCTCGAAGCCGCCCGCCAAAATGGTCGCTCCGTCCGTACGGCCCTCACGCGCGAAATGTGGGAAGCCTTGAATTCGACCTGGATCGAATTTTCCGCGATGAAGCCCGACGATCTCAATCAAGGTCAATTGCCCGATCTATTGGATTGGATCCGGCAACGCTCGTCGCTGTTTCGGGGGGCCGTCGCCGGTACGCTGCTGCGCGACGAGGGGTTTTTATTCGCCGATCTTGGAGCCTTTCTCGAACGGGCCGACAATACGGCGCGCATTCTCGACGTGAAATACAATATTCTCCTGCCCGCCAACGACGCGATTGCGGGCGAGCGTCACCTCTATCAATGGGAAACGATCCTGCGGTCCGTGTCGGCCCATCGGTCATATCGCCATGTCTATAAAGAACGCTATCAACCGTCCCATGTCGTCGATTTCATGATCCTGCGACCGGAAATGCCGCGCAGTCTGCGATTTTGCCACGATCGGGTGGCGCATTCCCTCAACCGCCTGTACGAACGGACGGGGGGCGGGCGCGAATCCATGGCGCTTGCGGCGGGTTCTTGCGCCACCTTGCACGACAATGCGATCGACGGGATCTTCAAACAGGGACTCCACGCCTTCCTGACCGGGTTTCTGCGCCTCAACGCAACCCTTGCCGACAAGATCGCGCTCGAATTCCATTTTATGTGAGGAGACCCGCCATGCGGATCACCATTCGGCATTCCAGCGACTACCAGTATGACGGCCCCCCCGCCGCCGCGATCCAGGCCCTGCGGCTCACCCCGATGACGACGCCGGGTCAGCGGATTCTATCCTGGCAAATCGACGCCCAGGGCTACGACCGGGCGGCCCATCACATCGATGCGTTCGGCAATCGGGTCGATCTTCTGGCGGGCGGGCCCGATCAAAACCTAATCCGGATCGTGGCCTCTGGGATCGTCGAAACCACGGATCAGGCCGGGATCGTCGGTTGGACCGGCGAGGCCGCGGTCCCAGCCGTCTTTCTGCGCAGCACGCCCGCAACCGCCGCCAGTGCCGGGATCTTGGCGCTGGCCAAAGAGGCCAAAACGCCACGTCCCCTTGAAACCCTGCACCGGCTTATGACCCTGATCCATGGGCGCATCGCTTATGATCTCGATGCGACCCATGCCCACACCACGGCGGCCGATGCATTCGGGGATGGGCGCGGCGTCTGTCAGGATCACAGCCACATCTTCATCAGTGCCGCCCGCAGCCTCGGCATTCCCGCCCGGTACGTTACGGGCTATCTGCTGCTGACCACGGGGGACGACGCCCCCGCCCAACATGCCTGGGCCGAAGCCCTGGTCGACGATATCGGCTGGATCGGGTTCGACCCGGCCAATTGCCTCTGTCCGACCGAACGCTATGTCCGGCTGTGCACAGGGCTCGACGCGCCCGGTGCCGCCCCGATCCGGGGGATCCGGCGCGGGATCGGGACCGAGTCGCTTTGCGTATCCGTGTCCGTTCGCGACGGGTGCCTTGAAGAGGCTGGCCTTGACCAAAGCCAACAATGATCCGCATGATCCATAATCGTTCGTGACTGGTTGGGACTCTTTTCGAATGACCTATTGCGTTGGCTTACGCTTGGATCAAGGCCTGGTTCTGGCGGCCGATACGAGAACCAATGCCGGGTTTGACAATATTTCGATCTTTCGCAAGATGCATGTCTGGGAACGGCCCGGCGACCGGGTGATCATCCTCATGTCCGCCGGCAATCTCGCCTTGTCGCAATCGGTGATTTCCGATCTGAACGAGGCGATCGACGCCGGGGGCGAGCGCCATTCCTTCACCACGGTGGAAACCCTGTTCCAGGCCGCCCGTCTCGTAGGCGAAGCCCTGCGCGCCGTGCGCCGGATCGATGGTCCCGCCCTCGAAGAATCCGGCACGCCGTTCAATGTGTCGTTCATCCTGGGCGGTCAGATCCATGGCGAGCCGCCGCGCCTGTTCCAGATCTATGCCGAGGGCAATTTCATCGAGGCAACCAAGGACACGCCCTTTTTGCAAATCGGCGAACATAAATACGGTAAACCCATTCTAGACCGGGCGGCCCGCACGGACATGCCGCTTTCGGATGCGGCAAAACTCGTCCTGCTCAGTTTTGATTCGACCCTGCGCTCCAACCTTTCGGTCGGCATGCCGCTCGACCTCGTCATCTATCAACGCGATCGCCTGCACATCACCCACCAACGCCGGATCGATGCCGACGATCCTTATTTTCAAACCTTGTCACAAGATTGGTCCCGTGCCTTGGGTCAGGCCCTGCGCGATATGCAGCCTTACGCGGGCGACGCCCTCACCGATCCTGCGGGGTGATCGATTTGGGCGGGCGTGGGTCGGGCGGACTGGGATGGTCAGGGCGGGCCCGGATCGCGTGTGCGGGCAATGATCGTACTGACCGGTACCAATTGAAAGCCGCGCGCCGCCATGTCGGGCAGCCAATGACGCAACGCGCTGATCGTGGGGCCGTGGGGATGGCCGATGGCGATGGCATAGCCGGTCCGGCGCGCGATCGCCTCGGCCTTCGACAATTCCGCCGCAACCGCAGGCGTACTGATCGTCACGTCCAAAAATACATCGCGCGCCGCATGGGGAATGCCGACCGCCTCGGCCGCCGCAATTCCGGCGGAATTGGCCGTCGTCTTCGAATCGAGAAAGAACAGATGCCGTTCTTGCAGCATTTCCATCACGAGATGCATGCCGTCATAGGATTGGGTGAAGCGGCTGCCCATGTGGTTGTTGATCCCGACGATCCCCTCGACCCGGTTTAGCCCCCACGTCAAGCGACGGCGCAGTTCCGCCGGATCGAGCCCGATCATCAAGGCATAGGGTCCGGGATCAACCCGACGGGCCTCCGGCTCCATCGGGACATGCAGCATGATTTCATGGCCATGGGCCCGCCCGCGCGCGGTTTGGGCGCCGAGATCCTCGGCATAGGTCATGAACGATAGGGTGAGCGGCCCCGGCAGGTCGATGACATCGGCGGCATGGGGTCGATCGATGCCGAGATCGTCGATCACCACCGCGATCATCGGCCGGGCCGCACCGGCACTCAAGACCGCCCGACGATGATCGAGCCCATGGTCACCGACACGGTTGCCACCCCGCTCGGACAGAAGCGGCTTTGCCGACAACGGTCCGGCGGGCGATGATCCAACAGGAGACGATCCAACAGGAGACGGGGGCAGACCATGACCCTCCAGCATCGGAGACGATGACGGCTCCTGCTCCCCTGGGGCGAAGGGCAAGAGATCGGCGTAAGGGTCAAGCCCCGCCTTCTGAGGTGCCTCTTCGGATCGCGGTGTCTTCAACACGCGGCGACGGAGGGATTCCTCGCGCATCAATAACGGGTCGCTCAATAACGGGTCGCCGAAGGCTTCACCCAACGCCTCGCCGGTTTCGCGCAACCGCTCCGCCGATGGGGGCGGCAGGGCCAAACCGGCCACCCGCGGCATCCCGGCATCGCGCAAAGTCGGCATGAACAAGGCTCCCGTGACAAAACCGGCCCCCATCGCCAAAACCGACACGCAAACCCAAAACCGCCAGGATATCAGGCGCAAGCCGGTCTTGCGCCGCCGCCGCCGCGTCGCCGGTTTTATCGCCATAATCCCCCTTCGACAGCGGCACAGACCCTCATCCGCGACACCCCATCATCCACGACGCTTTGCAATGATCGACACGCGCTCGTTCAAGATTTTTACCGTCGAACCATGCCATTCTTCATCCGTTTGTAGCATAACACCCGCCGTCACCGCCATGATCGCATGGTTGAACCGCGCCCTCGACACCCATCTCATCCTTTGCACCCCTCGAAGGCCTGTTATATGGTGCCAATTCGTGATGTGGTGGGGGCAGAGCCCCGGTTTTCTTGACACGATCGATGGTCCGATGTTCCTTCTGCTCGATAATTACGATAGTTTTACCTACAATCTCTGGCATTATCTGAGTGAACTCGGGGCCGAAATCCGGGTCGTGCGCAACGATGCGATCAGTGTCGCGGCGGTCATGGCCCTGCCGCTGCAAGGGATCATCATCTCCCCCGGTCCCGGCACCCCGGAACAATCGGGCATCACCGTCGATCTGGTCCGGGCGGCGATTGCCGTGCCGCTTCTGGGCGTATGCCTCGGCCATCAGGCGATCGGGGCCGCCTATGGCGGCACCGTGATCCGCGCGCCCGCCCCCATGCACGGCAAGGTAAGCCCGGTCCATCATACCGGCGGGGGCGTCTTCGCCGGTCTGCCCGACCCGTTCATGGCAACCCGCTATCATTCCCTCATCGTCGATCGGGCGACGGTGCCCGATTGTCTCGTGATCGATGCGTGGACGACGGACGGTCTGATCATGGGCCTGCATCATCGCGATTACCCGGTTTACGGCGTACAATTTCACCCGGAAAGCATCGCGTCCGAGGCGGGTAAACCCCTGTTGCAGAATTTCCTGACCCTCGCCACCAACCGACAGGCCGCCCTATGAGTGCCTCTTCCACCTTGATCAAGCACTGGCTGGGGCAGCTTGCCACCGGCGCATCGCTCAGCGAAGCCGATGCCGAAGCCGCCATCGAAACCATGATGTCCGGCGACGCCACCCCCGCCCAAATCGGGGCCTTTCTCATGGCGATGCGGGTCCGGGGTGAAACGATCGCGGAAATCACCGGGGCCGCCCGCGCCATGCGCGCCCGCGCGATCCCGATCACGGCACCGCCCGGCGCGATCGATACGTGCGGCACGGGCGGGGATGCCGCCGGCACCTTCAATATTTCTACCGCCGCCGCCTTCGTCATCGCCGCCAACGGTGTGCCGGTCGCCAAACACGGCAACCGGGCCATGTCCTCGAAATCCGGGTCGAGCGATGTTTTAACCGCCCTCGGCGTCGATATCGACGCCCCGTTCGAGCGGGTTCAACGGGCCCTCGATACGGTCGGCATCTGCTTCATGATGGCCCAGCGCCATCATACCGCCACCCGCCACGTCGCCCCCGTGCGGGTTGAAATGGGCACCCGGACCATCTTCAATCTTTTGGGCCCCCTCACCAATCCGGCCAAGGTCCGCCGTCAAGTCATGGGGGTCTTTGCCGCGCAATGGGTCGAACCGTTGGCCCACGTCCTGAACCATCTCGGCAGCGAGCGGGCCTTCGTCGTACACGGCGATGGGCTCGACGAACTGACCACGGCCGGCACATCCGAGATTGCGGCCCTTGAGGGGGGCACCGTGCGGCGTTTCACCCTGACGCCCGAGGCGGTCGGCCTGCCGCGCGCCGCCCTTTCGGATCTACAGGGCGGCACGCCGGCCGATAATGCCGCGCTGCTGCGACTGCTCTTTGCCGGCAAAACCGGCCCCATTCGCGATATCGTCGCCCTGAACGCGGCGGCGGCCCTCCTGGTTGCGGGCAAGGTCGATCGTCTCGAAGACGGGATCCGCCGCGCGGGCGAGGCCATCGATAGCGGGGCGGCAGAGGCTAAACTCGACCAATTGATCGCCGTTACACAGGGGCACGCATGAGCGATATTCTGGCCGAAATCTGCGCCCAAAAGCGCCTGGACGTGGCCGCCGCCAAGGCAGCCGTCCCGCAAGCCGCCCTGGAACGGCGGCTTGCATCCGCCCCCCCGGTTCGGGATTTCATCGGGGCTTTGGGCGACGCCGTCGCACGCGGCGCTTATGGGCTCATCGCGGAAATCAAAAAGGCATCGCCCAGTCACGGTCTCATCCGCCCCGAATTTTCCCCCGCCGCCCTCGCCCAGGCCTATGAGTCCGCCGGGGCCGCCTGTCTCTCGGTCCTAACCGAGGGTCCTTATTTTCAAGGCCACCCAGACCATCTCATCGCGGCCCGCGCCGCCACGAACCGGCCCGTCCTGCGCAAGGATTTCACCCTCGATGCCTATCAGGTGATCGAGGCCCGCGCGATCGGGGCCGACGCCATCCTGTTGATCATGGCCGCCCTCGACGACGACACCGCCCGCACGCTTGAGGCCCTTGCCCATTCGCTGGGGCTTGCGGTCCTGATCGAGGTTCATGATGCGGACGAATTGGATCGGGCCTTGCGCCTTACTTCGCCCTTGATCGGGGTGAATAACCGCAATTTAAAAAGCCTGAAAACCGATCTTACCACAACCGAACGGCTTGCCGCCGCGCTTCCGGCCGACCGGCTCTTGGTCAGTGAAAGCGGACTGCAAAACAAGGCCGATCTCGATCGGATGGCCATGGTCGGGGCGAAACGGTTTCTGGTCGGGGAATCCCTTCTGCGCACAGGCGACGTTGCGCGCGCGACGCGCCTGTTGCTGACTGGGCAGCCATGACCGGCTTCACCCATTTCGATGCCGACGGCCAGGCGATCATGGTCGATGTCAGCGACAAACCGATCAGCAATCGGGTGGCGGTCGCGACGGGCCACGTCACCATGGCGCCTGCAACCCTGGCGCTCATCGCCGAGGGTGGTCTGCAAAAAGGCGATGTCCTCTCCGTCGCACGCCTTGCCGGGATCATGGGGGCAAAACGGACCCCGGACCTCATTCCCCTCTGTCATCCCTTAGCCCTGACATCGGTGACGGTCGACCTTACGCTGCGCCCCGATCTGCCTGGGATAGAGATCACGGCCTGTTGCAAACTCGCTGGAAAAACCGGCGTCGAAATGGAAGCCCTCACCGCCGTCAGTATCGCCGCCCTCACGGTCTACGACATGGCAAAGGCGGTCGATAAGGCGATGGTCATCGGGCCGATCCGCCTCGTCGCCAAGGATGGGGGCAAATCGGGCCCCTGGCGTGCGGGTCCGGGCGAAGGGGTTATCCCATGATTTCCGTCGCCGAGGCAACCGCCCGGATCCTGGCATCCGTCACGCCCACCGCCGCCGAACTCATCCCGCTTGCCCAAGGGCTTGGTCGGGTTCTGGCAAGCGATCTCGTCGCCGCACGCACCCAACCGCCCTTCGCCGTCTCGGCCATGGACGGCTATGCGCTCAGCACCGCCGACGCCGCAACGGTGCCGGTGACATTGCCCTGCGTCGGATCGATCGCCGCCGGGACCGGCTTTGCGCGACCGCTCGCCCCGGGCGAGGCCGTGCGCATCTTTACCGGGGCCCCGATACCCGACGGGGCCGACTGCGTCGTCATTCAGGAAAACACAAACGTCTTAGAACCCGGCACCGTGACGATTTTAGAGCCCGCGACGGCGGGCCGCCATGTGCGCGCCGCCGGGATCGATTTCACCGCGGGCAAAGACCGTCTTAGAGCCGGAACCCGGCTCTCGCCGCGCCATTTGGGGCTCGCCGCCGCCATGAACCGTCCGTGGCTGACGGTCCATCGCAGGCCCAGGGTCGCGATTTTGCCGACCGGCGACGAAGTGGCCTTGCCGGGCGATCCCATCGGCCCCTATCAAATCGTCAGTTCGAACGGCATCGCCTTGGCTAGTCTCGTCGAAGCCGCAGGCGGCATCCCCGTCAGCCTCGGCATCGCCCGAGACGACCGGGCGAGCCTCATGGCCTTGGCCGCCGGTGCGCACGGGGCCGATCTCTTGATCACGACCGGGGGAGCCTCGGTCGGCGACCACGATCTCGTTCATAGCGTTTTGAGCGAAGCCGGCCTTAAGACCGATTTCTGGAAAATCGCCATGCGGCCGGGCAAACCGTTGATGTTCGGATCGCTTGGCACCATGCCGTTCCTGGGGCTGCCCGGCAATCCCGTCTCGGCCTTGGTCTGCGGCTTGTTGTTTCTTGTCCCGCTCATCCAGCGCCTGCACGGGTTGGCGACCACGGGGCCGGAAACCACCTTCGCGCGCTTGGGCCACGATCTGCCCGCCAACGATCAGCGCCAGGATTATCTGCGCGCCCGCTTGCGCCTGGACGAGTCGCACGGATTGATCGTCACACCTTACCACCGGCAGGATTCGTCGGTTCTGACAAATCTCGCCGACGCTGATTGTTTACTGTGCCGCCCCCCCCATGATCCGGCGCTTTCTGCTGGAAGTACGGTCAAAATTATCCATTTTGGACAAAATTCCCTGCTATGATTTGGACATAAACAAAAAAATACAATTCTGCTCAGGCAACACTTGACCTCGTCTTTGAACCTACCTAGAACATAGTTATATCGTTTAGGTTTTGTTCCATAGAATACCGATGAATCATTGTCGCAATCGACGCGATTCGGGAAGGAAGTGGCGATGCTGACCAGAAAACAACATGAATTGCTGATCTTTATTGATCGACGCCTTAGGGAAGACGGGGTTTCGCCTTCTTTTGAAGAAATGAAGGATGCGTTGGGTCTGAAATCCAAATCCGGCATCCATCGCCTGATCAGCGGCCTTGAAGAACGCGGTTTCATCCGGCGCCTTGCCCACCGGGCCCGCGCCCTTGAGGTGATGCGCCTACCCGATGGAACGGGGTACAAGACGCTGACCGTGGTGCCGGACGTCCAACCGCCGCCCCCCGCCGCCGTCTATACGCCATCCGTTCTAAAAAGCGTGGTGAAGGCCCCGGTCGTTGACCTCCCCAAAGAGGTGGCGGGCGAAACCATCCAATTGCCGCTCTATGGCAGGATCGCCGCCGGGACCCCCATCGAAGCCCTGCGCGACAGCAGCATGACCGTCGGCGTCCCGGCCGCGATGCTCACCTCGCTTGCCGATCATTACGCCCTTGAGGTCGCGGGCGATTCCATGATCGAGGCCGGTGTCCTCGACGGCGATACGGTCATCATTCAACGGTGCGAGAATGCCGAAACCGGGGCCATTGTCGTCGCCTTGGTCGATGATGCCGAGGTGACCTTGAAGCGTCTGCGCCGCAAGGACCAGGCGATCGGCCTCGAACCGGCCAATGCCGCCTATGAAACCCGGTTTTTCGGGCCGGATCGCGTCAAGGTTCAAGGCCGTCTTGTGGGTCTGATCCGGCGCTATTGACAAGTGGGGACGGGGCCGGTCGGTCGATCACGGTCCAGGGCCGGATGCCCTGATGCGATCGCACCGTTTCGACCCGGATCCCGTCCCGTGTGACAAAGACGGCGACCGCCCCGGACATCCGCAGGCTGCGCCGATCGATCAGCCGCGTGCCGGTGCCGCACCCGCCCGGTACGGTGAAGGGCACGACCACCAGATCGGCCAGATCACAATCCTCATTGATCGCCGCCCATTCCTTGACCAGGGCAATGCGGCGTCCTTGGCGATTGAGGATGCAGCCCGCCGCATCGCAACGCAGATCGCCGACCGCCCGGTCGGCTTGCGCAAAGGCCGCGACCTTGAAATCCGCTGCCGTCGCCTGGGCCCAGATCTTGGCGGTATAAGGGGCGATCCCCGACGATAGCAAATAATGCCCGCCATCTTGCTTGACCGCCAGAAGTCGCCCATCGCCAGCCACGAGAAGGTCGGGGGTTTGTGCAAAGCCAAGACTGATCCCAGCCGCGAAGATTCCGATCCAGCCGCAATGACGCCAGGCACGACGCCAAATCGCGAGCCACACCCCCCCAGCGATCAAGGCCACCAACCCCCAAAGCGGCGGCGTCGGCAGGGCCAAGGTGGCAAACGGGGCGGCACTGGTCGCCGCAGCGATCCGATTGATCC
>DAISJD010000008.1:0-55792 GCA_036821645.1 Aliidongia sp.
TGGGCGGGCTCCTTGTGACCCAGCAAGCCGCCCTTGCCCAAAGTGCGGCGGATCTCGTTGAGGAAACCAGCCAATTAAAACGCGTCTCCATCGCAACCTTGGTCGTCGGTCTCGTCCTTGCCATCCTGATCGTCCTGCGCACCCGCGCCTCGATCGTCCCCCCTCTGTTGGCCATTACCGCCGTGATGAAAAAATTGACCGACGGTGACTTGGATGTGACCGTGCCCGGCACCGGGCGATCCGACGAGGTCGGGGAAATGGCCGCCTCGCTCGAAACGTTCCGCACCGCCTTAGAGCGTCAGCGCGCGCTTGAGACGGAACAACAGGCCCAACAGATGGTGCAGCAGAACCGCGCCCGCCTGATCGAAGCCCTGGCCGACCAATTCGACCGTGCGGCGAGCGGGTCGGTGCAAACCGTCGCCGCAGCCGCCCAGCAATTGCAGGGAACCGCCCGTGATTTGGGCCAGTCGGCCACCCTCACCAGCCAAGAAGCAACCATCGTCGCCGATTCCTCGCAACAAGCCTCGATCAATGTCCAGATGGTGGCGACCGCCGCCGAAGAATTATCCAGTTCGATCCGCGAGATCAGCCGTCAGGTCACCCAGTCCTCATCCATCTCTTCAACGGCGATCCATGAAGCAAAACGCGCAGAAAAATCCGTCGAATTTCTTGAAATCGCAACCAATGACATCGGTAAAGTGGTCAATCTGATCAATGACATCGCCGGAAAAACCAATCTTCTCGCCTTGAATGCCACCATCGAGGCAGCCCGTGCCGGAGAAGCCGGTAAAGGCTTTGCCGTCGTTGCTACCGAAGTAAAAAACTTGGCCAGTCAGACAGGCCGCGCCACCGATGAAATTCAACGCCTGATTACCGCCGTGCAACAACAAACCCATCTCGTCACCGCCGACATCCAAAAAATCGTCTCAGTGATTGAACATATTAGCTCGATTTCAACAGGCATCGCTGCCGCCGTCGAACAACAAAGTGCTGCAACCGACGAAATCGCCCGCAATATCGAACAGGCATCCACCGGAACCACTGCCGTCACTGAGCGGGTCGCCACCGTGCAAACCACAGCCGACGAAACGGGCACGGCGTCTCGCGATGTCATGACCGCCTCGCAAAACCTCGCCGGTGAAGCAAGCGCCCTGCGCGACCTCATCACCCGTTTTCTGAGCGATGTGCGCGCGGCCTGACGTTGCATGCGGTCATGAGTCTGCTACAATCGGATGGCACATTCCTTGTCGTCAATGGCTGTTGTCGCTAGACCCCGTTCTCTGGTCTGCTACAATTTATTATGTCAGGAGCACGGCCTTCGCCTTGTTGTCGCTAGACCCCGTTCTCTGGTCTGCTACAATCGCTGTGCTACTGAAGCGGAAGCGCGCACTGTTGTCGCTAGACCCCGTTCTCTGGTCTGCTACAATATCGCCATAGTTGATAAAAACGACCCCATCGTTGTCGCTAGACCCCGTTCTCTGGTCTGCTACAATTAAAAATAAAAACATTGCATTTTAAATCTAGTTGTCGCTAGACCCCGTTCTCTGGTCTGCTACAATATTGCCCAGGCGGGTGTCGATGCCGCCGACAGTTGTCGCTAGACCCCGTTCTCTGGTCTGCTACAATATCGGAATCCAGGACCAACTTTGTCTGCTTGTTGTCGCTAGACCCCGTTCTCTGGTCTGCTACAATCGCCGATCGCTTGAGGGCCGACAGTCGTGAGTTGTCGCTAGACCCCGTTCTCTGGTCTGCTACAATAAAATCCCAACTCTTCACGCGTTCACTTAAAGTTGTCGCTAGACCCCGTTCTCTGGTCTGCTACAATCTAGCTGCTGCCGTAGACGCGATCATCACCGTTGTCGCTAGACCCCGTTCTCTGGTCTGCTACAATGAACGCGATCATATTCGCAAAAGATGGGGTGTTGTCGCTAGACCCCGTTCTCTGGTCTGCTACAATATCAATCATGTCGATTAAGGTCGCTGTCCTGTTGTCGCTAGACCCCGTTCTCTGGTCTGCTACAATCGCAGAAAGATGCGGATCGGGCCGGTGATGCGTTGTCGCTAGACCCCGTTCTCTGGTCTGCTACAATGTGTGGCAATCTGACATCAAAATGCCGGGTGTTGTCGCTAGACCCCGTTCTCTGGTCTGCTACAATAAATGACAGCATCGTGCCTTTTGTTAAACAGTTGTCGCTAGACCCCGTTCTCTGGTCTGCTACAATCATTCCTCTCCTTTTTCCAACTCATCCGGGGTTGTCGCTAGACCCCGTTCTCTGGTCTGCTACAATGGATGATGGGATAAATTGTTGTTTTTCAATGGTTTATCCCATCATTTCACGCGAAAAAAAATCGCAAAAAACGTCAAAACAAGGCCAGTTGGTCGGGATTTTTTTTCGGCTTTTTTTTGCGTTGGCCGGAAAAGCGGATGATATTTTCATATTGTCGATCGGTGAAGGTCAAAATATGCACATCGCCGCGTTCCGGTAGATTCGATTCGATGCGGCGCATATAGGCTTCGAACTGCTCTTTGCCGTTGCAGAACCGAGCATAGACGGAAAATTGGCTCATTTCAAAGCCTTCATCCAACAAAAATTCTCGAAATTTTGTCGCCTGCTTCGATTGGATCTTGGTATCCACCGGCAAATCGAACATCACGAAAATCCACATCAGCCGATACCCGCTTAATTGCGTTGCCGTCATGGGATGAGCGCGTCCAACCCCGCGAGTTCGAGGGCGGTTGGGGGCTGCGGCAAGATCAAGCCATCGGCACGCCCGGACAAGAAACAATCGGCCAAGCTTTGCGCCATGCGGGCCGCCGCCCCGGTCACCGTCGTCGTCCCCGATGCGCCGGGCAGGTCGAGGGCGATCAGCCTGGTAAAGGCGCGCTTCGCCTCGGCTGTGACCCCCGTGATCCCCGCCGCCTGCAACCGTTTGGTCATCGAATCGACCAAGGGGCGCAGGGGTTCGATCAAATCGTCGGCCAAGGCAAACGCATTGCCCCGGTTTGCATGGTGAATCCCGATCGACGGGTGCAAACCCGCCGCAACCACCGATCGGGCAACCAGCGATCGCACCACCGTATAGCCGTAATTCAACAAGGCATTGGCATCGTCCGCCCCGCGATCGCGGCGAAAATCATCGCCCATCAACAGCGGCCAATAGCGCCGTGCCGCCTGGGCTTCGACATTTTCGGCATCGCCCGGTCCGACCTTGCGGATAAATTTGGCAAAATCCGCCGCATCCGCCACCCCATGCGCCGCTAGGACGGCCGCCTGCCAGGCGATTTTGGCGATCACCACCCGCCGCCACAATTGTTTGACGAGCGGTTTGCCCGCGTCCCACTGGGCGCGGATATGGGCGTTTTGGGTGTGATGCCCATCAATCGGCAGGCAAACCGCAACGGGTGCGTGATTGGCGGCACAGATCACCATCACCGCCCCCCGTTCCGCCAGGGCCACCATCAGATTGGTGGACCAAGTAATGCCATGGGCATGGACGATCACCGCCGCCACATCGTCGAGGGGAACCCGCCCGACCGTCACCCGATCTTGCGAGACGACGAGAAAACCGCGCTGAACCGATAAGTGACGGCCATCGGTGGCGATATCGACGATGGTCTCCATGCCCCACCCCCTTAAACCGCAGGGGGCCGGTGCCGGGTCGCGCGCCGTCGTTTGCGGGCCGGAAAGCCCGGATCCTGCACCCGGCCCAATTCGTCGATCCGCACCTGTCGGGCTTTTTGTTTTTTCAGGCTGCTGGCCGCGAACGAGCGATATTTGAACGGATCGTCTTTCGCGGCGTCGCGTTCCTTCAAGCTGCCGCCTTCCTGGGGTTCGGCCACAGTCAGAGACCCCCTCTGATCAAATTTGACGACTCGCATCAGATGGCGGGTGCCGTCCTCCTCGGCAATCGCGATCAGATCGTCTTGGCGCAGGGATAACACCTTGCGCGCCGTCGGGGTGGCCGCCCGCACCGGCGAGGTCCAGCCGGGTTGGTGGGCGTCGAACATGGTGACAACGTCGCTCACCCATTTGCCGTCGGGCATTTCCCACACGTCGTAGCGATAATTGCTGTCGCCCTTGTACCCTTTATAGACTTTACCCGTTCGATCCTTGATGGGAATGACCGTCAGGGGTTCAACGACCCGCACCCGGCGAATGCCGCGATAAATCAACGGCCCCAGTTCGCGGAACTGACGCAGGCGCGCCTCGAACGCCTTGCCTTCCGCCCCGGCGGTGAAATAGGCAAGGGCCGCCCGCAACTGCGGGTCGCGCACGCCCTTGGTCCCATGCGGGTCAAGATCGGCGGGTTTCAAGGCGGTAATCGGCACGCGATGGACCACGATATCGTTGCCGCGCGCGTCCTTTTCCCCCGTCAGGCCATAGGCCGTATCGTTATGCAGGCGACCCGCCGTGCGATCCTGACCCGGTTTCAGGCCCGTTTTCGCGGCGGTGCCGTGATCGGCGCGATGACTGACGATGATTTGATTGACCATGCGTTCCAGTGGGGCACGAAACCCATCCCAGGGGTCCGGCACCATCAGGCGCTCGACACCCGCCGCGCCCGACTTACCCGATTCGGTCGCCATCCGTTGCAGCAGGGATCGATCGATGATCGCGATCACGAACGCATCCATCGCATGGTGCCGGTGGTTGAGACGGTTTTTCGCCTGACCGGCCCCACCACCGAGATTATGACCACGGACCAATTCGTTCAGGCCCAATTTGCGCCGGACGATTTCGGTCAGGCGACCGGGCGACACCCACAGATGGCTCGACCCTTCGCCCTTGCCGGGATAAAGGCTCGACAAATATTCCCGCGCCAACCGGGACAGGTATTGGGTATCGACCAATTGGCGCGCGAAAAACCCTTCTTCCTCGCGAAACCGATCCAAGGCGTCTTCTTGAAAACGCCATTGTTTGTTTTTCGGCAAATGGGCCACCCGCGCCAGAATCGAATCCCAATCGCCATCGGGATAACGAATGGCGAAGTCTTCGCGGGCCTGAAACGGTGTGCGCCGCCGTTTCAGACGATTCGCTTCGCGCAGGCACAGGATTTTATTGGCATTGGTATCGTCCAGCGTTTCGGAAATCGGCAGGATATGGTCAACCTCGACCGACCCGTTGAACAACATCTCGATCCCGATCATCGCCCCGCTATAGATACAGCGCCGATCCAACGCATTCGGGTGTTGTTCCTGCCACAGTTTCAACAGGGCGCGGTTGGCCCCGGTATCCATGCTGTCTCCCAGTTTGCGCAAATCGTCCGATCGCGCCTCCGCATCCCGGCGATTTTGCGTATTTTGGCGGTTTCTATCGGTTTTTTCATCCTCGCTCAGCTTCAAATCGCGGGCGAGTTCGATCGCGATCTGATGCGGCACCCCATAGCGCCGGATCAGGCGGTTGATCACGCGCCGCAATTGCCCCAAACCGATATGCACGGTGGGATTGGTGATCCGTCCGATCCGGGTGATATCGTCATCGGCGGGATCGCCCGTGCCCGGCAAGAGATGGCGTTCCAAGACGACCCCATAATAGGGCAGGGCCGGATAGCCTTTTTCGTCGGTATAGGGCTCGTCCACACGAAAATCGCTGTGATGACCGAGACCCGCCCGGACGACCGCCGCCGAATAGACGATCACGTCCTTTTCCAGTTCGGCGATCAGATCGCGGGTCGCGGTCAGGCCGAACCGACCATAGCCTTCGGGCAGATGGGCACCCAGGATCGCATCCCGCTGCTCGTCGCTGAGATCGTAGGTTGCGACCAACCAATCGCCGAGCGCCGCCTCATCCTCGTCATCGCGCAGGCGGGACAGGATGGCCCATTGTTCATCCGCCGAAAAAAACGCCCAGCGATTGCCGAATCGTTTCTTGTCGAAGAATTGGGCATAGATCTCGTCGCCGAGTAGATGAGGGCGGTTATCGCTTTCCTTGTTGAAGCGCGCATCGGGATCGAGTTTCAGGGTCTTGCGCAGGCTTTGAAACGTGACTTTCTGCTTTGTCCGCAACGCGTTCAGCAGCAGATCGCGCTGTTCCAGGGTCAGTTTTTCCTTGGCCCCGCCCGGTTGAACGATTTCGAGCGCGTTTACCTCTTCCAAGAGACGGCGATGCTGGAACAGGGGGTGCGCCTTGGGCAGGCGCGGTTCCGGCGGCAACAGGGTGCAAACGCCGATTTTCAGGGCCTTCAACGGGCGCTGAAAAAACACGATCTCATGAAGACGCGCGCGGACTTCCTCGGTCAAGAGGGTCGGGTGATGGGGGGCCTGGGCGTCCCAGATCGCGTCGAACTCGTCTTCGATCTGGGCGCGGCTGGGATAGAAATCATACCCGTCGCCCTTCGCATCCTCGCCGGTTTCCGGGCGCAGGCGGGCGCGCACGCCGGGGATGTGATTGGCGTCGGGGGCGGAAAGGCGGCGGCGATGGAGAAATTCGCCCAAGGTGCGGGCACCATCTTCACGCATGGCGGCATCCAACCGATCAATGGCAACGGCAATCTTGCCCGCCTCGGCATCGCCCTTGCGATCGGTTTTGCGGTTGGATTTGAACCCGCGCCGTTGGTTCAGATGGAAAAACGCCCGGCCCAGGTGATAGGGCGGCAAAGGCCCGTCCAACGCCGCCGCGCGCAGGGCATAAGGGTCCAATCCTTCGAGACCCTTGCGCGTTGCCGCATCGTCGGGCAACAGACCGTCGGTAATCAAATGGTCGATCAACGCATCGCGCCGTTGAATCAACCGATCCCGCCGCCGCCGCATCGCGCGCGCCGCCCGCCGGTCGATGGCAAGCGAGGCCTTCGATTTCGGATCGCGCCCATCGCCGAAAATCCGCGATCCCATGGCGAGAATGCGATAGGGATTATCCCGCTCGTCCAGAACGAGCGCACACCAGCCCAGAGAATTGGTGCCGAGGTCTATGCCGAGACGGTATTTGACTGGTTGCTTGAATGACATGGACACTCTCTCCTTTTAAGAGAGTATCTGACTATTCTTAAACTATCTCGTCAAGCAAGATAACTATACAACTGTAAAAATTATAAAATAGAATCATTCGTTTATCACGTCGTCACTCCTTATTTTCACGCCATCGCCGATTAAAAGCGGCGAAATCAAAAACCGCTTGACGCGGTTAAAGAGTATGATACTCTTCAACCACAGAGAACGGGGTCTGGCGGTTAACAAGAAGCCAGTCTTCACCAAATAAGGGCGATGCTCCGGCGTCGCCTTTTTTGTTGTGCGCGCCATAAAAAAAGGGCCGCCCGGCAGACGGCCCCTCGGTATCCGACAAAACGCGCCTTAAATCCCCCGCATCCGATCCGCCGCCAGGACATAGCGCCGGGCATGGGCCAGGATCTGACCGTCGGTCGGGTGATCGCTGGTCTCGACCCCGATCACCCGGTCTGAAAGCGCGTGGTGATGGGCGTTAATATGTTTCACCAGTTCCAACTTGGCGGCACCCGGCCCCAGGATCAGCCATTCCTGCGCCTCGCCAAGCGTCGCGATAATCGCCTCGAAAAACGCGCGATCTTCCGCCGTACGCTTGCCCGAGACATTGCCCGCATGGTGATGGCGCTTATGGGCGGGATGATCGCCTTTGAGGTGGATGGTTTCCACCGCGTCGCGATTGAAACTCAAGACATGGGCTTCTTGATGATCGAGCCACACAACGGCATGATAATGGGTCATTCTGGGTCCACTCGGTTGGGCGCACGGCCTTGAAGACGTGCGCGATGACCAACCCTGCCCCAAACAACGACACCCCGTCTTTGATCGATATCAAGGGTGCACCGCTTATTCGGTGAGAAAGAACAGCAAAAGACTGGCCGTCAGGGCCGAGACCACCGTGACCAGCATATTCAACAATGTCACCCCAAACCCCGCCTTCGGCGGACGGCGATTGAATTTGTTGCGCTGTCTTATCGTGCCGAAATTGAGCGGCAAGACCGCCGACACCCCCGCCGCCCCGAGGCAACAGGCCCCGATCACCAGGCCGACGGGGGGATAGAGGATCAAGGGGATCAGTAAAATCGGCCCGACGAAACAGGCAACCATCATGATCGCCGCCGTCACCTTGGACCGGATCGGCAGGTCCGTGTCGATCGGGGCCGCCGCCAGAAATTCCGGCGCATCCTCGCTGCCCAATAAAATCCAGGACAAGACCGACGCCATTTGCGCCGACATCACGACCAGAACAACCCAGGCGAATTTTTGACTATTGCCGTTGAACCGCCCAAGCGCAAAGGCCAACGGCACCAGATAGACCATACTCTGCATGATTTCGAGCAGCAGCCCCGGATCCCGGCGCAGGACCAGCCATTCTTTGCGGCGCAAGGCCACCGCCGGGTTCGCGGCGATGCGGACGGTCCGATCGCGATGGGGGCTGGGTTCCTGCACCGTCGGGTGCGGATCGCCCGCCGGATCGGTCATCGATAAATCAAGAAATGCCTTTGAATAGCGACCGATCGTCGCCCCGAATACCGCCAGACAGAGACTGATGAACAGGGCAAGCTTCACAGGATCGCCCAAGGCCGCTTCGGCCGGCCAATACAATCCCGGCACATCGCCCACCCGGTCGGCGATCGCGTTCAGCCGATCCAGAATGAAGGTCGCCTGTTCCGCCGTCGATAGATTGGCCACCTGCGGGGCCACGATCAGGGGAATGCCGACCAGGGCGGCGATCACCTGGACGAAAACCCGTGCCTGACGCGCCCCGAACCGGCGGAACAACAAAAGATAAAGACCGAAACTGACGCTGACGGCCAGCAGACTCAATAACGGCAAAATCAGATAGGCCCGCCACCAGCCGGGGTCGACCATCAATGCCAGGATATTCGCCATCGGCAGCAGGAACATCGCCGATTGACTGACCACCATCACGGCGATCGTGACGAGGCGGGCCACCATGACCGGGCGCACGGGGATCGGGGCTGCGACCAGAAGATCGAGATCCTGGCGGAATTGAAACACCTGCATGATATCGGCCAGACCCGCCGAGATCAGAGCCAAAAAGCAAAATCCCATGGCAAGACTGGTCGCCAATAAAACCGCCCGATCATTCAGATCATAGGCGGCCTCGGCGATCCCGATCGTCAAAAAGCCCAGGAAATGGCAAACCAGCACCAAGAGAAAAATGGAAACCCCGGCCCCCCATTTGCCGGGAATGCTGCGCCAATAAAGCGAGAGTTCATGGCCGAGCAGCCAGAGGGTCAACCCGATCTCGCCGCTCATAGGGCACCGGGGGTCGGTTCCGCCACAAGATGCAGAAACACGTCTTCGAGACTGTTGCGCCCATCGCCCGCCAAAGCGCGCAACTGATCCAGCGTCCCTTCGGCCACGATCCGCCCGCCGCGCAAAATCCCGATCCGATCGACCAACCGTTCCGCCACCTCCAAAATATGGGTGGTCAGAATGATGGTACAGCCATCCTCCGCCAGGCTCTGCAACAGGCCCTTGACCTCGCGCGCGATGGCCGCATCGAGCCCCGTCAAAGGTTCGTCCAGGATCAAGAGGCGCGGTTCATGGACAAGGGCACCGGCAAGGGCCGCCTTTTGCTTCATGCCGCGCGAAAACCCTTCGCAGCGCCGATGACGCGCATCCCAAAGATCGAGGCGTTTCAGCAAAATCTCGGACCGATGGCGGGCATGGGCCGGATCCATCCGCCAGAGCCCCGCAACAAAGGCCAAATATTCGAGCGGGGTTAGTTTATCGTAGAGCAAGGGCTCGTCCGGCAACCACGCGATTTGCCGTTTCGTTGCAATGGGATCGGCGGCGACATCGCTGCCGAAGACGCTGATCGCGCCGGAATCGGGGGCCAAAAGCCCGACGATCATGCGCAAAGTCGTGGTCTTGCCCGCCCCGTTCGGCCCCAAAAGACCGTAAAACTCGCCCGGTGCGATTTCGAGATCGATGCCATCAACCGCACGCTTGCCGTTGAACGTTTTCCTTAAACCCTGGATCCGCAAAGCAGCGGTTTCATGCGTCATCGGCCTCGTCCCTTTTTCGCCTGTCGTCTCGATCCGCCCCTTGGTCTTAGCCGTTTTAGCGGCCGCTCACCAGCGACAAAACAGCGACGGTGCAAGGGCCGACGGATCAGGCGGCCCCGACCCGCGCCGCGATCATCTGGAACAGGGCACGCTGGGCGCTGCTGCCGCCCACCGCGGCCAAAAACGGCAGACCGGCGGTGAAAAGGGGGGCCGCATCGTACCAGGCCCCGCAGCCATAGGCGGCGAGTGCCCGCACCAACGGGATGCCCGCCTGCCGCCACATCACCCGCTGTTCCGGCCCGGCTTTCGCCGCCTGGGCTTCGACCCCGGCAGTCAAGGCGGCCAGGGCATCCTGGCGACCGGCGCGGGAAAAGGCCAAGGCATGATGCAGATCGACGAAGGTGAGGACGTGATCGTTCTGATGTGCGGCGGCCTCGTCGGCCAGAATCTGCCAACGATCGCCGACATCGACGCCCTTGAGTTCGAGCCGCGCCAGCATGGAGACCGCGTTCACATAGCTCGACAGCGATTTCTTCACTTCGCCGGCAATATGACGGTCATAGGCCGCCAAAACCCGCCCCGTCTCGCCCGAGGCCAGTTCGAGCAGCATCAAATGCCACCAATTATGGGTGTACATCGACGATCCGCAGCCGCGCCAAGTCGGGCTATATTCGCTCATGATGAGCACACCCTGTTCCACACGGCCCATCGACGCATAGACATGGCCCAGGGCATGATGGGCCCAGGGTTGACGCGGATCGCGGGCGCAGGCCGCGAGCCCCGCCTTCTCGGCGGCCTTGAGATCGCCTTGCTGCTCAAGGGCGAAACTGGCCATACCGAGGGCGAAGGGATTGTTCGGATTGGCCGCAACGATATGGCGCGCCAAATCCGCCATCCGGTCGAATTCGCCAAAATTCAAGAAGTGCAGATGGGCAAGATAGGCTGAGGCCAGATCCTGCGGTGCCACCCGGCCCAAGGCGCTGAAGGCGGCATCGGCCGTGCGCGGACATTCATCGGCCAGCGCCTTCAGGGCCGTGACCAGCAACCCTTCCCGTTCTTCCGCCCGCCAGAGATGGGCGGAGGCCCGATCGAGATACTGTTTCGAGGCCGACAACCCCGCCCGCGTGTCGGCCAGGAGATGATAGGCCGCCGCATAGGCCTGCGCCATCACGCAGTGCGGGGCCGCATCGGCCACCGGCAGGATGGCATCCAATCCTTGCCCCCGGCGCAGGAAGGAATCGGCGAACCGATCGATCTCGGCCACGCAGTCGCCATCGCCGCCCGTCACGATCAGCCCCTGAGCGTCTCTCGGCCGTACCATCCTCGTCGTCCTCCGGATCACACGATCGTCAAAACCTGCGGCGATGAGCGCCATGACGGTCTTCCTTCTCTTCGGCCCTTGCGACCTTTTTTAAGCGGTCGAACCGCTCTCTCACCCCTGCAGTTCGCCGGTCATGGGAAAAGGTTACGGGGCCACACAGAAAAAATGCGCAAAAGGCGATAAAAAAATTGCCGTGCACGCCGTAACCTTTTCGCCATTGCGGCGAATTGTGGTGTACGGGGACGCAAGACCGCCCGTTTCTTTCGCAATCGGCCCAATCGGTACCTCAATCGGAACCTCAGTTTATGATGCAGACGGCCCCGACGTTCCCCTCGCACAGCCTGCGGCACCCGATCGCACGGACACCGTCGCATCATGGGGTACCGCACCGGTCGCGCGCGGCACCCGACCGCATTCGGGGACGGCGATCCAGCATTGTCTTGACAAGACGTGGGGCCCGGCCTTTGGTGACGGTGACGGATCCTTCTGCAATCCGCCGTCCCGTCCCGTTCCCGCTTTTCGGCTTGATCCGCACCGTGCCCGATCTTCCTTCACCGCCTTCATCACCGTCCGGGGTCGCCCCCGGCGATTGGCAGTCCTTGATGGCGCGTGCCCGTGCGGGCGATCATCGGGCCTATGAAACGCTGCTGCGGGAAGTGGCGACCATCCTGCGCCCGATGGTGCGCCGCACCCTTTCCAACCCCAGCGACGTCGAAGACGTCGTCCAAGATATTCTGGTGACGGTCCATCAGGTCTCGGCAACCTATGACCCATCGCGCCCGTTCGCCCCTTGGCTGATCACGATCGCCCGGCGGCGGGTCGCCGACTGGCTGCGCCGTACCGGCAAACGCCGCACCCATGAAACCGGCTATGATGCGGATACGGACGAGATCGCGGATGAACGCGATCACGGGCGGCTCGATCCTGACGATATCGCCCCCCTGATGGCGGCGATCAAGACCCTGCCCGATGGGCAACGCCAGGCGGTCGAACTGTTAAAACTGCAAGAATTATCCCTGAAGGAAGCCTCGGCCAGAACCGGCCTGTCGATCAGTGCGCTGAAAGTCGCGACCCATCGCGCCTTCAAAAGCCTGCGAGCGCTCCTTGACCGGACGGAGACATAGGCGATGGTTGACACGGACACCCTTATCCGAACACTCGCCACCCGACCGACCGTCCCGCCCCTGGCCCCGCCGGCCCGGCGCGCCGCCCTCTGGCTCGGACTGGTTTTCACCCTGTTAACGACGATCGTCCTGGTCCGCGGCCTGCGCCCCGATCTCGCCCTGTCGCTCGGCAATCCGGGATTCGTCCTGGAATGGGGGGCATCGGTCGCAACCGGCATCCTCGCCTCCTTCGCAGCCTTCCATTTGGCACAGCCCGACCGTTCATCCGGGTGGCGCTGGCTGCCGGTGCCGGGCCTCCTCGTTTGGGTCGGCACATTCCTCTACGGCATCCACCACGATCTTGAGACGTTCGGTCCCGACTGCCTGCATCTTGGGGCGAGTCTCCCCTGCGCCACCTTCATCACGGTAACGACCGTCCCGCTCGGTGCTGTGCTTTTTTACCTGCTGCGCTATGCCGGTCCGATCCGGCCGGTCGAAACCGTGCTCTTCGCCACCTTGTCGATCGCGGCCTTCACCTCCGCCGCACAATCGCTTGCCCATGACATTACCACCTCGCTCATGGTCTTGGTCTGGCATGTCGGCACGGTCGCAGCCCTCCTCATCCCCACCGTCTTTTTGGGCCCCGTTCTGTTGCGGGCCATGATACGGCGGACCAGTCGGACGGCCCGCCTGCGGTGAGATCAGCCCAGGTTGAGATCGGCTTAGCGATGGGGGTCCTGGCGCAGGACCGGGCGAGGGATCGGCTGATAGAGCATGTGGGCCATGCGCCGCTCCTGGCGGGGTTTTGCATAGATCTGTTTGCTGGCTTCGATGAGGACGACGCCGGAAAAACTCGGGAACCAACGGCTGCCGACTTTTTCCCAGGCCCCCGCCGCCGACAGGACCATGCCCGACCGGGTCGGTGGGATGAACAGGGCGGCCGCAGATTGTACCGGGGTAAAGGCGCAATCGCGCATGAGACGCCGCAATTGATTGGGGGTATAGGGATGGCCGGCCCCGAACGGCGTGTGATCGAACCGGGCCCAAAGGCCGCGCCGGTTCGGCACGACAACCAACAGCCGCCCGCCGCCTGCCAAAACCCGCCAGCATTCGGCCAGAAGCGGGCGAATCTGCTCGCTGCATTCCAAGGCATGGACCAAGAGCAGACGATCGATCGACGCATCTTGCAAAGGCAAACTGTCTTCGTCGGTCAAAACGCAGAGGTTGGGGCTATGGATCGGCCAGTGCAGGACCCCCTGCGGTGCCGGCATGAAGCAGAGCGTGCGTTCCGTTTCGCCCTGAAACGGCACGAGATAGGGGCTCGCATAGCCGAGCCCGACGAGACGCTGCCCCCGCAGATCCGGCCAAAACAGCCGAATCCGACGCATGATCATCCGCCTGACCGTCTGACCGAGGTTCGTTTCGTAAAAATCTCTAAGGTCGATCACATCCGTGCGCATCGGGTGATCCTGCCCGCAATCGCCGCCCTATACCAGTACGATCTTGCCGCAAGAGAGAGGGGTTTGGGGCTTTAAGAGACCGCAGAGACCGCTTTTGCGGCCTCTGCGGCAATCGGGCGTGATGGTGGCCCCAGGGTACGGCCCCCCCGCCAGATCTTACCCCGATGATCCGGGTGCCGTTCGCCTAGCCGCGTGCGGCGTGGCCGAACCGTTTCGATTTCTGCGTCTCATGCGGAAAGCGCGTGATCGCCTGACGGGCCGCCTGGAGGCTTTTGAAGCGTTGGCCGTCAAGCGGATAGAAGACCGGTTCCGAGGCATAAAACCGCACGCCCCGGGCTTCGAGCACCACAATTCCGGCGGTACGATCGGCCGCATCGATCACAAAAGCATCAGTCATGACAAATCCCCTTCTATGGCACCGAAATCAGCGCCACAATCAATAATCATTGGTTCAAGCAAAAATAAATCCGCTCAACAACAACAATGACAACAGGGATCTGTGACAAGATGGTCTGTAATTCTTTGGAGATAAGGAAACATAATTGGACTCCGTAAAGGATGTCGGGTCCATGGTTATCTCACCATGGTGCTTTAGCGATTGTGGTTGCGGCGCAAGCTACCCTTCAAATACCCGCAAGTCCCGGCGATACCGGCACTGGCCTCACTGTCGCGCAAAACCGATTTTGTGTCAATATATTTTCTTAATGGTCAATATAACAAACAACACCCCTCTTGTCCCCTCGGGTTTGACCCGTTACCCTCACCCAATCCCCTCCCAACGTCTAATGGCAGGGGCCGCAGGGCTGGCGCACAGTCACTAGGATCAAAACAACAGCCCCATCCGGGGCAAAAGGGATGGACGGCCGAAAGCGCCCACGGGCGGTTGGGACTTTCGGGTCGAAACGCAAAGCCTAGGAATGAAAGAGGCGGTCATGATGAGCACAGGATCAGAGCACGCCACCCGCGCAGCCCCCCCCGAACTCGATATTGCCAGTCCCGAGATTTATCGGCAGGTCTATGCCCGATCGGTCGATGATCAGGAACAATTCTGGGCCGAGGCCGGTCGCCGTCTTACATGGATGACCCCCTATACCAAGGTCAAGAATGTCAGCTTTACGGGCGATGTCTCAATCCGGTGGTACGAAGACGGCGTTTTGAATGCCGCCGCCAATTGCCTCGACCGACATCTCGCCGACAAGGCCGATCAGACTGCCATCATCTGGGAAGGCGACGATCCCGCAGAACAACGCCATGTGAGCTATCGCGAACTCCATCAGGATGTCTCGCGCTTTGCCAACGCCTTGAAACAGCGCGGCGTGAAACGGGGCGATCGGGTGACGATCTACCTGCCGATGATCCCGGAAGCCGCCGTCGCCATGCTGGCCTGCGCCCGGATCGGGGCCATCCATTCCGTCGTCTTCGGCGGATTTTCCCCGGAAAGCCTGATGGGGCGCATTCAGGATTGCGGGTCGCGTTGCGTCATTACGGCCGATGAGGGCCTGCGCGGCGGGCGCAAGGTGCCCCTCAAGGCCAATATGGATGTGGCCCTACAACACTGCCCCGATGTCGAAACCGTCTTCGTCGTCCGCCGCACCGGCGGCAGCGTCGATTGGGAACCGGCGCGCGACGTCTGGTATCACGACGCCGTGGCGGCGGCATCATCCGAGTGCCCGCCCGAACCGATGCAGGCCGAAGATCCCCTCTTCATCCTCTATACCTCGGGATCGACCGGCAAACCGAAAGGCGTGCTCCACACCACGGGCGGCTATCTCGTCTATGCGGCCATGACCCATGCCCTCGTCTTCGACTATAAACCGGGCGACGTCTATTGGTGCACGGCGGATGTGGGGTGGGTGACGGGCCACAGTTATATTCTCTATGGGCCGCTTGCCAATGGGGCCACGACCCTGATGTTCGAGGGCGTGCCGAACTACCCCGATCCAAGCCGATTCTGGCAGGTGGTCGATAAACACAAAGTCACGATTTTCTATACGGCCCCGACCGCCATTCGCGCCCTCATGCGCGAGGGTGAGGCTTATGTGAAATCGAGTTCGCGCCAGAGCTTGCGGGTGCTGGGCTCCGTCGGCGAGCCGATCAATCCCGAAGCCTGGAACTGGTATTCGCGGGTCGTAGGCGACGATCGGTGTCCCGTCATCGATACCTGGTGGCAGACGGAAACCGGCGGCATCCTGATCGCCCCCCTGCCGCGCGCCACCGTGACGAAACCGGGCTCGGCAACATTGCCGTTTTTCGGCGTGAAACCGGTGATCGTCGATGCGGTCGGTACCGTACTGGAGGGGGCGGTCGAGGGCAATCTCTGCATCGCCGAAAGTTGGCCGGGTCAGGCCCGCACCGTGTTCGGCGATCATAAACGCTTCATCGAGACCTATTTCAGCACGTTCCCCGGCTATTATTTCACCGGCGACGGGGCGCGCAGGGACGAGGACGGCTATTATTGGATCACGGGACGGGTCGATGACGTGATCAACGTCTCCGGCCATCGCCTTGGCACTGCCGAAATCGAAAGCGCCCTCGTCGCCCATCCGAAAGTGGCCGAAGCGGCCGTCGTGGGCTATCCCCACGATCTCAAGGGTCAAGGCATTTATGCCTATGTCACCCTCAATGCCGGCGAAGAGCCGAGCGAGGCCCTGCGCCGAGAACTCGTCCAATGGGTGCGCAAGGAAATCGGGCCGATCGCAAGCCCGGATCTCGTGCAATGGGCCCCCGGCTTGCCCAAAACCCGTTCCGGCAAAATCATGCGCCGAATTCTGCGCAAAATCGCAGCCAACGACTATCAATCCCTGGGCGATACATCCACCCTGGCCGATCCCTCGGTGGTCATGCATCTGATCGAAGCGCACGAGTCCTTGGTGCAATAGCCATGATCCGGGGATCGGGGGATGAGTGAGTTTCCCCCCCCCATCCGGGTGGTGATCGCAGACGATCACCCCTTGATGCGGGGTGCCCTCTCACAGGCGGTTCTCCAAGCGGTGCCGGGTGCCGACATCGCCGAGGCCGATACGTTGCCCAACGCCATCGAGGCGGTGCGCCGCCACCCGCCCGAAGCGCCGTGCGATCTCGTCCTACTCGACCTGCACATGCCGGGCATGAACGGGTTTTCCGGCCTGTTCCTGTTGCGGGCAGAATTCCACGCCCTGCCAGTATTGGTCGTGTCGGCCTGCGACGATGGCGACACGATCGGACGCGCCCAACAGTATGGGGCCAGCGGCTTCGTCTCGAAATCGGCTCGGATCGATCAGATTGCGGCGGCAATCCAAGCCGTTTTGGCCGGGGACCTCTGGTTTGCCGAGACACCTGTTGCGACACAGGGTCGCTTTGGCGACGAGGCCGATCTCGCCCATAAGATCGCGTCGCTGACGCCGCAGCAATTGCGGGTGCTGCTAATGATCACCGAAGGCAAGCTGAATAAGCAAATCGCCTGGGAAATTGGGGTCAGCGAAGCCACCGTCAAGGCCCATGTCACGATGATTCTGCGCAAATTGCATGTCAGCAGCCGAACGCAGGCCGTCATCGTCGCGCGCAAGCTCGATGTCGACCGAGAACGCAGCCCTGCACAGAATGCGGATCAAGCCGGGTGATTATGCGTCTTTTCGTGAAGATTAATTAACAAAATTGTCTGATGATCATTCCGATGTGCGGCTTGATCAGGAATGCACGAAGCCTCGTGCCCCTGCCTTCGCGGTGCGTTACCGTCTGGACGGGCGGTCTTACAAAACAGGCATCCGCCGAAACGACGGATGCCTGTTTTTTGTCCTTGGGCGTTTTCGTCACTGCGCGCGGTCTGCACCGACGGGTCGGGTCAATGGGCCGTGAGCGTGAACGGCACCGTATAGATCATCCGACGACCATCGAATTGCACGAACAGGCGATAGGTCCCCGGATGCGGGACCGTGACCGAGAAGGTCAGATCCGGCGAGACGGGCGTATCGTCGGGCAAGCTGCCATGCCCCGCATGGTCGCCATGATCCCCATGATCCGCCGCCTCACCAACCATCTTCTCGCTTTGCGGGCTTTGGGACCCGGCATGGGCATGGGTATAGGAAAGATCGTCGGTCGCAATCAAAATAGCATGAGCCTGAACCCCCAAATAAGGACGCAAATCCTTGGCTGGTTTGTCATTTTCTAGAATATGGGCCGTAATCGCCGTCGGCGCGTTGGCGGCGAGATCAAAGCGATCGAGCGTAATGCGATAAGGCCCCATCGTGACCGCCCCATTGGCCGCAGTCGGCGGGTCGTCATGGACCGGGTCGTCCGCCACACCCGTGCCGACGGTCAGGGCGAAGCGGACGACTTGACGGGCGAGCGTATAGGGAATGGCGTCGGCATAGATCGAATAATGACCGGGTTTGGGAAATCGGATCCGCACTTGACCATGGCCGCCCACCATATGGGTCACATGGCGGTGAATAAAGGTCTTGAAATCGTCGCTGACCGCGATGATGTGCATTTGTTGACCGAGATCCTCGTGATATTTCTTCAGAGGATTGGTTTCCTTCGGCCGTCGAAACGTAATGTCGAGCTTGACATCGGTCTCCATCCCGGCTGGCACCGCCGTCATTTCGCCGACAACCCCCGGCACGGTGCCTGGAACCGCTGACTCGCCCACGATCGGGGTCGCGGCACGGGCCGGATCAGGGATCGACCATAGGATGACGGCCAGAAACCAGAACACAGTAACGGACAGTCTCGGTTTCGGCACATTACGACGATGCGACATCGGCCTACTTTCACGATCAGGGTGACAAACGGCCATGGTGCCATAAGAAGCGCGTCTCTGGCAAATAATGATCCGAGATCCAAAAAACAACGGCTCTGCGCTTTCCGGCATGGCATCCGGCGCAAAGGCGTCCTATAACGAAGGACTTTCTCTGCCTGCATGAGGCTATTGCCGTGGCCAGTACCATTGCGTTGGTCGATGACGACCGGAATATTTTGACCTCCGTTTCCATCACCTTGGAGGCGGAAGGTTTTACCGTCCATTGCTATAATGACGGGGCCGAGGCGCTGCGCGGCATTCAGGCGAAACCCGTCGATCTGGCCATTCTCGACATTAAGATGCCCCGCATGGACGGCATGGAATTGCTGGGCCATCTGCGCAAGCAAGGACAATTGCCGATCATCTTCCTGACTTCGAAGGATGACGAGATCGACGAGGCCTTGGGTCTGCGCATGGGGGCCGACGATTATATCACCAAGCCCTTTTCCCAGCGGCTTCTGATCGAACGGATCAGGGCCCTCCTGCGCCGGATCGAACTCACCCATGAACGCGGCGCGCAGGAATCGGAAGTGACGATGCAGCGCGGTCATCTTTTACTCGACCCCGCCCGTCATCTCTGCATCTGGCGCGGCGCGCAGGTGGAACTGACCGTCACGGAATTTCTGATCCTGAAGTCGCTCGCAACCCGCCCCGGCCATGTCAAGAACCGGGATCAACTGATGGACGCCGCCTATGGCGAACATATCTATGTCGATGATCGGACAATCGACAGTCATATCAAACGTCTGCGCAAAAAATTCAAGGTCGTCGACGATGATTTCAATCATATCGAGACGCTTTATGGGGTTGGGTATCGCTATAAAGAGGTGTGACGACCGATGACCCGTTGGCTATCGGCAGGGGGGGTGCGAAAGCTCGGTTCGCGGCTTGGTACGTGGTACGGATTCTGGCGCAAGCTGTTTCGGCTCGACAGTCAATTCGGTAGCTATTCGCTCAATCGGCGCGTGTTGGCCGTCAATATGCTGCCCCTTGCCGTCTTGGGGGCCGGTCTTTTGTTCCTCGACCGCTATGAGACCAGCCTGATCGACAACGAGTTGAATGGCCTCACCCGCGAAGCGGGGGTCTTTGCCGCCGCCTTGGCCGAGGGGGCGGTTCTGCGCGATCCCGGCGAAGAGCCGGAGCTGGTCAAGGCGCTTTCTCAAGGGATGATGCGGGAATTGGTCCAACCGACGGGGTTGCGCGGCCAATTGTTTCTGAGCGACGGCACCCTGATCGCCGATAGCCGTACCTTGATCTACGACAGTCAGAACAAGATTCAGATCATCGACCTGCCCCCCCTCGACGAAGACGGGTTGGGCCTGATCAGTGCCGCCGCCGCCGGTCTCTCCAGCCTCTTGCGCACCACGGTGGACCGCGAGCCTTATTTCGAGCCCGCCAATCCGAGTTCGGTCGATTTCCCCGAAGTCTTGAGCGCGCTTGACGGGCGCAAGGCAACCGCCGTGCGCAGCGACGGCGACGGCTTCGTGCTGATGGTGGCCGTTCCGGTCACGACATACCGCCAGGTTCTGGGCGCCATCCTCTTGTCGAGTGGATCGGCCAATATCGAGCGGCAAGTCAATTCGGTTCGTAAGGACATTCTCGAGCTTTTTTCCGGGGCCCTCGTCATGACCGCCCTTCTGTCGCTTTATCTCGCGAGCACGATCGCCCGTCCGGTCCGCCGTCTTGCCGAGGCCGCGCGCGTGGTGCGCAGAGGCCAAGGGCGGCTCGTCGATGTCCCGGATTTCGGCCGACGACGCGATGAAATCGGCGAGCTGTCGATTGCGTTGCGCGAAATGACCGAGGCGATCTGGCATCGGATGGATGCAATCGAACGGTTTGCCGCCGATGTCTCTCACGAGATTAAAAATCCCCTGACCTCGTTGCGCAGTGCCGTGGAGACGGCGGTGCGCATTCCGGATCCCGACAAACAACGCCGCCTGATGGCCGTAATCTTGGACGACGTACAACGGCTCGATCGCCTGATCACCGATATTTCCCAGGCCTCGAGGCTCGATGCGGAAATGAGCCGTCTCGAACGCAAGCCGGTCTCGATCACCGGCATGCTGCAAACCTTGGTTTCAATTCATGAATCGACCCACGAAACCGACGACCCGCCAGCCCCGTCTCTGATCTTTACCCCCCCCCTCTTGACGACCGGCCTGCCGGACCCGCTCATCGTGTCCGGCAAGGAAGGTCGCCTTGTCCAAGTGTTTCAAAATTTGATCAGCAATGCGCTCTCCTTCAGCCCCCCCGATGGCGCGATCAGGGTCTCTGCCGAGCGTCTCGGCGGCAAAGTGCTGATCCGGGTCGATGATGACGGACCGGGGATTCCGGTCGGCAAATGTGCCGCGATTTTCGAACGATTCTACACGGAACGCCCATCGGGGGAAAAATTCGGCACCCATTCCGGCCTTGGTCTGTCGATCTCGAAACAGATCATCGATGCTCATGGCGGACGGATCTGGGCGGAAAACCGGGGCGACGATCCGCAGGCCCCGAGCGGTGCCCGGTTCTGCGTCGAACTCGACCGGGCCGATCCCGGTGCCTGAAACGATCGCGCATCCGATCCATGGCACCGCCGTCGCGGTCGATGGCAAGGGGGTGTTGATCCTCGGTCCGAGCGGATCGGGCAAATCGGACCTCGCCCTTCGTCTCATCGCCGCAGGGGCGACCCTGATCGCCGACGACCAGGTCCTCGTCAAGACATATCGGGATGGACAGTCTCTCGCCCCCCCGCCGATCTTGGCGGGCCTGATCGAAATCCGGGGCGTCGGGATTCGACGCCTGCCCTATGTCGATGACGTTCCGCTCGCACTCGTCATCGATCTCGCAGCGCATCCCGACATCCCCCGCCTGCCCCCTGACGAATCGATCCGCATCGCACCCGGTATCCCGGACGGCATCCCGGATGTCATCCAAGGTGACAAACCCGCCCCCTGCCAGAGGGCCGTCCCGCGTCTACGCCTATGGCCCTTTGCGGCCTCGGCCCCGGCGGCCATCCGCCTTGCCCTGACACCGGCCGTTGAAACTTTAGTCACAAGTAAGACAGGATCAGCTTTGGCGGGTGCAGAGCGGCGCGGTTCGGACTATAGTGACGCCATGATGACCGACAGAGACCGACATCAGGACGGCGATCAGATGAGGATGGGCACCCGGCTGCCCATGCCCGACCCGATCCTGCTCATCACCGGACTGTCGGGGGCCGGTCGATCCAGCAGTCTGAAACTGCTCGAAGATATGGGCTATGAGGCGGTGGACAATCTGCCCCTTAGCCTGCTGCCCAATTTGATCGGTCTTACCCGCGATTCGGCCCGCCCGCTCGCCGTCGGCATCGATATCCGCACCCGCGATTTCCTCGCGGACGATCTTGCCAAAGAGGTCAACCGCCTCACCACGTATGATGGGTTGGATTGTCGGCTCGTCTTCCTCGACTGCGATAACGAGGCCCTGGCCCGCCGGTTCACGGAAACCCGCCGCCGTCATCCATTGGCCGATGGTCGCGCCGTGATGGAGGGGATAGAGCTCGAACGGGCCATGATCGCCCCGTTGCGCGCCATGGCCGATCTCGTAATCGATACCAGCGTGATGCGCCCGGCCGAATTGAAGCAATTGCTGGCGGGTCACTTCGCCTTGGACAAAGGCCAGCACCTGCAAATCTTCGTAACGTCCTTTTCTTTCCGCCATGGGCTGCCCCGCGAGGCGGACCTCGTCTTCGATGTCCGGTTTCTGGATAATCCTTATTACGATGTCGCCCTGCGGCCCTTGACCGGGCTTGACGGCCCCGTCGGGTCCCACATCGCGGCCGATCCCGATTTTCCCCGATTCTTTACCGGCCTCACCGGATTGCTGCGTCCGCTTTTGCCGCGCTACCATCTGGAAGGGAAATCCTATTTGACCATTGCGATCGGCTGTACCGGCGGTCGCCATCGTTCCGTCTATGTCGCAGAGGAACTGGCGCGCTGGCTACAGAATGAAGGACAAATGGTCACACTGGCGCACCGGGATATTTTAAAGCCGCTCAATCCAGCCCATGAAACACCAACGCGCCTAGGCGCGTCCCCGGCCGGTGCGCCCGCTGTAACCGGATCGGTATGTTCGCAAGGCAAGGAGACCGCATCATGAAACCCTCTCGCCAAGGCCCCCATCTCGCGCCCTTCTGGGCTTCTATAAGGACGTATCGATGATCGGCATGGTTCTCGTGACCCACGGACGCCTTGCGGCAGAGTTCATAGCAGCACTCGAACATGTCGTGGGGACACAATCCAATATTGCGGCCATCTGCATAGGGCCGGACGATGATATGGAACAACGCAGACAAGATATCGGTGAAGCCATCCGCCGGGTCGATGCCGGTCACGGGGTCGTGGTCTTGACCGATATGTTCGGCGGCACCCCGTCCAACCTCGCCATTTCCTTCATGGAACGCACCAAGGTCGAGGTGATTGCCGGGATCAATCTGCCCATGCTGGTCAAATTGGCAAGCTTGCGCAAAACCGAGCCGCTTGAAAAAGCTGTGACCGGTGCCCAGGAAGCCGGGCGCAAATACATCAATGTTGCCTCTCAACTCCTCGCCACGGTACGCTGAGCCGCCCCGCAGATCAACCGCCGGATCATCGGGCTTTTCGGTGTCGGCGACACGCCGTGCTTTTCCGTTCCGGTAAGGATGCGGGCGGCTGAAAGGATGAAATGACCGGTTTGGACCAGACGAGCCGCCTCGTCACGATTCGCAATAAACGCGGCCTGCATGCAAGAGCCTCGGCCAAGCTCGTCGCCCTTGCCGCCCAATTCGATGCCGAGCTCTGGGTCTCGAAACAAGGGGTTGCCGTCAGCGGTCGTTCCATCATGGGGCTCATGATGTTGGCAGCGGCCACGGGAACGATCATCGAAATCCGCGCGACAGGCCCCGATGCGGCGCGTGCGGTCGCCGCCGTCGCCCAGTTGGTCGAGGACGCGTTCCATGAGGATTGACCCGCCTTGTCCGCCCGACTCTCTCATGATCGGCAAGTCAGAACGGGTGATGGCGGGCTTGGGTGTGTCGCCTGGACTTGCTCTTGGCAAGGCCCATGTCTCCGATCTCGTCCCCTTGTCGATCACGCAATACCGCATAGCACCTGAGGAAATCGAGACGGAACTTGCCCGGTTTCAGGCCGCCGTCGGCGCATCCCGCCACCAATTGACCAAACTGAAAAATAAATCGGCAACCCTGCACGGATCGGCGGCGACGGAGGTGAGCTACCTGCTCGACGCCCATCTATCCATGCTGGCGCAATCGCGGCTAGTACGCGGCGTGATCGAGCGGATACGCGACGAGCGCACCAATGCCGAGGCGGCCGTCGAGGCGGAAATCGCCACCCTCTCCGACAGTTTCGCCGCCATGGACGACGAGTATCTCGCAGCCAGGATCGAAGATATCCGCGTCGTCGGCGGTCGTCTCATCCGCAACCTCACCCAATCGCCCTTCACCGCGATCAGCAAATTGCCGCCGGGCACGATCTTGCTGGCCGACGAGTTGAACCCGGCCGATATCGCCCTCATGGACCCGACCCAGATCTTGGGCTTCGCAACCGCCCTCGGCGGGGCCGACAGTCATACGGCAATCATGGCGCGGGCCTTGTCGATCCCGGCGGTTCTGGGGTGTGCCGGTCTCGTGCAGGGGGTCTGTCCGGGCGATCCGATCCTGATCAACGGCTTTACCGGCACCGTCACGGTCAATCCCAGCGCCGAAACATTGGCCCATTACACCCAGCAACAAAGTTCGCTCGATTTCCAACGCCGTCAATTGACCCTGCTGCGGCGCTTGCCCACGATCACCAAAGACGGGGTCAATGTCGATCTTCAGGTCAATATCGAACTGCCCCGCGAACTCGCGCAAACGGTCGATGTCGGGGCTTCGGGCATCGGCCTCGTGCGCACCGAGTTTTTGTTCATGAACCGGGACGAACCGCCTAGCGAAGACGAACAATATGCGATGCTGGTCGGGCTCATCACCGGGATGCAGGGGCGGCCCGTCACGGTGCGCACCCTCGATATCGGCGGCGACAAGCTTGCCTATGCATTGCGGGAATTCGGCGGCGACAGTGCCAATCCTGCCTTGGGCCTGCGGGCGATCCGCCTTGGCTTGAAACATCGCGCCCTCTTGGAGGTCCAATTATCCGCCATCCTGCGGGCCTCGCTCTTAGGGCCGGTGCGGATCTTGCTGCCCATGATTTCATCCATCGCCGAAGTGCAGCAGACGCGCCAGATCCTGAACGAGGTCGCCCTCACTCTGCGGCGCAACGGGGTCGCCTTGCCGGAAAAGCTGCCGCCGCTCGGCATCATGATCGAGGTGCCAGGGGCCGCTCTCGCCGCCGATGCCTTTGCCGCCGCCGTCGATTTCTTTTCGATCGGCACGAACGATCTCACGCAATATACCCTGGCGATCGACCGGGGCGACGAGCAAGTCGCCCATCTTTACAATCCCATGCACCCGGCGGTCCTGCGGCTCATTCAATTTGCGACCGAGGCGGCGAACCGGGCCGGAATCCCGATCAATGTCTGCGGCGAGGTCGCGGGCGATCCCCGCTATACGACCCTGTTGATCGGGCTTGGCCTGCGATCCCTTTCCATGACGCCGGGCAGTCTGCCGCGCGTGAAACAACGCCTGCGCCAGATCAGCATCGCCCACGCCACCACGCTTGCCCGCACGATCATGGCGCTGTCCGACGAACAACAGATCAATGCGCTCCTCGATCACGAAGGCGACGGGATCGGGTAATCGGCCGGTCGGATGCGCGATCTATTCGAGACTGATCCACCCCGCTTCGATCCCGCCCTGCGTGAGACGCCCACGCGCATCGCACCGGGCGCTTGGCTATTGCCTGGGCGGGCTTTGCATGCAGAGCAGGACATACTAAGCGCGCTTTCGACAATCGCCGAAGCGGCCCCTTTCCGTCAGATGAAGACCCCCGGTGGCCACAGCCTATCGGTCGCCATGACCAGTTGCGGTTCTCTCGGTTGGGTCAGCGACGCACACGGATACCGGTATCAAAGAACCGATCCCCTATCGGGCAAACCATGGCCCGCCATGCCCGATATTTTCACCGTCCTCGCCGTTTCTGCCGCCTTTGATGCCGGATATCCGGGCTTTACCCCCGATTCATGCCTGATCAATCGCTATCGTCCCGGTGACCGTCTTTCGCTGCATCAAGATAGAAACGAACGGGATCTTACCCACCCTATCGTCTCCGTCTCTTTCGGTCTTGCCGCCCGGTTTCAGTTCGGCGGCACAAGACGCTCAGACCATAAGTGCACATATAGACTTACCCATGGCGATATCGTCGTCTGGGGCGGCCCTCTGCGTTTAGCCTATCACGGCATCATGACGATGCAGGCGGGCGACCATCCACGGTTGGGGCCGGTCCGCATCAATCTGACCTTCAGAACCGCCGGATAATACATCCATCAATTGAATTTTCTTTTAAATACTCAGAAAATTCGTTACTCTTCAGTTGAATATTATATTTACTCCCCTTCAAAAGGTGGTGATCGTGAAACACGTTTGGAAAATCATTGGTTCTTTGGCGATCGTCGTGCTGGTCGGCGTCGGCTACAGCTATGCCAGCAAGGAATATGAGAAAATCTCCCCGACCCTGCCACCGTTGCAGCCGATCAAAGAAACCCGGTGGTTGAATCAGAATTGGTCTTCCGCCGAACGCTACTGGTTTCACCATGCGAGCCAAGGCACCTCCACCTTACCCATTCCCTATAAGTGGTTCGTCTCTCTCGCCGAACCGACCCTATCTTTGTGGTCAGAACCCCCTTTGCTGATAGAAGGGACATATCTGCAACGTATGGGTTTCATCCCCAGCCCGAAATCGGGGGCTTGGACCGATCCCGCCTACGGCTATAAAGAGCCCGTCGATCCAAAGAGCTTCGCCCAATACGATCAAACCCTGGACGGCATCAATCCCGACGGGTTGCCCGTCGGTTTTGCGATCACCAAAGCCTATCGCGATCCGACCACCAACGCGCCGCTGCCCGACCAAATCGGGCTCACCTGTGCTGCCTGCCACACGGGCCACCTGGACTATAACGGGGTCAGCCTGCGCATCGACGGGGCCAATGCGTCCGTCAGCCTCGACGATCTGACCACCGCCTTGGGTGGTGCGCTTGCCTTGACCGACCTTCTGCCTTGGCGCTTCACCGCCTTTGCCGACCGGGTCATGGGCCATAAAGCAACCGACCAAGAACGCGACAATCTGCGCAAGCAACTGAAGGCGACCCTGGCCGGGCTGCTGGCCGGCGTCAAGGCGACCGCCGCCATCACCAAGCAGGACGTCACCGAAGGCTTCAATCGTCTCGACGCGTTGAACCGGATCGGCAACACCGTCTTCTATGAAGATTTGATCGGGGCCAAATCAGAAACGTTCGATCCGCTGGGCAATATGCATGCGTTGACGGCCCCGGTGAAATATCCCCATATCTGGACCTCGCCTTGGATCGATTGGGTGCAATATGATGGCTCCATCCTGAAACCGATCATCCGCAATGCAGGCGAAGCGATGGGCGTCAATGCCAGGATCAACATGACGCATCCCGACAAAAATCTTTGGCAATCGTCGGTCAATGTCAAAAACCTAGCCGCGATGGAAAAATTGTTGGCGGGCCCTTATCCGCTCGCCCCGATCGACGGCGGCAAGAAGGTCGAAGGATTTCGCGGTCTGTCGGCCCCCCATTGGCCGGAAGACGTTCTGGGCAAGATCGATCCGACGAAACGCGATCGGGGACGCGTCCTTTATGCCCAACATTGCCAAGCCTGCCACTTGCCCCCCGTCGACGATCCGGCGATCTACGATCTGAACTATTGGACCGAGGGGGGGCAGGGGCAAGAGCGCACCTTGAAAGCCAATCTCATCCCGCAGGCCGTGGTGGGAACCGACCCGGCACAGGAACAAGTCCTGATCACACGGAAAATCACGGTGCCGCCTTATCTGAAACTCGAAGTCGGTAAGACCGATCCATCGCAAGTCATCTGCTTCACCGAACCAACCCAGTCTAAAACCACTTTGGGCTTCGGACAGGCTCTCGCCTCTGCCGTGCAGCATGTGGTCGATGCCTTTCTCGACGACAATCACATCGCCAAAGATGCCGAGAGCCGCGCCGCTTCTACCGATAACCGCCCGAATTGCATTCAGGCCAAGCCCGTCTATAAGGCCCGGCCCTTGAACGGCATTTGGGCCGTGCCGCCTTATCTGCATAACGGCTCAGTCCCGTCGCTCTATGCCTTGCTGGGTGGCAATCCGGCCAAGGATCGGCCGAGCCAATTCTGCCTCGGCAATCGCGCCTATGATCCAAAGACGGTAGGGCTTGTCGTCGATACCTGTCCGGCCGGAACCTTCACCCTCGATACGAGCGTGCCGGGCAACAGCAATCGCGGCCATGAATTCCGCGATGGCACCATCGGTCAAGACGGGGTGATCGGCCCCAAATTGAGCGAAGACGATCGTCTGGCCATCATCGAGTTCCTGAAGGCCCAATAACCAGTAGGGCGGCACGCTGGGGGCGGGGCATTCGCGTGTCGCCCCGCCCCCACGCGTTCCCCGCCGCCTCAAACATTGCGCAATCCACCCCCTTTAAAATCGATCGCCCCATCTTGATCTCGCCCGCACCACCGCCCACATGGCAGGTTCAGGATCAAGAACCGCCGACATCCCCCGTCGGCGAAAGGGAGTGAAGGAATGGCTGATCATACGCCGCCCGTCTGGCACGGCACGACGATTCTCTGCGTGCGCAAGGACGGGCATGTGGCCTTGGCCGGCGACGGGCAAGTATCGATGGGCCCCACCATCGTAAAATCGAACGCCCGCAAGGTCCGACGGCTCGGCAATGGTCAGGTCATTACCGGGTTCGCCGGTGCAACCGCCGACGCCATGACCTTGTTCGAACGTCTCGAAGCGAAACTCGACCAGCATGGCGGCCAACTGACCCGCGCCTGCGTCGAACTCGCCAAGGATTGGCGCACCGACCGGTATCTGCGCAAGTTGGAGGCGATGATGGCAGTCGCCGATCGCACGACGGCCCTCATCCTGTCGGGCACCGGCGATGTGCTGGAACCCGAAGACGGCATCATCGGCATCGGGTCGGGCGGGTCGTTCGCCCTGGCCGCCGCCCGCGCCCTCGTCGCGATCGACGGGCTCACCGCCGAAGACATCGTGCGCAGATCCATGGCGGTCGCCGCCGGGATCTGCGTCTATACCAACGATAAAATCACTCTGGAAACCATCAGCGCATCATGATCGCCGCCTTCAGCCCCCGTGAAATCGTCTCCGAGCTTGATCGATTCATCATCGGTCAAGGTGATGCCAAACGCGCCGTTGCGATCGCCTTGCGCAACCGTTGGCGTCGTCAGCAACTGCCCCCCAGCCTCAAAGACGAGGTTTTGCCGAAAAACATCCTGATGATCGGGCCGACCGGGGTCGGCAAAACCGAAATCGCCCGGCGTCTCGCCCGTCTTGCCCAGGCCCCGTTTCTCAAGGTCGAGGCAACGAAATTTACCGAAGTCGGCTATGTCGGGCGGGATGTCGATCAGATCGTGCGCGATCTCGTGGAAATTTCCCTGACCATGACGCGCGATCGCCACCGCAAGGATGTCGTGGCCAAGGCGGAAGCCAATGCCGAAGAACGGGTGTTGGACGCCCTCGTCGGCACGGCGGCCGGGGCCGATACGCGCTCCAAATTCCGCAAGATGCTGCGCGAAGGGCAGCTCGACGACCGGGAAATCGACATCCAGGTCGCCGACACGGGCGGGGCTGCGATGCCGACCTTCGAGGTGCCCGGCATGCCCGGTGCCCAGATCGGTATGGCCAATCTGTCCGACATGTTGGGCAAGGCGTTCGGCGGCCGGACCAAAACCCGCAAAGTCACCATCGCCGACAGCCACGCGATCCTCCTTCAAGAAGAAAGCGACAAGCTGCTCGATAACGAGGTCATCACCCGCGATGCGCTCGCCGCCGTCGAACAGAACGGCATCGTATTTCTGGATGAAATCGACAAGATCTGCGCCCGGTCCGAACGATCCGGGGCCGATGTCAGCCGCGAAGGCGTGCAGCGCGATCTCTTGCCGCTGATCGAGGGGACGGTGGTTGCAACCAAACACGGTCCCGTCAAGACCGATCATATCCTCTTCATCGCATCGGGGGCGTTTCATATCGCCAAGCCGTCGGACCTCTTGCCCGAACTTCAGGGCCGCCTGCCGATCCGGGTCGAGTTGAAGCCGCTGTCCCAGGATGATTTCAAACGCATCCTCTTGGAGCCGGAAGCCAGTCTGATCAAGCAATATATCGCCCTGCTGGGCACCGAAGACGTCACCCTGTCCTTTACCGACGACGCGATCGAAGCCTTGGCGACGCTCGCCGTCGATCTCAATACCACGATCGAAAATATCGGGGCGCGGCGGCTGCATACGGTGTTGGAACGGCTGCTGGAAGAGGTGAGCTTCACCGCCGCCGACATGGTTCCGGGCACGGTCGTCGCGATCGACCGTGCCTATGTCGAAAGCCATATGTCGGCGCTTGCCCGCAATCTCGACCTGTCGCGCTTCATTTTGTGACGGATTATCCCTCTAACGGGAAGATCTCGGGGGGCAAAGCTGGGAACGCCCCCCATTCTCATTTCATACCCGGAACCCATTTCTTGATCTTGGGGGCAGCCACAATCCGGGGGTTGGGCGGCACCTTGACGAAGGCCGTCACGAACGACTCGAAACGCCGCCGCAACTCCGCGCGCTGAGCCGGGGTCATTTCCTTGATGGTCATCGTCGATAGATCGACTTGGCTCAGATCCTCATCCACCATGGCATCCTCATGGATTACGGCACGCAATAAGCTGAAAATAACCGGGGTTTTTTAAGAAAAGGTTAGAGATTCCGTTCCACTCTGAGGCCCGTCATCGTGGCTGTTGGATGAAAGAGGGCATGATGCGTGAACTGACGATTGCGACCCGACCGCCCGGCGCTGCGGATCGTTCCCGCGACGGCTCCTCCCCGACCGGTCATGGTCTTATCCCCTTGCCGGTTCCAGCACTCGATACCGTCTTACCTTCTTTGGGCGGGCATCTTGCGGATCCCGTTTTTTTTGATTTTTCCTGGTTCGTGGCACCGTTTCAGCCTTTGAAAATCAACCTTCGTCAGGCGATCGCGGATCTGGCGGCAATCCTGCATACCCGTCACGGGGGTGCGCCAACGGTCAATGACCGCATCGGCACCCTTGATCCCACCTTGTTCAGCGAGATCGACGTCGTCTTGGATCTTTGCCAAGATATGGGCCGCCTCTCTCTTGAAGAAGCGCAAGAACGGCTGAAACACGACGCCTTTCGCATGCGCACGGTCCTCAAAACCGTCGCCGCCGCCCTTGATACCGCCCTCGCCCTGTCGGATGAAGCGCCGGAACATCACTTGACGCGCACCGATACCCGGCGCGTCGGTTTGCTGCGCTGTCGCGCGTTGATTGCCGGGCTCGATGCGCGGGTCAGGCTCTTGTCCGGGTCGCCCGGCCATGCCCACGAAGAATTCGACGCCCTCTGCCACACGATAACGACCGAGGCGCACAGGCTGCTGGCGGATTGGCTTGCCGGTGTCGATCTCAGGGATGTGGCGGGGATCGATCAACTCGACCCCCTGTTGGATCAGATGGCGCGGATCGACGGCATCACCCCTTATGCCCGCCTGAAACACTCTTATTTCACGCTGCCCTCTCTGCCGGATACGCCCGACAGCGGGTATTTCCATCGATCCGTCGATTTGGCGGCCATTCCTGCGCAAAAACCGATCTTATCGGGCTTTTCGGTGCCATCGCAAAAAAAGGTCCGCGTTCGCAAGGGCCAGATCATCTGCAAGATTTCATCGCAGGCCGAAATCGCCGACCGGGACGGGTATATTATCGAGCAGCATAATTCCCTCTGGTCGATTTTGGCGATCGATGGCCCAACGCCCCCCATCCCCGATCTGGCGGATCATGTCGCAAGTCTGGCCGCACTCATGGACGATATCCGGGCCATGGCCAAAACCATCGCCTTTGCCACCCAATTTCCGGGCGAAACCCACACCATCATCCGCCATACGGCGCTCTTGCCCGAGAGTAAAAACGGCATTTTCCTGCTTCGTCGGGGTGATTGGGGAGAGACCGCCCCCTGACAGGCCCATCGGCTGACAGTGCCGGGGTGAATAATATTAGCCGTCGATTGTTTTTCCATGAATCACGACCCGTTTTTGTCAATCCCGCGTCGGCGATAACCCAGCGCCTCGGCAATATGGGCCCGGCCCAGGGTTTCGGCCCCCTGAAGATCGGCAAGCGTGCGCGCCACCCGCAGGATCCGGTGATAGGCGCGCCCGGAGAGGCGCAATTTTTCCGCCGCCTCGGCCAAGAGCCGGGCACCCGCCGCATCGGGCTGCGCGATCCGGGTCAGCAGGGTCCCGTCGGTTTCGGCATTGGTCGTGACCCCCCGATCGTCGCCATAGCGGCGCAGGCGATCCACTTGCAGGGCGCGCGCCGCCCCGACCCGGGCGGCCACCGTCGCACTATCCTCGCGGGCGGGCGGCAGGGAAAGATCGGCGGCCCGCACGGCCGGCACATCGATGAACAGATCGATCCGATCGAAAATCGGCCCGGACACACGCCCCTGATAATCCTGGGCACAGCGGGGGGCCCGGGCGCAGGCGAGCCCCGGATCGTCGAGATGCCCGCACCGGCACGGGTTCATCGCCGCCACGACCTGCACCCGCGATGGATAGGCGATATGGGCATTGGCCCGTGCCACCACCACGGTGCCCGTCTCCAACGGTTGGCGCAAGGCATCTAGCGTGCCGCGATTGAATTCCGGTAATTCATCTAAAAATAGAATCCCCCGATGGGCCAAAGAAACCTCGCCCGGTTTCGCGCGCATACCCCTGTCATTTTTACAAATTGATGCGACAGTAGGTAAGGCGATCTGCGGGCTACGAGTGGTGTTTTTTGAAATTACTGCGACGGAATTCATCATATTAAGTGCGACAGCCACCCTTTTTGATCGAAATAGGTGCGACGATGATCAGTCAGACCCGCAAGATTGGGCCAACACGAAGAAGCGTATCGGGCGTTTACGTGTTTCGTGGCGAGACACAGATAGAATATGAATCCACGTTGGAACGTGATTTTCTGATCCGTCGAGAATTCAGCCTTTCGGTCCTCGACATTGTCGCGCAACCTTGCCAGATCCCTTTCCGCAGCGCAACCGGGCGTCTATATCACTACACTCCCGATTTTCTGGTTTATTACCGTTTAACCGATCATAAATATTCTGATTACCCAAAGCCGATGCTCGTGGAAGTCAAACCAGAAGCGGAATGGCGTCAGCACTGGCGCGAGTGGCTCGCCAAATGGAAAGCCAGCTATCGATATGCACAGGAGCAAGGATGGTCGTTTCATATTCATGATGAAACAAGAATTCGGGATCAAGCCTTTAATAACATTAAATTTTTAGAGCGGTATAAGATGATGGCCTTTTCCGAAGAGGAAAGCGCTTGGATCATTAAGACAATCGGCGAACTGGGTACGGCTCCTCTGCATTACCTTTTGGCACGCCATTTCATGGGCATCTACCGCCCACAGGGGGTTGCCCATATCTGGCACCTGCTTGCGTTGCGCCGTCTGGATTGTGATATAACAAGACCACTGACGGAAAACACTGAGTTGTGGGTTCCATGCCATGGATAAGCAGGAACAAAGAGACCCGAACGAACTCTTCACCCCGAACCGTGACCGTATCGTCGTCGATGTCGGTATCCTGGTGCAACACGAGGATGCAGTTTTCAAAATCATCCAGATTTTAGATTTTGAAACCGTCATCGGTGCCCATGTCGAGACCGGGCGTAGCGCGGCACTCAGAATCGCAGAGTTGCGCCCTCTTGTGACGCAGGAGCGTGGACGGTTGATCGAGCCCGATCAGTCAGAAATCGGTGATGAAGATTGGCAAATCGCGCAGCAACGGTTTGGTGCCATTGAGCCGTTGGTGGACAAGGATCTTGTCGGTCGCGACGTGGTCGAAGCACGTGCCAGGGAGGTCGGCGTCAATACTGCGACCTTGTACAGATGGCTGAAAAGGTACAGAGGTTACGGCACGCTCTCCGCACTGATACCGCAGAAACGGGGCTGGAGGACCGGAAACCAACGGCTTCCTGTCTTTGCCCAAGAGGTTATCAACGAAGTTGTTCGCGATTTTTATCTAACCAAGCAAAGGGCAACCGCGCAGAAAACGATCGTTGAAGTAAAGCGTCTCTGCCAGTTGCGCGGCATCGCAGCACCAAGCCCCAGCGCCATTCGGACACGATTGAATAACCTTTCTGAACGAGACCGTCTGAGAGGACGCGGCTATAGAGAAAAGGCCAAAAATAAATTTACTCCGGTACCGGGGAACTTTCCGAACGCCGATTATCCCCTGTCGGTCGTACAGATCGACCACACACCGGCCGATATCATCCTGGTCGACGATGTTTACAGAAAGCCAATCGGCAGACCCTGGATAACACTAGCGATTGATGTCTATAGCCGCATGGTGGTCGGTTATTATCTGTCGTTCGATCCTCCATCGGGAACATCCGTCGGCATGTGCATCGCTCAGGCCATTTTGCCGAAAGAAGAGTGGCTGCTGCTCCATAAGGTAGATGCTGATTGGCCGGTATGGGGCGTTCCGAAAAAAATCCATGCGGATAATGGCCCAGATTTTCGGTCGGATAATTTTCGCAAGTCCTGCCTTCTGTACAAAATAAATCTCGAATTCCGGCCCGTGAAACGGCCCCAGTACGGTGGCCATATTGAGCGCATGCTGGGCAACCTGCTCCATGAGATCCATGCCTTGCCGGGTACCACATTTTCTTCGATCAAGCACAAGGACGGATATGATGCTGAAAAGCATGCATCCCTAACCAAATCCGAGTTTGAGGAATGGCTGGTCACGCTGATCACCAAATTCTACCATCACAGCGGCCATAGCGGGATCGGGATGACACCGCTCAGGAAATGGGAAATCGGGATTTTTGGAACCGCCGAAGTCCAGGGCGTCGGGTTGCCGCCGCGTCATGTGGATCGTTTGACGTTGCACCTGGATTTCCTGCCATCCTTCTCACGGACGGTTCAGGCATTCGGGGTCACCATCGATGGGATGAGATACTATGCGGAAATCTTGCGTCCCTGGATCAACGCGGAAGAACCAGGCAAGGGCGGTGAAAAACGATCCCTTACCTTCCGGCGCGACCCACGCGACATCAGTTCAATCTGGTTTTTTGATCCCGATCTGAGACAATATTTTAAAATCCCCTTTGCAGACCTGTCGCTGCCACCCATGAGTATTTGGGAATATCAGTTAGCCCGAGATGCCCTCAAAAAGGAGGGAAAGGACAGCGTGAATGAACGTCAGATATTGGACGCGATCACGGAATTGCGCAGCAAGGTCGATGCTGCTCAGGAGAAAACAAAATTAGCACGGCGTCAGGCCCAACGTCGCAAGGAACATGAGAAAAACATAAACCCGGCTACCCCGATTGCGCAAAAAACCCCATCACAAAGAGTGGTCTTATCCGATTCGGTCCCAGGTTTGATAGACGGTGATGTCGAGATTTTTGGAGATATCTCATGACCACTTTCGATCATGTTCACCCGGATTTTCAGCACATTATGGGGTTTACAGACAAGGAGCGGATTGCCTTCATGGACCAACCGCGTTGGATTGCCTATCCAGCAGTGAGTTCCATATTGGACACGATGCGGGGGTTAATGGAAAAGCCCACCAGGCCCCGGATGCCCAACTTGCTGATTGTTGGTGAATCGAATAACGGCAAAACAACGGTGGTTCGCCGGTTTCGTGATTTACACGGACAAGGCTACGTCGACGAGGACGCCAACCCGGTAAAACCGGTCATTGTGGCTGAAGCCCCGCCAAGCGCCGACGAAAAGGGGCTTTACCTGTCGATACTGGAGCGGTTTTTTACCCCCCACCGTCCCACAGATCCAACCGCGAAGCTCCGGTATCAAGTCATTCATCTGATGCGCCTCTGTAGAACAAGAATACTCATCATTGATGAGTTTCATTCCTTGCTGACCGGTACTCCGATCAAGCAGCGCGAGGTCATGAACGCGATCAAATTGTTGTGCAACGAACTCGCCATCCCGATCGTCGGTGTCGGGACGCGGGAAGCGGTTCGGGTTTTGCACACTGACCCGCAACACGCCAGTCGCTTCGATGTGATTTCATTGCCGCTATGGGGACTGAACCACGATTTTCAACGGCTGCTCGCCGGGTTTGAGAAAATCCTGCCACTCAAAAACCCATCCCGGCTTTTTGAGCCAGAGCTAGCCGCTGCTCTGCACCTCATCTCTGGCGGCAATCTTGGCGACCTACATCGTTTGCTGATTGAATGCGCAACCGAGGCAATCAATGGCAAAAAAGAACAGATCGATAAACAGATTATCGAGAGCAAATCATGGATACGCCCCACACGTGGCATCCGGGAGCGCATTGCGTAAACCCTCGCTGGACGATCCCGGTCCCGCTCTTGCCGGACGAACTTTTTTCATCCTGGCTAGTCAGGGTGGCGCTGGCCCATGGGTGCGACCCTTTGGTGGTAACAGGCGCGCTGTGGCCTGAATGGCGTGCATGGATCGTAGACCTCGATCGTGGATTAACCGAAGACCGGCTCGCCAAATTATGCACCATGTCCGGGATCAGGGCCGAGGCATTCAATGCCGGATCACTGGGCACAATTATCAAAAAGATCGCGGATGACGCCCCGCACTGGCCCTGGCTGCTGACCTACGGCACACGAAACCGAAAGCGGCATGGCGGGCTCCAAATCTGTCCCGCCTGCCTCGCAGAAGATAAAACGCCGTATTACCGGCTTCAGTGGCGTTTGGCATGGCATGTCGGATGCTCAAAGCACGATTGCATGCTCTTGGATCGATGCCCAAACTGCGATGCGGTTTTTGAACCACACAGGCTTTCCGCCGAAGACGCACACGTCGCCATTTGTGCTTCGTGCAAACACGATCTGAGGGAAGCGGTTAAAATCCCCTTTGATTGTAATGCTCTTGCGTTTCAAAGCATGGCCGATACGGTTGTATCGTCGTCTCATTGTGATTACGGCCAAGGTATCCTGACGACGGCCGAGTGGTTTGCACTGGCAAGGTATTTCATCGCGCTATTTCGCAAGTCATGCCTTGGAAAAACCGAACAACTGTCCTCGATGTTTGCAATGCTGGGCGTCAGTATCGATCCCGACTACGTTCCAGCAACCGGTCTCCCTCTCGAATTGTTACCTTGTGTCGAGCGGTCGTTACTGATCGCATCCGCTTGGCAGGTGATCAATGAAGGACCAGGTCGGTTGCTTGAAGCAATCGACGCAACAAAATTGCACCTTCACGTCTTCCAAAACGCCCGGCTGGTTCCACCAACTTGCCTTGAAAAAGTTTTTAAGAGTCTGCCCGTAAAAGAAAATAAAAAGAAATCACCTCGCATCACCCGCTCTGGAAAACAGAGGTCGAAAGCCTCCGTCATGCGTGCCTGGGCGCGATTACAGCGGAAAATGGTGATATATGGGGAGCAATAATCCTTCACTGTCGATGTGCGATGAATGCGGTCGCTATGTGGCGAAGTTCTGGCGCACGTATAAGAACCACCATTATTGCGCGACATGTTATGCACGTGTGTTCAAACCATGCACATGCCCAAAATGTGGAAAGGTCGCCAGATTACCCAAAAACGATACCGGCGCTGTTTGTCGACAGTGCGAAATTGCAAAACCCTGTTCCCGTTGTGGCAAATTACCGGGTTATCCGATCGGCAAGATCACGCCGTATGGACCGGTCTGCAACGCGTGTTCCCCCTATTTTCGTCCTCCGAAACCTTGTGACGTATGCGCTACACTGTCATCTCGTCTTAGCCGCATAACGCGGCTCGGCGGGAAATTGCGTCTCTGTCCGAAATGCGCACGTGCGGATCTGGGATCGTGTTCGGCATGCGGTCGTCACAGGTTGCTGGCGGTGACACAAGATGGAAAAGCCATCTGTAAAACATGCTCAGAAAATGAAAATAAACAGTGCCAGTCATGTAATTCATCGATTCCGGCAGGAAGAGGCAAATTGTGTCAAACATGCTATTGGCTGGCACTATGTCGGAAGAAGATACAGATAAATAAAAATGCATTGAGGTCTGAAGAGATAGTTATAGCGTTCAATGATTTTGCTGAATGGCTCATTGTTGAGGTTGGATCAAATAAAGCTGCTGTTTCACTAAAAAAATACATTGGGTTTTTCATTCAAATCGATAAAGAGTGGGAAAATATCCCCGATTATCTGAAATTATTGGATCATTTTGGACCCGATGGGTTACGGCGCGTTCGGTTGCCAATGCGATGGTTAGCGGAAACAAAAGGGCTCATCATTGATATTGGTGCCCGAGAAGCTGCTTCAGAGCAACGACGCATTGAGAAGATGATGCAGATTTTTGCTGAAGGGACCGTGGCAAACACGGTACTCGTAGGTTACCTGAATGAGCTTATGGCCCGTGTCAATGAGGGTAAGAGCACGTTGAGGTCGGCTCGTTTGGCACTTTGCCCGGCAGTTGCCTTGATGGAGCTGACTCATGGGTCAGGAGAGAAATTACCCGATCAATCACTGCTAAATCGATATTTATCTCAATCGCAAGGGCAAAAAACAGCAATTACAGGCTTTATAAATTTTAGCAATAAAACAATAAATACAAATTTATCATTAAAAAAAATTCCAAAAAAGAATTATAATGATAAATCTTTAAAAAATAAAATTATAAAATTACGTGCTAAAAATAAAAAAAATGAAAAAGATATGAATTATATTTCAATTTTTCTTATTCAATATTTTTATAAATTATCAAGAAAATCATCGTCAGAAATTGTTAAATTAAATTTAATCAATATTAAACACAATAATAGATATTATTTTTTACCAAAATTTAAATAAATTAATTTTAATCTTAAATTAATAAAATTTTTTACAAAATTTTCATAATTAATATTATTAATTGATGATTATCTTATCAAATTAAAGCAAAAACTACCAATACTAACATATATTTATCATTTAATGGTTGATTTTAATGCGTTTTTTATATACAAAATACCGTGTCGGATTTTACCCCTCCGTATAGATGAATACTCATCAGGTGGATGCGTCTGTGAGCATCATAAAACTCTGAAAGAGCCAGATATGTCAGATTATGGATACGAAATTGATTTTCTACCCGTTGGCAACGGCGACAAGAGCGGCGACGCCATTGCTTTGCGATACGGAAAAGAGGGAAATTACAAGGTGATGATCATTGATGGAGGCACTAAGGCTTCCGGTCAAGACTTAGTGAATCACATAAAGAAATATTACAAAACGAATTACGTCGACTTCTTGGTAAACACACACCCCGATGCAGATCACGCATCTGGCCTTGAGGTTGTACTTCAACAGTTGAATGTTGGTGAGGTCTGGGTTCATCGTCCTTGGAAATACGTAGATCAGATCCGCCACTGGTTCACGGACGGCAGGATCACCGAGAAGAGTCTAGAGTTTCGCCTGAAAGATCTACTATCGCACTCTTATCAGATTGAAACGCTGGCAAACGAAAAAGGAATCTCAATCTATGAGCCGTATGCCGGTGCAAAGATCGGTGACTTCACAGTCCTATCACCTTGTAAAGAATGGTATTTAGAGCTCGTTCCACAGTTCAATAAAACTCCCAGCGCATATCCTAACATTTTCACTGAAGATTCGCACTTAGAGTTGGCTACAGAATCTTGGGTGACTGAGAATTGGAACAAAGAAACGCTTTCAAAAACCTGTGAAACATCGAATGAGAATGAAAGCAGTGTAGTTCTTTACGGAAATCTCAACGGAAACCAATTGTTATTTACTGGTGATGCCGGTATTCAGGCACTTGGCAAAGCATGTGACTATGCTGATATGAATGGACTGGATCTTTCCGCATGTCGTTTTATCCAGGTCCCTCACCACGGTAGCCGAAATAATATCTCACCTGATATTCTGAATCGTTTGGTCGGCCCGTGTGTCCCTCATGGCACTCATCCAAACAAAACAGGCTTTGTTTCTGCATCAAAAAATTCAGCAGTTCATCCACGTAGAGTGGTCACGAACGCATTTTTGAGACGCGGTGTAAAAATTCATGAAACGAAAGGGAGGAAGTTGCAGCATATACACAATATGGAACCTCGTTTAGGATGGGTGTCAGCGAATCAGGTGCAATTTCATGACAACGTCGAAGAATGAAAAACAAAATATTATCTGCAACTTTTTTTATATGTAATTTTTTTTCAAATTTACATCTCTATATGTTGTTATTTTATTTCCAAAAAAGGGGTAATTAGTGGCACTTATCGATGAATACACTCTTAAAGCGCGTCAACTGCCAGCATTTTTTGCTATGGCCCCTGCCATCGTATCGGCCTACGCTCTTATCCCCGATCTAAGGAGCTCATGGGGTGTGATCGGAGGGTTGCTTGCGGGGTTAGGTGGCCCGGCGGCGCTGGCATACCTTGCTAGGAATCTGGGTAAGCACCTCGAAGCAGCGTTGTTCAAAGCCTGGGGGGGCAAACCAACGACGGCGATGCTTCGCTGGACCGACAATCGCATTAGTATTGACACGAAACGCCGCTACCATAACAAACTACGCACGATTGGCATCGACATGCCATCCTCAGTGGATGAAGCCCGTGATCCAGTCGCAGCGGAAGCAAAGTATGAGTCCGCTGGGGAGTGGCTGGTCCGCAAAACCCGGGACAAGAAGGCCTATCCCCTAGTCTTCACACAGAACATAAACTATGGGTTTGCACGGAACTTACTCGGCTTGAGGCCGCTCGGATTGGCAGTAGCAGCTATTTGTGCGGTAGCACAGATAGCTTATGCGGGTTGGGTTTTGAACATGGGTGCTGATCTGCCGGCTTTGCTGATTTTCTCATCGGTGATCAGCTTGGCAGCCGCCACATTCTGGGGAATGGCAGTAAGTTCCGAGTGGGCGTTAAGCGCAGCCGTGGCTTATTCCAGGGTGCTTCTGGAAACATGCGAAGATTTGGAACAGACAAAGGCGAAAGCCGTTAAGAAGCCGAAAGAGGGAGCAAAAACCGACACCACTTCTTTTGGCTGACAGTCGTCTCCAACTCCGTAGACAAGGACTGTCCTAAGAGGGGGGCGAGACAAAAGAAGTCGTTAATACACTTCCAGACGGTGACATATAAGACATTATTGCAGCTTCCCCCTCGCTACTGGTATTTTGATACAGAATGTCTACGAATCATTATAGGATATGTGACAAGACGTGGAGATCGTCTTCACCAACAATCATCTGAATTATGGGCAGCCCGTCATTCGCCATGCGCAGCGCTAAATAAGAAAGCTGCGCATAATCTTGTTTACTGGGAGAAGCAGAGTGACCAGGTGGGTGACTGTGCCACTCCCCAATGTAACCTACAATGCTTGCAGTTCGTTGAGCTGCATCAGCAACTATTTCAGCTAAACCGACGACACCACGCTCAAATGTCAAAGAACCAGACTTGCTATCAGAGGGAGCTGGTACACCAGTAACCACAACGATAGCACTGATATTGAAGTCGTAGTAACCCAGCAATATACCGCCAGTTTCGTTTGGTAAACTCTGTATCCGCCAGTCACGAAGCTGCTGCTCCACGCCTTCATCGATAAACAGGTTTAATTCGCCAAGTAGCATGGACCGTTCTGCCATAACTGGCACATCATATACTTTCACTGTGCCACAAAGCGGATCACGCTGCCATACTCGGATCGATGGCCTCTCACACATTGCGGATAACATTATTTGCTCCGCTAGCGTACTGGCCTGACCCATGATTCGCGAATATGGCAAGACCGCCGAAACATCTCGGCAGCTTGTACCGCTCCAAAATGAGTCTGCCTTTCCAGTAAGGTGGTTCTTCCCCCATTCATTTTGAATTAAGGCGCGGTAATACTGCGCTTCTAAGGTCCGCAGGCGGTGTTGGCGTTGGGTATCCTCAGCAAGCAAAACTCCTGCATTACCGTTTGGTACAATAAAGACCGAGAAATGCCTGCTGAATTTGTCGACAGCACTAGCTGCACGTGGATACTCAAGCGTTGTCGATGCATCAATGACCAGCTCCGCCCCAAACAGTACGTCGGTAACTGGCGTACAGCTAAAGTCGGATGCATCTGCTTCGAGAGCCGTAACTTTGGTGGCACCACATACAGAAGCAGTATGTAATTTTGCGACAACACATGCCTTTGCCTGACCTATGTGCTGCTCATAGGCCGTATGCCGAGACAAGTTGTGCGGTTTGATATAATCATTATCTATGACAGTCCAATGTCCCCAGCCAGCGCGGCTCCACAAGTTAAGCATCGCACTACCGAGTGATCCTGCCCCTATAAGCACACCTTGTGGGCCTTCGTGGTCAATACCCGACTGCTTCCTTGCGGCAGCTGCGTCGTTCCGCGTCAGCACTGCCATCCGCTGAACTTCCCATGAGCGCCATTCAGTAGATTGCTCAGAGATCCCTGGCAATTGGTTTCTAAAATATTTTCCTTCGTATTGGATAAAAGCACCGACAGCTACACCCAAATCTAACATGTCACCAAATATAATGAATGCATGGTGACTTATAGCATTGGGCTCTGCATCTTTAGCCCTACATATCGGTATATGAATTAAAATAACTGTGCTTTTGTTATTATTTGATTTTATACTATCAATTTTATTTAAATTATCTAATAAATTTTTGCTCAAAATTGTCAAAAGGTTAATGCCGCGTCCAGTGAGAATTTCTGCGAGCTCTCCTAGGGTACGCGGATCACGCTGTACGAATCCATGCACCATAGGGGGCAGATTTATCTCGATTGGGATAGAGGTACTGACATTCACCTCATGATCTTTGGGGATCGCTTCGAGAAAGCACGTAAGACCACCATCATGACGAGCAGGGTAAGGCATAGCAATGACAAACCGATGCTCGGAACTCTTGATCAGTTCAGGTAAATTCCACGGCAGAATAAGCTCATACTTACTCAAAAAAAATAGATCTTCGACTGGTTGATCCGTTGGGTGCAGTTCACCTCTTGCACTACATTCGAGCCACCACTGGATTCGGCACAGAAAATTCTGCGGAGTCCAGGTACGAAGCACGGATGCCGCTGATTCAAAGTACAAACACAGGCTGACAGGATAACCAATGACTCCTTGGTTCTGGTGCATCAGAACGGGGAAATCTTTGCGTAAAACTAAAACCTCAATGAGCTGCTTTGGATCAGCAGGGACACAGAGCATCAAGCGTTCTCGGAAGTTTATACCAACGGTGTTCCTAGAAGGAACACCGTTGCACCTGACCTCAACTATAAGGCACTCAAACTGCGTATCCTCACCTCCCATGCGCTGTAAGAGTTTAATCACCGAGTAATCCCTATGGCGTACCACCGCATCGTAAAGCTTCCTGGCACGTTGTATCGTTAGAGCTCCCGCATTCGCGACTGAACTAAAACCTGCCAGTTCATGATACTCCTCCATCATCAACCTGCCCGCGGCGGTGATGATTGAACAATAAATGTAGCACCGCTGGAGACTGGGCGAATCCAAGTTACACCAGCTCTCGTGATCTCAAAAAGGATTTGATCGGGCTTATCCGTATTGGGTTCCTCCATTGTTACGAGAAATTCGCGCCCCCCGACTTTCTTCAAATATTTCTCGTATGCCTTGCGGGCCTGGATGTGAGGCGGTTGCTTTTGCTCGTATGAGGTATCAGTATTCGTAATAGGTTTGGAAGAGCTAACGATGTACGCATCTCTTTTACCCATCCCGAGTAATTCTTTGACGCGAGGCTTGGGCTCAGTTTCCTTTTCACCTTTTTTGTCGCTCAGCGCAAGATAACTACAATGATGGGGGACATTGTACAGATCCCAGACAAGCCGATCATCATTATTGTGATACAATGTCGTGCTTACGATATCCTCTACACTCTCCCAAGTTGCATCTCCAAAATGAAGATAGTCGTATTCCTCCGAACCAGCCCGAAAACGAATGTTGAAAACCAGGGAAGCCTCGTTTCGGATGATATCGCCGTCATCACAGTGCTTGATAAACGGAGAATGACAGAAGAACTCCACCTTGTCTGCGCCCAACGAGAAACCAGGCACAATCGTGCCAGCATCAACAAACAAATGATCGCGTGCCGAAGCGGGCTCATCACGCTTCTTCAAGTATGGTTCGAGCCAGTCAATCAGTTCTTTGGGCTTTGAGAACACTAAGATGCCTTTACCTTCAAGTAAACGATGTCTTGCTTCTTGACGGAGTAGAACAAATTCATCCTTTTGATGATCATTATCTGTCTTCTCAAGGAGCATCGCTGCTGGAACCCAGAGCTCCTCTATTTTAATGCGATCACTGCCTTGATATTTCTGGGCATGCCGCAACTCGAAAAAGTCGGTACTCCCTTGAATGTGGTCAAGGTCCGCGTGGGTAAAAGCCACCACATCGAAGTAATCCTTATTCACTTTTTTCAAATCAGCTTTAAGGCGCGCCGCCAAATCAATCTCAGGTATCATAGTATCTTCTGATTTCACGCGTTGGCAGAAATCCAACAGAATGCGTCGACCATCGCTCAAGACGATCTGCGTCGTATCACCATTGCCAACCGGATAAAAAACAACTTGATGTTTGTCAGCCACGATTGCTCCCTTCAAAAACAACGCCAGCCACACAGTTAGCACTCTGACACAATGAGTGCTAAAATCTATATATAGTTTTTTTTTACAGTCAACCACTATATATGGTTAATATTTTACATATCACTATGTCTATTAAATTACTAAAATAGGTCAACCAATTTTCTAAGATGCGATGTATGAATGCTTTGGTTAGCAGCGACACACGACCTTAATTGTCAGATTGAGACTGGGGCTCTTTGTCGTCATCTTTGAATGTAGTTGATTTTTCCGTCATGAACAAAGTATGAGGCAAGCAAAGAGACTACTCACTCGCAAATTCTATCAGTCATTTTAGGTAACATGCGCTGTTGACTGATCTATTAATCAACCAAGAGCATCAGGCTCTATTGCCTTAAACCTGGGAATTTTACTACATTCGGACCAAAATCACGTTCGATGGTTTTTTCGGGAAATTTATAACCGGTTACCAATTCAAAAATCTTTTTACCTAAACCAATTCTTTCATTAATCCCCGCTAACATACTAGGTCCGCGCTCGTTCAGTCGCTCAAGAGCCCTGTCCAAGAGTTCAGGCTCCTCTAATGGCATTTCCTCATCATAACGTTCATTCTTAGCTTGCCCACTTTTTACAATACGAATATTTGCCGTTCTATATTGTGTCGCACTAATTAGATCAAGATCGTATGCGCGTCTTACCAAGGCCCGAGCCGAAACCTTCCATCTCAGTTTCAATTCAAATATCGCACCCCAGTTCAGGTTTTTTCCACGAGGAAATTCTCTAATAAAAGCGGCTCGCGGAAGCAAAAAAGCGCTTGCAAAACAATTTGCCTGATCCTCCGTCTCACGATTCCCTGTCTGCACACCACGATGAAGTATAAGATGACCAATTTCATGTGCTATATCAAAGCGGAGCCTACAAAGACTTTCCTTGGAAGAGCTCCTAACAATTATTGGACGAGGACGTGCCATTGAAAGTGCATCAATTCTCTCCGAAATACCCCCTAGGCATGTTACAATTGCACCAGCATTCTCCACGACACGCATCACACTTACTATTGGTCCTCCAAGACCCAACCCCCAATACTCACGCGCGTACTCTGCAATCTGTTCAACTTCATTCACATTATTTACCGTAGCATCAGGGAAATTTACCAAAGGTAATCTCAAGCAAGAATCTAGTTCAGAAACAATCCTGTCTAAGATTGTTCCCCTCGCCAAGACCTGACTAGTAAGAGATGCAGGTGTAGAAAACTGTTTTCTGAAATGGCATTGTTCCGGCTTAACGCTCGATTCAAATAAAGTGTGTAAAAAATTATTTTTTACGTCAAGAATATCACTGAGAGCACTAACCATCTCCCCATTCGGTTTCTTTGCGCCAGTTTCCAACTGTTGAACATACTGACGCGTTGCACCCACGGCTTGACCAACCTCGTCCAAAGAAAGCCCCCAGGCTATCCGGGCAAGGCGGAGCTGCTCACCGCTAAATCTGTCAGGTTCCTGAGACATACGCAAAATCGGCAAAAGCCGTCACCCTTTCCCATAGATAAACAACCAAAGCAAAAGACTAACTTGCAGAACTCAAATCATTAGCATCCTCACCTGGCAAACCAACAACAGGAGGCGGCAATTCTACACCTTCATCAACGTCCGACACAACGGAGAATATTGTGGGAACCTTTACACCCAAAGGCACTTCCCATATAACATATGGTGGGGAAAATTCATCAAATACTATAAATTTAATTGCCATTATACTACCATCATCATCAGTTTCGACTGCAAAACGATAAAATTTTTCATCACTAATTTCTATATCTTTATCAAAATCAAAAGATAACTGCCGCAGATCATTGAAGGATTGGCTCTTGGTACGATCATTTGGCTCGTCAGCTAAACCACGATAGAAACGGACAGGAATGCGACCGATGGCAAAAATGAATCGTAAGCTACCATCAATGATTTTTAACCATTCAAAGCCTAGGCTCTGTGCCGCTTCTCTTATGCGATAACGACCATACTGAAACGCGCAGGAACCCAGGGTCCATCCATTATCGCCAATTGAAGTGTTATTACTCTCCAATGCATCGTTACGTCCTCTGGCGATCAGTCGAGCAACCGCACTAAGCCGTTCTTCTGTCAGATCTGCATGAACATCCCAAGGTACCATGTTCCCTGTGCCCCACGTAGAATGATTCAAAGATGTGCTTTTTTCAAAATTTGTCAACCAAAACTAGCTTTGTCAACCAACATCGGATTTGTCAACAAACGTAATAGATGTATTTTTATTAAAATAAATCTATAATTAGTTTTAATAAATATTAATTAAGATTGATATCCATTTTACTCAATGCGTTTAACAGTGCTGAGTGACAGGGAAACTGGTCATCAAATGAAGAGGAATGTTTAAATGCCTCGGCAGTACCTGTGCAAAGACCAGTTAAATTTTTCATAACCCCTTTTTGATATCTAATTCTTGAAAGAAATAAATTTAACCAATTTAGAAATAAATTTTCATCTTTTAGCTCAAAAACCAAGCCTGTTAGCGGTTCTTCTACTTTTTTCATGTATCCTAAATCATCTTTCTTATTTATTTTCCTGCGCTGTATTTCAAAAATATATATGATTTTATCAATAAATTTCAGTCTTACAACAAAAATTCCTCTTGGTATTTCTCTTTCCAAATCATAATAAACCCAATTTCTCACACTAGTTTCTATTGAAACATCTTCGAGGGGGATTGGAATTAATGCGATAAGTTTGGGCTCTTCATCAGATTTGAAACCATCCTCAAAGGTAAACCACTCAACAGATAGAACCTTTTCTGGATATTCATTTTTTAACCATCGAAAGGCATTCCACATGTCACGTAATGTTCCCTCGGATTCAAAAACCGGCTTTGCATGGATCGACACGTGCCCGACGTCTTTTTGCGTTCCATGCGGTTCACCTGGGGAGTAACCGTCCGAACCGTCAACGATGATTTTTGTACCCGATGACGTTTTTGCTTTGTCTCTATAGATATCGACGATAGCTCTTGGCTCACCAAGAATTTCAAAATCGTCTTCCTCTTCTTCTAAACTTCCCCCGTCCTGATCCGGCTCATCATTATTAGTCATTTTGATATGATCGGGTTGGTTACGGTCTTGTCCATTCTTCCAGCCCTTCCCCTTACCGTCTTCATCGGAAGGAGTGTCTGTTTTATTGGTGTTTTGCCGATCGCGAAGAATTGTTCTACCTTTTGGATCACTACAGCCAAGCAGTCTCAGTGCAAGAAACGTTTGATGATTATTAATCCACAATCCAGAAACCTTAATCGTAGCTGGTCCTTGAAACCAAGGGGAAACTTTGATAAACGCGTGCCCTCCTTGTCCATAATATGCCGCTTCAATCTGTGCATAAATTTCCTTGGAAACATGTTTTGTATATTCATCGTATAAAGTGTGCGCAACGTATGTTACATCCCCATTGTACAAATTCGGTTGCAACTTAACAGCCCATGTGCCTGGTGGTCTTGGCTCATCGAAAGGAACAGACAATCTCTCTTGAACTTCATTCCAGTTATAGGTCATTATAATACGAGAGACCTCTTGAGATCGACCATAAAGCCGAATCAAAATTTCAGTGCATGGAATAATAATATTATAATTATCGTTTTGAGATAAGCTTACTAACCAGTTCTTATCTCTCTGGTATTTTAAAGCATACGAATTATAATCAATTAAAAACTCACGTTTACTATTTTGAAATTGCGATGGCGATATAAATTCCCATTTTTTTCTTGTAAAATCTACTTTAAACTCATTTATCTCGAATTCAATTTCTGAATTACAGTAACCATTATTCCATATTGTACCGATTCTGAGCGCACTCAACGAACCAATAGCGACATAAACCTTCTTCCAAGAAAGTAATAATTTATTTTTATCCATTTTTCTAAAAAAAATTGCAATTTTTGGTGAAGATTGTGCTCTTTGATTTTTTTGTACACCGCCATACCACCAGACAACATAGTCTGTATCTTTTTCTAATCCATCCCTCCAATCAAAGACTGGTCTTTTAGCTTTTGAAAGACGTCTGATAGATACTTCCATGGGGTCCGTATCGGAAAACATTTACAATAGAACAGATTCTCTACCCAGAGGAAATAAACAATACATTAACTTGTCGCATCAATTTCAAAAAAGTCGCATTTATTTCTAAAAATGACAACCCCCGCCCACCAGGGCCGGCATCGACGCGCTGTGATGGGGGGCCCGAAACGGGCGGTGGCGCATCAACCGCCCCTCGCGCAGCAACCCCGCCACAGAATGGATCATGCTGACCTCCAACGCCTCGTGGGGGGCAAGCGGCGGCAGCAGGCCGGGCAGGCGGGCGGCCAACATGGATTTGCCGGAGCCGGGCGGCCCGCACATCAACAGATGATGCCCCCCGGCGGCGGCGATTTCCAGCACGCGCTTGGCACTTTCCTGGCCCTTTACATCCGTAAGGTCGAGGGGACGGTCCGGTTCCACCGCAAGGGCGGGTTCGGGACGGCGCAGCACCTGATCGCCCTTGAAATGATTGATCAGTGCCAAAAGCGAGGCCGGAGCCAACACATCGAGATCCCCGCCCCATGCCGCCTCGCCGCCACAGGCAGCGGGACAGATGAGGCCGCGCCCCTGGGCACTGGCCCCGATCGCGGCGGGCAAGGCCCCGGCCACGGGGGCGAGCGTACCGTCCAAGCCCAATTCCCCGAGACAGACGTACGGATCGATATCCTCCGCCGTCAAGACGCCCATCGCGACCAACAACCCGATGGCGATGGGCAGGTCGTAATGGCTGCCCTCCTTCACCACATCGGCGGGGGCGAGGTTGACGACGATGCGCTTGGGCGGCAAGGACAGGCCCAGCGCCAACAAGGCCGCCCGCACCCGTTCGCGCGATTCCCCAACCGCCTTGTCCGGCAAGCCGACCACGATGAAGGCGGGCAGGCCCCCGGCGGTCTGGACCTGAACCTCAACCGGCTGAACCTCGATCCCCTGAAACGCAATCGTCTGTATCCGCGCCACCATGACCCACAACCACCCCATCCCCGCAACCGGCGGAGCATAGCAAGGTCGTTTTGGGTAAAACATGGGGTTCTATACAGGTTTTACGGGTGTGCGGCCCATCCCGATGAAGGGCCGCACACCGATGAAAGGCACCTCGCGGGGTTTCCCCCAAATGCATATCAGTAGGCACTCTTGACAACACCACCGTCGGCGCGGATCGCAGCACCGTGCGTCGCAGAGGCAAGCGGACTGGCGAGATAAGTCACCATGGCGGCAATCTCGTCGGGACTGGTGAAACGCTTGATCAGCGAGGTTGGGCGAACATGCTCAAAGAATTCGGCCTCGACCTGGTCGGGGGTTTTACCGCCCGATTGCGCCAATGCATCGACGAAATCCCCCACCCCCCGAGAGCGCGTAGGACCAGGCAGCACCGAATTGACCGTGATACCGGTACCGGCAACCGACTCTGCGATGCCGCGCGCAGCAGCGATCTGGGCAGCTTTGGTCACGCCGTAATGCACCATTTCGGCCGGAATCTGAAGCCCGCTTTCACTGGAAATGAAAAGAATGCGGCCCCAGTTCCGTTCTCGCATGGCTGGCAAGTATTCACGGGCAAGGCGCACCCCAGACAGCACGTTGACATCGAAGAAACGCAGCCAGTCGGCATCAGGAATATCCTCGAAAGCCTTGGGCTCGAAAATGCCCAGATTATTGACCAGAATATCGACCCTGGGAAACCGCGCAAGCAGCGCACCCGCCGCCTCGGCCGTCCCGAGATCGCCGGCGAAACCAGCAACCTTACCGGCACCCAACCCGGCGAGTTCGGTCACCACACCATCGACAGCGGTTTGGGTACGCCCATTGACGATGACATGCGCCCCTTCGTTGATCATCGCCTTGGCTATGGCATGACCAATGCCAGCGGTGCTGCCGGTAACGAGGGCAATCTTATCTTTGAGCTGTAAATCCATGACAATTCTCCAATTTAGAGTAACGGGCTCTCGCCCTCTCTTGCCTATCGTGCCCGCCTTTTGGCTTGCATCTTTCGGCTTTGACGGTGCGACGAAGAAAAAACTCGCGGTGTCGAAGGAAAGTTCCGTGTTCACAGCAGAGAACACGGCGTTTTGCTGGCTTACAGGTTGCTCATCCCGCCATCTATGATCAATTCACTGCCGACCGTGAACCGGGACTCATCCGAGGCGAAATAGACGAACGCATCGGCAATCTCATCGGGCGTGCCGAAACGGCCCGCCGGCAACTGGCCGAGGATCGCCTGTTGCATATCGCTCAGTTGTGCCTCGCTCAGGCCCAGCTTGCCGTAAAGCGGGGTTACAACCGGTCCGGGGCTCACCACATTGGCACGGATGCCACGGCCGATCAATTCACCCGACAGCGTGCGCGCCAGCGAGATCAGTGCGGCCTTCGTCGCGGCATAGACGCTGGAGTTGGGCATGCCGATCCGGGCATTGATCGACCCGTTGAAGACGATCGAGGCCGGGTTGGCCAACACCGGCAGCAGCGCCTGAATCAGGAAATAGGGTCCTTTTACATTGACCGCAAAGGAGCGGTCGAAACCAGCCTCATCATAGGCTTCGATAGGACGGAAGTCGGCGATGCCGGCGTTGATCACCAGCGCATCAAGTCTGCCAAATTCGGCCTTGATGGCCTCGACAACGGCCTGTTGCCCGACAACGTCGCCGGCATCGGCGAGAATGGCAAGAACGTCACCCCCCAACTGCGCCTGTGCGGCTGCAAGGCGTTCAGCATTGGTGCCGGTGATGGCAACGCGCGCACCTTCTGCCAGAAAGCGTTGGGCGGTGGCAAGGCCGATGCCGCTGGTGGCACCGGTGACGAGGGCGGTCTTGGTGGTGAGACGGCTCATGGCGGGGGTTCCTTTCGCTCGGAACAGCACAATGATCGTGCTGACAAGGTTGGTGTATACCCAAAGCAAAGATTGATCGATGGGGATAAAATGATCTATTCATTCAGAATAACTGAATGAAAGCTTACCGTATGGACCGCCTGCGCGCCTATGAAGTGTTCACCACGGTCGTCGCCAAGAACGGCTTTGCCCGCGCGGCGGACGCGCTGGACACCTCGCCGGCTAATGTTACACGCTATATCGCAGAGCTAGAGGCACACCTGGGCGCGCGGCTGCTCAACCGCACTTCCCGCCGCCTCTCGTTGACCGAGGCCGGTACGGCACTCTATGAGCGGTTGCGCCATGTCCTCGATGATGTGGCCGAAGCCGAGGCGGCAGCCAGTGCCGACAGCCATGCTCCGCGCGGCAGGTTGCGCATCAACGCCCCGCTCAGTTTTGGGATCATACATCTGGCACCGCTCTGGCCACGCTTCATGGCAACCTACCCCGATGTCGAGCTCGACATTTCCCTGTCCGATCGTGTCGTCGATCTGGTGGGCGAGGGTTATGACCTTGCAATCCGCATCTCTCGCGGGGGGTCGCAGAGCCATGTCGTACGCAAACTGGCGATATCGCACAATATCGTATGCGCGGCACCGTCTTATATTGCCGCCCATGGTGCCCCCGCCACGCCCGATGATCTGGTCAATCGTGCCTGTATCGCCTATACCCTGTCCCCGGAACCCGAGGAATGGCCTTTCCTCGACGCCAATGGACATCCCTATGGCGTACGCATCGTCCCGCGCTTTTCCGCCAACAATGGCGACACCGTGCGGGCCATGGCATTGTCGGGCCAGGCGATGGCATGGCTGCCCACGTTTCTCGTGGGTGAGGATCTGCGCGAAGGACGCCTAGTGCGCCTGATGCCCGATTACCCCCTACCGCCCATCGCCATTCTGGCGGTCTATCCCAGCCGCCGCCACCTCTCCGCCAAGGTGCGCGCAATGGTCGATTTTCTCGCCGCTGCGTTCAAGGGGGTGCCGCCGTGGGAAGACGGCAAACAAGCATAAAGACCGCGCCCGGCAAGTGTGCGGCCATTTTTTACATGATTTATCGATACGAGACTGTCTGCTTTTTTGCACGGGTTTGCGGTTTAGTTAATCTCATTCAAACGCATGCACGCATCATTTCTCTACACAGTCGTGAATGGGAATATTGTGCGACGATGCATAAGAACATAAAAGAGAATAGATGTTTCATGCTCTGTTTTTAATAGAATTTAATAAAAAAATTGCACAAAAAACCAAATTATCGGATTATAACTAGAATGAGCGCTTCAAAACTGGCGAAGCGTAACGCGAAAATCCTGTCGGATTGATTGGCGGCACAGCCGCTGGGGCCAATCGGCGCTTTATCTGCGGGCACTTTGTCGGTTTTGGTCCCGTAAGATTTGGCAAAATGGCACTTCATTCATAGGGATGGCGGCTCTCGTGCCCGTCAATTGATTCGTGTCCTGAAAGTGATGCTTCGTCCGAAATCCGCAATATTCAATTGCCAAGACCCGAAATCACCGATTGGGATCATAGACCGACCTGCCGGAATGAAAACACCGACACCAACACCTGCCAAGATAAAACGCCCGTGTAAAACCCCACTCTTCAGAGTAATCAAAGCAAAAACGACCCGTTCATGACGAATTCATGATTGGAATATAATAATTTTATGACGATAACCCCCTCAATACACTCCGTTTTCACTTGCTGCCTTGCAGGCTTTCGGCTTGACAGGCGGGGTGGGCGCGGTAAGGTGCGGGCCCGTTGTATCGGGATCCGGGGGCCTGCGACTGGGGGTTTCGGGGTCTTTTCGATCGCGTCTCGCCACGGACCCCGCGCGCCAGGATGATCTCATGACCACGACCGGCCCCCTTCATCAGTACCGCACCATCTGGATTTCCGATGTGCATCTGGGCACGCGCGGGTGTCAGGCCGAGTTTTTGCTGGATTTTCTGCGCCACACGGAATCGGAAAAACTCTATCTCGTCGGCGATATTTTCGATGGCTGGCGGCTGAAAAAATCCTGGTATTGGACCCAAAGCCACAATGACGTGGTGCAAAAATTGCTGCGCAAGGCGCGCAAGGGGACCGAGGTCATTTACATTCCCGGCAATCACGATGAGTGTTTGCGGGATTTTTCCGCCTCGAATCTCGTGTTCGGCGGCATCCAATTGCAGGATGACACGATTCACGTCACAGCCGACGGCAAGAAATTGTTGATTCTGCACGGCGACTTCTTCGATGGGGTCGTCACCCATGCGAAATGGTTGGCGCTGTTGGGCGACTGGGCCTACACGATCATGCTGGGCGTCAACGGGATCTATAACAAGATCCGGCGCTATTTCGGCTATGATTATTGGTCGCTGTCGGCCTATCTCAAATCCAAGGTGAAAAACGCGGTCGAGTTTATCGGCAATTACGAGAAAACCATCGCGGACGAGGCCAAAAAGCGCGGGGTGGACGGGATCGTCTGCGGCCATATTCACAAGGCGCAAATGCGCATGATCGATGGAATCCTCTATTGCAACGATGGCGACTGGGTGGAAAGCTGTTCGGCCTTGGTCGAACATCTGGACGGACGGCTCGAAATCGTTCATTGGATGGAGCGTCGCCGCTTCGATCCGTTGACTAGGCAAATCATCCCTGCCCTCGCCACCTGATCGGGGACGGGCGGAACGCTCTCTAACCCCGATCGGACCTCAATGAAGATCGCCATCGTCACCGATGCCTGGCTCCCGCAAACCAACGGAGTCGTTAGAACCCTCACCTCGTTGAAGCGCGAGTTGGAACGGGTCGGGCATACGGTCTTGATGATCACGCCGGATCGATTCACGACCATTCCCTTGCCGACCTATGCCGAAATCCGTCTCGCCATCGCCCCCGGCGGCGAGGTCGAGCGGATCTTGAACGAGGCGAAACCCGACGCGATCCATCTCGTCACCGAAGGGCCATTGGGCTATGCCGCCCGGCGTTATTGCAGGCGGCGACATTTGCCTTTCACCACCTCGTTCCACACGAAATTTCCCGATTACATTCAGGCCCGCTGGGGCGTGCCGCAAAGCTGGACCTATGAAATTCTGCGCCGGTTTCACGCCCCGGCCGCCACCACCATGGTCGCGACCGACTCGGTCCGGCGCGAATTGGAAGCCTATGGGTTTCAGCAATTGAAACGCTGGACGCGCGGTGTCGATCTCACCTCGTTCCGCCCGCTGGCCAAGACCCCGATCGACCTGCCCCGGCCGCTTTTTCTTTATGTCGGTCGGTTGGCGGTGGAAAAGAACCTGCCCGCCTTTCTCGATCTGCCGCTGCCCGGCACCAAACTCATCGTCGGCGACGGGCCGCAGCGCGCGGAATTGGAACGGCGTTATCCCGATGTCCGATTCGTCGGCCGGCAAGAAGGCGACGATCTCGCCTATTACTATGGGATCAGCGACGCCTTCGTCTTTCCGAGCCGCACGGACACGTTCGGCCTCGTCATGCTCGAAGCCCTGGCCTCCGGCCTGCCGATCGCGGCCTTTCCGGTTTCGGGACCGATCGATGTGATCGAAAGTTCCGGCGTCGGGGTTTTGAGCGAAGATCTCTACAGCGCCGCAATGCAGGCGCTTGAGATCGATGCCGAAGCCTGCCGGGCACGGGCGCAGGAATTCACCTGGGCCGCCTCGGCCGAGCAATTCCTATCCAACCTGCACCCTGTGCGCTGACCAGAACGAAACCAACCGATATGGGGCTCGTCCGCCGCATTCTCCGTTCCGAGGCCACCCATCGCCTGATTTGCGGGCTGATTGCGGGCTATATCGGCCTCATCCATCGCACCACCCGCTGGCAGGTGATCGGCGGCGATTATCCCGGTTGCTATTGGGATCAGGATCGCCCCTTCATCCTCGCCTTTTGGCATGGTCGTCTCTTGATGCTGCCGGTCGCCTGGCGGCGCGGGCGCTATCTCGGCATGTTGATTTCCGGTCATCGCGACGGGCGGATCATCGGCGATGCCGTGGCCTATTACGGGCTTACCACCATCACCGGATCGCGGACCAAAGGGGGTATGGCGGCCCTGCGCACGATGGTCCGCACCTTGACCAAGGATCGCCAATCGGTCGGCATTACCCCCGACGGCCCGCGCGGGCCCGCCATGCGGATGACACCGGGCATCGTCGCAACCGCCCGCCTCTCGGGATCGCCGATCATTCCGTTTGCCTATGCAACGACCCGGCGGCGGATTTTGGGCACCTGGGACAGTTTTCACCTGCCCTTGCCGTTCGGACGCGGCGTGTTTTTGTGGGGGGAACCGATCGTCGTGCCGCCCGACGCCGACGAGGCGCGCCAAACCGCGCTGCTGCACGAAATCGAAGCCGCCATGATCGCGCTGACCCAAGATGCCGATCGGCGCTGCGGCCATCGCCCGGTCGAACCCGCCCCAGGAACTGACCCAGAAACTGGCCCAGAAACACCCCGAAAGACCGCCCCG